>NZ_JBSHNE010000014.1:142079-170795 GCF_053646035.1 Streptomyces sp. NPDC055287 | reverse complement strand
CGCACCCACCCCAAACAACAACGTCGGCCTTCAAGACCACAACCGGGTCCTGAAGGCCGACGTCACGCGAAGGGCCGAATTAACCAACAGCGTCCGGGCCGGGCGGGCCCTCCCCGGGCTCAGACTGCCGTGCGGGCGCGGGCCCTGGCCACCAGTCCCAGCACCACATCGACCGCCAGGAACACCAGCAGGCTGATGCCCAGCAGCGGCACGAACCAGCCCGCCAGGACGGTGAGCGCCGCCAGCGGCAGCAGCGCCGTGACCGGAACCTTCCGCCAGGCGCCGCGCGGCATCGGGCGGCCGGCGCTCAGCCTGCGCTCCTTGGTGGGCCTGCGCAGCCACCACATGCGGTAACCCCAGACGATCAGCATGATCAGGGCGAACGCGAGGGCCGCCAGGGCCAGCTGGTTGGCGAGGCCGAGGAAGACGCCGGTGTGGGCGTCGATGCCGAAGCGGGTGAGCTTGGCGAGCAGCGGGTAGTCGGCGAAGCGCAGTTCGTCCATGACGCGGCCGTCGGCGGGGTCGACGGCGACCGAGTCGAGGTGGACCGGGAACTGGGCGTCGGTCTCCTTGACGACGTAACCGCTGCCCTCGCTCGGCAGGATCACCGAGAGCTTGCCGTCGATACCCGCCTGGCGCGCGGCCGCGAGCGCGTTGTCGATGCCGACGTCCATGTTGGCCATGCCCTCGTGGGAGCCGCCGCCACCACCGTGGCCCTCGTGTGCCTCGCCGCCGTCACCGGCGCCCTCGGTCAGCGCGGCGGAGACCACCGGGGTGGCGCCGCCGAGCTGGTCCTGTACGGCGCCGATGTTCTCGCCCGCGTACCGGGACCAGGTGAGGCCGGTCGCCGAGAGCAGGACGAGACCCAGCACCGCCCACATGCCGACGGTGCCGTGCCAGGAAAGCGTCCTGCGGCGGCCCTTCGCCCCGCGTTCGGGAACGATCAGGTCGCGCTTGGCCGTGCGCCTGCGTCCGAGCCACAGCAGCAGACCGCCGAGTGCGACCACCCACAGCCAGCTGGCGGCGAGTTCGCTGTAGTAGCGGCCGAGGTCGCCGAGGAGCAGGTCACGGTGGAGTTCGTCGAGCCAGGTGCGCAGCGGCAGGGCGCCGGAGCTGCCGAAACTGGTCAGCTCGCCCCGTACCTCCGCGGTGTACGGATCGACGAAGACGGCGAGCGATTTGCCCTCCTCGACCTCGGGTGACGTCATCAGCACCCTGGTCGTCGCGCCGTCCTCGGCCGAGGGCCAGACGGCGGTCACCGTGCCCTCGGGGTGGGCCTTGCGGGCGGCGGCCAGCTGGTCGCCGACCGGCAGGGAGCGTTCGCCGACCGGGACTTCGAGTTCGTTGCTGTAGAGGAACTTCTCCGCCTGGAAGGAGAGGGCGTAGAGCAGCCCGCTGGTGGCGGCGACCAGCAGGAGCGGGGCTATGAGAAGGCCCGCGTAGAAGTGCATGCGCAGGACGAGGGGGCGCAGGGCACTCCAGGTGCTCGGGCGGTCGCCGGCTGCGGTGGCCGCCGGGCCGGGCTCCGCTTGCGGGGTCTGTACGGGGTCGTCAATGGCCATGACTGTCCTCGGAGTTGTCGCTGGTGACCTGGGTCACGGGGCGTGGGAAGCGGCCCCCTGGTCACGCGGTCCGACGCGGTCGGACGCGGTCAGCCGGTGGCAAGTGCGGGGGCCGTGGCGCGGGTGGTCCGGGCCGGGGGCGGCCCGCGCCGCGACAGGGTGTGCGTGAGGACGACGCCGTGGCCGTGGCGGCGCGTGGTGCGGGGCTCCCGGCGGCGTACCGGCTCCGGCAGTGCGGGCGTCCGTACGAGGGCGAGCAGCAGCCGCAGCGGAGTGAAGGCCAGCGCGCCGACGGCGCGCGCGAGCCGGAAGAAGGCCGCTTCGCCGCGCGCCAGCCACAGGCCGCAGACGAGCGCCGCGGCGACGTGGGCGGCGGTCATCGCGAGCGACGACGAGCCCTGGATCTGGGCGGAGGCGGTTGCCGCGGCGGCCATGGCCTCGGGGTCCATGGCCGGTTGCTGAGCGACGGGCATGTGATGGTGACCCGCGCCGGGCCCCTGCGCCGTACCGAAGATGAGGTGCAGTGCGCCCTGTACGGCGAGGAGGCCGCCGCCGACGGCGAGGAGACCGTGCCGCCGGTGGCCGGTGGTCCAGGCGAGGCCGCCCGTCACCGCGAAGGCCGCGAGCAGGCCCAAAACCGGAACTTCATGCCCGGACATGGACGAATGCCCCACGGCGGCCGTAAGTACGCACACCGCCGCGAAGAGTGCGGCTCGCAGTGCGCGCAGGGGCGACCGGGCGTCCGTCATGGTCCGCACATGTTGCCATCCCGGGAGGCTTCGTGGGGGCATGGGTGCAGGACACAGCCGTGCGGGGGGGGTGGTGGTAGGTACACCCCGAGCCCGGGTGCCGGACCCAATGACCTTGGTGGGCGGCACAGGCAAGACTGTGCGTGTACCCGGCGGACGGGCCGCCGAGGAGAGGCTGGACACCATGATCGTGACGAAGATACGCAACGCGTTCCTTGCCGGAGTACGAGGACTGGCACTGATGATCGTGTCGCTCACGGCGTCGGTCGTCCTGTTCACCTTCACGATCGTCTCCCTCGCGCTGATCCCGATCGGGATCGGCCTGTTCACCACCCCCGTCGCACTGACGGCGCTCCGGGGCTACGCCGGTCAGCGGCGCCTGCTCACGGCCAAGTGGTCGGACGTACGCATCCCGGCCCCGTACCGCCCGATGCCCTCCGACCTGCGGGGCGGCTTCATCGGGCAGGTCGAGCGGTGCGTGCTGATGCTGAAGGACCCGGCGACGTGGCGGGACTTGCTGTGGCTGCTGGTCGACATGACGGCCGGCTGCGTCAGCGCACTGCTGCCCGCGGCACTGTTCCTGTACCCGCTGGAGAGCCTGGTGCTGGCGGCGGGGCTGTGGCGGCTGTTCACGGAGGGCGGCGCGTACTGGTACGGCCCCGTCGCCGTCCACAGCCAGGGGACGGCGCTTCTCGCGGTCGCCTTCGGTCTCCTCGTCTTCGCGACGGCCGTGCGCTACAACCCGGCTCTGCTGCACGCCCACTTCGTCCTCACCAGGTCGCTGCTCGGCCCCACCAACGAGATGACGCTCGCGCAGCGCGTCGACCACCTCACCGAGACGCGGCACGATGCCGTCGACTCCTCGGCCGCCGAACTGCGGCGCATCGAGCGGGACCTGCACGACGGCGCACAGGCCAGGCTCGTCGCCATGGGTATGAACCTCGGCACCATCGAGGCGCTCGTGGAGAAGGACCCGGCCCAGGCCAAGAAGCTCCTCGCGACGGCCCGCGAGTCCTCGGCCGAGGCCCTGACCGAACTGCGCGACCTGGTGCGCGGCATCCACCCGCCGGTGCTCGCCGAGCGCGGACTCGGCGACGCTGTGCGGGCGTTGGCGCTGCGCCTGCCCGTAGAGACCGAGGTGACGGTGGACCTTCCCGGACGGGCCGGCGCGCCGGTCGAGTCGGCGGCGTACTTCGCGGTCAGCGAGGTCCTCACGAACGCCGTCAAGCACGCCGGCGCGGACCGGATCTACGCCGACATCCATCACGCCGACGGCATGCTGCGGATCTCCGTGACCGACGACGGGCAGGGCGGGGCGGCCGTCGGAAGGGGGTCGGGTCTGAGCGGTGTCGAACGCCGACTCGGTACATTCGACGGCATCCTGGCCGTCAGCAGTCCCGCGGGCGGTCCCACCATGGTGACCATGGAGATCCCTTGCGAGTTGTTCTAGCCGAAGATCTCTTCCTGCTCCGCGACGGCCTGGTCCGGATGCTCGAAGCCTTCGACTTCGAGATTCTGGCCGCCGTGGAGACCGGGCCCGAACTCTCCCGGGCGCTCGCCGAGTTGGAGCCGGACGTCGCTGTCGTCGACGTCCGGCTTCCGCCGTCCCACACCGACGAGGGCCTCCAGTGCGCACTGGAGGCCCGCCGGGCGCGGCCGGGCCTGCCGGTACTCGTCCTGTCCCAGCACGTGGAGCAGCTGTACGCCCGCGAGCTGCTGGCCGACGGCAACGGCGGCATCGGCTACCTGCTCAAGGACCGGGTGTTCGACGCGGAGCAGTTCGTCGACGCGGTACGGCGGGTGGCGGCCGGCGGCACGGCGATGGACCCGCAGGTGATCTCCCAGCTCCTCTCGCGCCGCGCCCAGGACAAGCCGATGGGCGGCCTGACGCCGCGCGAGCGAGAGGTCATGGAGCTCGTGGCGCAGGGCAGGTCGAACGCGGCGATCGCGGGCCAGCTCTTCGTCACCGAGCGGGCCGTGGCGAAGCATACGTCGAACATCTTCGGCAAGCTCGGCCTGCCGGTGTCCGACGACGACAACCGGCGCGTACTGGCCGTACTGGCCTACCTGGACCGGGGGCAGGGCGGGCGCTGAGGCCGGGCGCGGCCGCCCCCCGTCGCAGGGAGCGGCCGGGCCGCGCTCTCAGGAACCGAACCAGCTCGCCGCGTCCAGCCGCAGGCCGCCGGCGGGGACCATCGTCCGCAGAGCCGTCTCCAGCTCGCCCACCCGCTCCGCGCCGAGCGTCTCGACCCAGCGCGCCCGCAGCCGGTCGAAGATCGCGGCCGACCGCACGAGTACGTCGGCTCCGCGCGGCGTGAGCCTGACCAGCTTGCGCCGGCCGTCGGCGGGGTCGTGCGCCCGCTCGACGTAACCGAGCCGCTCCAGCCGCTCGACCGTCTTGCCCGCGGCCTGCTTGGAGACGCCGAGCCGCCGGCCCAGCTCCCCCGGCGTCGCACCGTCCGGGCCGACCGCCTGGAGGGCGAAGCCGTACGCCGGGCGGACGTCCGGATGGCCCTGCTCGGCCAGCTCGGCGTGCAACTCGTCGATGAACGACCGGAATCCGGCGAACAGCAGCAGCGGAAGCTCGTACCCCTCAGCCATTGTGGAACTCGTCAACGTGGTTTACCTTTTCGTCAATCACGTTGACGAGTTTACTCCTCGAGGAGACCACTTGACCGCCGCCCTGTTCCCCGACCACACCACCGCGACCGCCCCCGCCGCCGCCCGACGCTCCATGGAGGCGACCACCAAGCGCCTGGGCTACCTGCCCGCTCCTGTCGCACGCCTGGCCACCTCCCCGCACCTGCTCGACGGCTTCCTGAAGATCAGCGCGATCTTCGAGTCGACGACCCTTGACCCCCTCTCGCGCGAGGTCCTGATCATGACGATCGCGACGCGCAACGGCTGTCACGTCTGCGTCGCGATGCACACGGCGAAGCTGACCGCGCTCGGCGCCGACGCCGACCTGGTCACGTCGCTGCGCGAGCAGCGCCAGTCGGAGCCACAGGAGTCGCAGCCGCTGAGCGACGAACGTCTCGAAGCGGTACGGCAGTTCACGCTGGAGGTCATCGCGACCTCGGGCGCCGTCTCCGACGACACCCTGCGGCGCTTCCTGGCCCACGACTACACCCCGCAGAACGCCCTGGAGGTCGTCCTGGGCATCGGCGCCTACACGATGTCGACTCTGGCCAACCGGATGACCGGCGCTCCCCTGGACGAGCAGCTCGCGCCGTTCGCCTGGGAGGAGTGACCGGCCGGGAAAGAGAATGACCTCATGACCATGACCGAGGAAGTCATTCCGATCCTGCACGTCGAGGACGCCGGAGCGGCGGCCGCCTGGTACGCCCGCCTCGGCTTCGCCAAGCAGTGGGAGCACCGCTTCGAGCCGGGCTTCCCCGCCTTCGTGGAGGTGGCGCGCGGTCCCGTCCGGCTGTTCCTCTCGGAGCACCGGGGGGACGCGCGCCCCGGCACGCTCGTGTACCTGAGGGTGCGTGACGTGGACACCATGGCCGCGGAGTTCGGCGTAGCGGTGGAGGACCAGCCGTGGGCTCGCGAGATCGAGCTGCGGGACCCCGACGGCAACCGTCTCCGGGTGGGAACGCCGGCCGAGTCCGGCTGAGGAGGCGAGCCCCGCCCGGGGCCCGGTTCGGATGGCCGCGGCGACACCGCGCCTTGCCTCACCCCGTACGTCGGGTTCCGTCCCTGTTTGCGAATGGAGATAACTACGAAACCAGAAGAGGTTTGAACAGGGCGCGAACCGCGCCCGTATGGGACGGAGCGCTTCTCCCATGCCGGGACCCCCCTTACCTTCACCCGGCAACGAAGCAGAGGAGTTCCATGCGACGCGCATCAAGAAAACGTTCCACGCTGGCGAACCGGGCGATTGCCGCATCGGCCGCTCTGATCCTGGGCGGGGGTGGACTGCTCGCGGTGAATGTCTACGCATCCGCAGGTGAAGGCTGGTCCGACCCTGAACCGGCTCAGTCCGGTCAGATCCGGAGCGCCGGCCAGCAGATGTCGACCATTGACTGTCCGGAGGTGGCGAACGACCTGCCCGAAGAAGTACCCGATTCGGCGCGCCAGGAAGTCGACCGGGAGCTCGCGGCTCTCGACTCCCAGATCACGGACGCCTACAAGCGGTTCGCCGATTCGAAGGAGCAGATCGCCCAGGACCCGAATCTGGCCCAGAACGCCATCCTCGAGCCGCTGAAGAGCAAGCGGCTGGCTTCCGTCGACCGGATCGCCACGGCCTACGGCCGGGCGGGCGAACGCCCCGAGGGCCTCGAGAGCCTCGCACCCTGCACGCTCCGCGCCGACGACAACGGAGGGGTCGACGGGGACGGACAGGGCGACGGAGGCCAGGCCGACAACGGTGACGACGCCGGTCAGGACGGTGGCCAGGACGCCGGTCAGGACGGTGAGCAGGACGCCGGTCAGGACGCCGGCCAGGACGGTGACCAGGGCGCCGACCAGGGCGGTGACCAGGGCGACGGCGGCCAGGACAACGGCGACGGGAACGAGAACGGGAACAACGGCAACGGCGGGCAGGCCGGCAACGGCCCCAACGCGGCCGACTTCGTCGACATCCAGTCGGTGCAGCCGAACGTCCAGCAGCCGCCCAAGCAGCGCGGCGCGTCCCGGGGCGAGTTCACCACCAAGTGCGGGACCAACGAGAACGGTAAGTTCAATCCGGACAACGTGATCGTCGCGCCCGGTGTGAGCAACGGCGCGCACCACATGCACGACTACGTCGGCAACCAGGCCAATGACGCTTTCGCGAGCGACGACGACCTGGCCCGCGGTCAGACCACCTGCCAGAACCAGGGCGACAAGTCGACGTATTACTGGCCCGTCCTGCGCCTGCAGAACGGCCAGAACGAGAACGACGCCAATGCGGACGGCGGCGGCAAGGACAGCAACGTCGGAGAGATCCAGACTCCCACCGAGGTCTCGCTGAAGTTCGTCGGAAACCCCGTCAGCAAGGTCACCGCGATGCCGCGATTCCTGCGGATCATCACCGGTGACGCCAAGGCATTCACCAATGGTGACGCCAACGCCAACGCGTCCTGGAGCTGCACCGGATTCGAGGACCGCCAGCTCAAGGACAAGTACCCGATCTGCCCGGAAGGCAGCCAGGTCGTCCGTACGTTCAACTTCCAGAGCTGCTGGGACGGACAGAACACCGACAGCGCCAATCACCGCACGCACGTGGCGTTCGCACAGGAAAACGGTGCGTGCCCGAACGGATTCCGTGCCATTCCGCAGCTCGTACAGCGGATCGTGTACGACGTCCCGCCCGGCCCCGGCTTCGCGGTCGACTCCTTCCCCGAGCAGCTCCACAAGCCGGGCACCGACCACGGGGACTTCATCAACGTCTTCAACGGCCGGCTGATGAACAAGGTGGTGTCCTGCGTGAACGACGGGCGTCGTTGCACCTGACGCCCGCATGGGGCGGCCGTCCCCCACCGGCCGCCCGTTCCACCTGCGCGGTCAGCTCCCGTGGTGACCGGAGTGCTTCTCCTCGTTCCCCCCACTGCCACTCTTCCCGGAGTGGTGCGAGGAAGTCTCCACCGTCCCGCCGAGCTGGCCGCGCAGGGCTGTGACCACCTTCTGGTCGCCCACCGCGACCCACTTCCTGCCGACCAGGTACGCCCCGCCGTAGTCCTTGGCCTCGTTGATCCACTCGCGCTGTCCGCGGTCGGTCGCGAAGGTGGCCAGCACGTAGCGGCCGTCGCCGGTCTTGCAGTTCGCCTGACGCAGCTCCTCCGCGTCCGTCTGGATGTTCGGCTCGCACTCGACCTTCGAGGCGAGCTGTTCCAGGCTGCCCTTCGCCGTCTCCGGCACCGGCTTCTCTTCGTCACCGCCCGAGCCGCACCCTGTGGCGAGGAGGGCGAGAACGGCTATGGCTGAGGCTGCGTTCGCTGTACGTCGGCGTTGGTTGCGCATCCGCCCATCGTGCCCCGTTGGGCCAGACGGTGGGGTGGATACGAACACATCGCACGCCCCATTGCTGCGCCCCCGCGCCGTCATTAACGTGCGCCCGGAACGCCCCTGTCGACCCCGTCGCACCTTCCCCCGCCGACGCGGCCGGCCCCACCGTCCCACCGAGGAGCGCCCCGATGACCGACCGTCTGTCGCGCCGTACGCTGCTGGGCACCGCCGGAGCCGTCGGCGTCGGAGCCACGGTGGGCGGGCACATCCCAGCCATGGCCGCACCCCAGCCCCCCGCCTCCACCGCTCCCGCCCGCGCCGCCCTGGAGCGCCTGCTCCCGGACCACGCGGGCCAGTTCCACCTCGCCGCACTCGAGGCCGGCGGCGGCCCCGACCGCTTCCGCGTCGACGGCGCCACCGGCCGCATCGAGGTCACCGGGACGAGCCCCGCCGCCGCCCTCACCGGCGTCCACTGGTACCTCAAGTACGTCTGCGGGGCGCACATCTCCTGGTCGGGCACCCAGCTCGGCCTCCCCCGGCAGCTCCCCGCACCCCGTGCTCCCCTGGAGCGTTCGGCCACCGTCCCGCACCGGTTCGCGTTCAACGACACCCACGACGGCTACACCGCGCCGTACGCCGACTGGCCCCGCTGGGAACGGATGATCGACGTACTCGCCCTGCACGGTTGCAACGAAGTACTGGTCACGACCGGCCAGGAGGCCGTCTACCAACGCCTGCTCAAGGATTTCGGTTACTCCGACACCGAGGCCCGCGCCTGGCTGCCCGCCCCCTCCCACCAGCCGTGGTGGCTCCTGCAGAACATGAGCGCGTACGGCGGCCCGCTCTCCTCCGGGCTCATCGCCACCCGTGCCGACCTCGGCCGGCGCATCACCGGCCGCATGCGCGAGCTCGGCATGGAGCCGGTCCTCCCGGGCTACTTCGGCACCGTCCCCGACGGTTTCGCCGCCCGCAACCCCGGCGCCCGTACCGTGCCGCAGGGCACCTGGGCCGGCCTGCGCCGCCCCGACTGGCTCGACCCGCGCACCACCGCCTTCCGCGAGGTCGCCGCCGCCTTCTACCGCCACCAGTCCGCACTCTTCGGCCCGGTCCGCCACTTCAAGATGGACCTCCTCCACGAGGGCGGCTCGGCGGGCGACGTACCCGTCCCCGAGGCCGCCCGCGCCGTCGAGACGGCCCTGCGGGCCGCCCGCCCCGGGGCCACCTGGGTGATCCTCGGCTGGCAGGCGAACCCCCGCCGCGACCTGCTCGACGCGCTCGACAAGAAGCACCTCCTGGTCGTCGACGGCCTGTCCGACCTCGACACGGTCACCGACCGCGAGAAGGACTGGGGCGGCGCCCCGTACGCCTTCGGCACCATCCCGAACTTCGGCGGCCGTACGACGATCGGCGCCAAGACACACCTGTGGACCGAGCGCTTCACCGCCTGGCGCGACCGGCCGGGGTCGGCCCTCGTCGGCACCGCCTACATGCCGGAGGCCGCCGAGCGCGATCCGGCGGCGCTGGAGCTGTTCTCGGAGCTGGCGTGGCGCCGCGAGGCGGTGGACCGTGAGAAGTGGTTCGAGGGGTACGCCGACCTGCGGTACGGCGGCCGGGACGCGGGCGCCCGCGCCGCGTTCGCCGCGCTGCGCGAGACGGCGTACCGCATCACGAGCCGCGACGGCCGCCCGCACGACTCGGTCTTCGCGTCCCGCCCCAGCCTGTCCGCCGCGTCGGGCACGCACTACTCGACGCACACGCCCGCCTTCGACCCGGCGGACTTCGACAAGGCCTTCGGCGCGCTGCTCGGTGTACGGGAGCCGCTGCACCGCTCGGACGCGTACCGCTACGACCTGACCGACCTGGGCCGCCAGGCGCTCGCCAACCGCTCCTGGCAGCTGCTGCCGCAGCTGAAGGCGGCGTACGAGCGGCGCGACCTGTCCACCTTCCGCGCCCTTTCCTCCCTCTGGCTCAAGCTGATGCGGCTGAGCGAGGACATGTCGGGGTCCCACCGGGCGTTCCTGCTCGGGCCGTGGATCGAGGACGCGAAGCGTCCGGCGGCCTCGCCCGCGGAGTCGGAGCAGCTGGAACGGACAGCGCGCGTGCTCGTCACGACCTGGGCCGGCCGCCCCACCGCCGACGAGGGCCGCCTCGCCAACTACGCCAACCGCGACTGGCAGGGCCTCATCGGCGACTTCCACCTCCCGCAGTGGCAGGCGTACCTGGACGAGCTGGAGGATTCGCTGGCGGCGGACCGGGCGCCGAAGACCTTCGACTGGTACGCGGTCGAGGAGCCGTGGACGCGCGAACGCAGGACGTACCCGCTGCGCCCGCCGAACGACGCCCACCGCACGGCGCGGCGCGTCCACGACGTGCTGGCCCGTGCGCCCTACCAGGGCACGGTCACCGTCACCGCCGCCCCGGCCGCTTTCCCGCCGGGCGGCTCGGCGGTGCTCACCGCGGTCTTCCGCAACGTCAACGGCCTGCGGGCGACCGGCCGCGTCGACTTCGCGCTCACGGGCGTCGAGGCGCGGCCGCAGGGCCCGGAGTCGCTGGCGTCGGTACCGGCGGCGGGCTCGGGGTCGGCGTCCTGGCGCGCGAAGGCGCCCGCCGGGCCGCTGACGGCCCCGCTGAAGCCGGTGCCGTACGAGCTAACCACGTCGTACGGTCCGCGTGGCGAGCCGCGCGTCACCACGGTGAGGCAGGGCGGTCTGTACGTCGCCGGGCCGCTCGGCACGGGCTGGCGGACGTACACGAACAACGGCGGGGTCTTCGGGCAGCTGGAGGGCCGGTACGGGATCAACGGCGGCGGCCAGGACCTGTGGAAGGCCACCGCGGAATTCGGCGCGCTGTACCGGGAGGGGGCGCTGCGGGACGGTGGCGGCGTCACGGTGCGGGTGGACGCGCAGGAGGTGACGGGCGCGTGGGCACGCGCCGGTATCGCGGTCCGCGACAGCCTCGGCACGCCGGGGGCGCCCGGCTTCCTCAACCTCGCGGTGACTCCGGCGAACGGTGTGGTGCTGTCGTACGACACGAACGGCGACGGCACTCTGGACGCGTATCAGCGCGTCACGGGGGTGAAGGCACCGGCGCTGCTGCGGCTTTCGCGCGCGGGCGACGCGTACGCGGCGGAGTGCTCGACGGACGACGGGGCGACGTGGCGAACGGTGGGGAGGGCGGAGGTGCGGGGCGCGGCGGCGGGGGCGCAGGACGCGGGCATGTTCATGAGCGCGGCGCACGGGGGGAGTGGGGCGCGGGGGACGGTGGAGTTCAGCGGGTGGGAGACGTCCTGACGCGGGGCGGCGGACATGTGGGGGCGGGGGTCCTCGAACGCCGGAGGGCTGGAGAGTCCCGCCGGCCGGGGGCGTGCCCGCCGAGCGGCAACCGCAGCCCGTCCGGCGTCGAGGACCTGCCCGCAGGCGACCCGGGGGCACGGCGGCCCGCCCCCGGTTTCGGGAAGGGGCGGATGGGGACAGCGCTGCAGGCAACCCGCAGCAGTACGGCCCACCGCACGGCCGTCCGCCCACCAACCCCCTCCCGAGGTGACCATCCGACGATTCGCTCGTTTTGCTGAACGTGCGCCCACAGGATGTTGTCATCAGCCGCCCTGTCCCCGACCCCATCGACGTCGAGCAGGCCGAGGCCGCGCTCGTCGAGCACTATCCGCGGCTCGTGCGGCTGGCGTACCTCGTGCTGCCGCCGCGGCTCGGCCGCAACCGCCGTGTCCTGACCGCCCATTCGCTCGCGCAGCGCTCGCTGCCGCGCAGCCGCACCCCGGGCGTCGCCGCGGGCCTCCCCCTGCCCCGCCGCACCGGAGGCGCCTCCGTCGATCCGGGTTACGTGTACGTACGGCAGCGGGTGCTGCGCCAGGCGCTGGAGGCCGGGCTGCCGCTGCGCCGCTGGGCCTGGCCCAAGCGGGCGCAGCTGCCGCCGCTGCTGCCGCAGGTGTGGGGGTTGCGGCTGTTCCCGCGCTCCGGCGGGGCCGACGAACTCGCCCTGGACCAACGGCTCTCGGCGCTCAGCGGCCCCGCCCGGGCCGCGTACGTACTGCGCGGTCTGGAGCGGATGCAGGACGCGGAGGTGGCGCAGGCGCTGACCGCGACCGGGGTGAGCGACCCGCACGCGGCGCTCGCCGAGGCGGACACGGTGGAAGCGCCGGGCGGCGCGAGCGTGGCCGCGCTGCTCGGGTCCGGGGAGTTCGACCCGTGTTCGCTGCAGGCCAGGCCGACCGACCTGATGCGGCGCAGGCAGCACGCGAAGGCCGCGCTCGCCGCGACGGCTGCCGTGGTCGTGTGCGGGGCGCTGCTCGGGCTGCCGGGCGAGGGATGGGGTCCCGACGGCGCCGCCGCGCCGGCGTACGCCCGTAACCCCGCGTCCGAGCGCGCGCTCGATCCGTCGAAGACGGTTCGCGTCGGCGCCGAGGTGTGGAAGCGGTCCTCCCGTTTCGACTTCTCCGCCTGGCCGGCCCGCGGCGGCCTCACCGGCGACAAGGCGCTGCTGCGCCGCGCTCTCGCCGTCTGGGCCAGGCCCGGCCCCTCGGTGCAGACCTCGGCGACCCCCGCCACTCCGGTGGGCCCCCCGATGGGCCCGCCGCAACTGTTGTTCGCGGGCGATGTGGACCAGGCGCGAGTGGTGCTGCTGTACGACGGCCTGCGCGTCGTCCGGTACGCCGAGCCGCGCGACGGCACGGCGGGCGCGGCGCTCGACTTCGCCCGCGTGGACGGCGCGGACTCGGCTGCGGCGAACGCGCTGGTGGTGGGCCGCACCGACGGCAATGTCCGGTATCTGACCGCCCCGTGGGTGCGTTCGGCGTCCGTACGGGATCTGCTCGACCCGGCCGGGGTCCCCGCGCCGCTGAAGCGCACGGCGGCGGGGGTGACGGACCCGCTGGTGAGCCCCGCGCAGGCGCCTGACTGCCGTTCCTGGGACGCGCTCGAACTGCGCGACGACATGGGCCCGCGCCTGATGACCGACCTCGGCGAACTGGCCCCGGCCCGGCTGACCTCGGGCCCGCCGTCGGCGCCGCGCGATGTGAGCGGTCCCGAGGAGAGGGCGCGCTGGGCCCGTACGGCGTGCCTGCTGCCCGTGGTGCGTTCGAACGGCGTGCGCAGCGTGAACGCGTGGGCGTTCGCCGAACAGCCCCTCCCCGAGGACAACGGCACCGCCGCCTGGCTCTGCACCCGCGCGGAGACGTGGCGGGGTACGGGCAGCCGGGTGCTGGCCCAGTTCCAGGCACCGTCCGCGCGGAAGGGGGCGCCGGGCGCGATCGCGGCGCGCGCCGAGCACTCGCCGGCGTGCGGGGCACGTGATCCGCGGGTGCTGGCGGGGGTGCTGTGGAAGTCGCGGGGCGGGAACTGGTACGTACTCGCCGCCGGCAGCGGGCAGTTCACGTCGGTCACCGCCTCGGGCGGCGTGCGGGGCACCGCACGCGGCAATCTCCTGGCCGTACGGGCGAAGGCGGGCGCACAGGCGGAACTGGAGGGGCGCGTGGTGAACGGGGCGCGGGTCGGGGCCCTGCGGTAGGGCGGCGCGGCCCGGCGGCCCGCCCCGCGAGAAACCCGGCGCACGACCCTGTTGCCAAGGTCGTACCCGTCAGTACATTGACGCCATGTCTAATACGCAGCAGGGGCCCTCACCGGCCGCGATCGCGTCCGAGCGGACGCCGCTCAAGGCCCGCAAGGTCTCCTTCGAGTGGGACGGCACACCTCTCCACTGGGTCCCGGGCGACCCGTTCACCACGCACACCATCAACGTGCTGCACCTGCTGCTTCCGGCGGGCGAACGCTGGTTCGTCCACGTCTACAAGCAAGTGCTGCCGTACATCCACGACGACCGCCTGCGCGAGGACGTCATCGGCTTCATCGGCCAGGAGGCCATGCACTCCCAGGCCCACGACGACGTACTCCCGCACCTGAAGAGGCTCGGGCTCGACCCGACGCCGTACACCGCCCAGGTCGACTGGCTCTTCGAGAAGCTCCTCGGCGACCGCACCCTGCCGCCCGGCAGGGCCCGGAAGTGGTGGCTGATGGAACGGGTCGCGATCATCGCCGCCATCGAGCACTACACCGCGTTCCTCGGCGACTGGGTCCTCAACGCCGACGAGCTGGACCGGCGCGGCGCCGACCCGACGATGCTCGATCTGCTGCGCTGGCACGGCGCGGAGGAGGTCGAGCACCGGTCCGTCGCCTTCGAGCTCTTCATGCACGTCGACGGCGGCTACCGGCGCCGCGTGCGGACCTGGGCGACCGCCTTCACCGCGCTGGTCTTCCTCTGGCAGCGCGGGGCGCGGTTCTTCATGGAGAACGACCCGACCCTCCCCGAAGGCAGGGCCACCTTCAAGGAGCTCGTACGCGGCGGCCGGGAGGGCGTGCTGCCCGCGACCGGCGACATCGTCCGCTCCGTCCCCCGCTACCTCAGCCGTACGTACCACCCCTCCCAGGAAGCCAGCACGGCCCAGGCCGTGGCCTACCTCGCGAACTCACCGGCCGCCACCGGCCGTACCGCCACCACCGGAGGTTCCTGACATGCCCCGCGTACGCACGATCGTCCTCGCCACGGGCGCCGCCCTGCTGGCGCGGCGGGCCCTGCGGCGACGCATCAGGCGCTCCCCGCTGTGGCCGATGCCGGCCCTGGAGAACCCCGTCTCCGGTACCCGTGCCTCGCGCGCCCCCTCGTCCCTGCGCCTCCTCGTCACCGGCCGTGCCGCACCGGCCGACGGCGTCGTCGAACTGCACCTGGAGGCACTGGACACGGCGGACCTCCCCGCCTGGACCCCCGGCGCGCACGTCGACCTGGTCCTGCCCTCCGGACAGGTGCGCCAGTACTCGTTGTGCGGCGATCCGGCCGACCGCAGCACGTACACCCTCGCCACCCGCCTCGTCGAGGACGGCCGGGGCGGCTCCCGCGAGGTGCACGAGCAGCTGCACGAGGGCTCGGAGGTAGAGATCCGCGGCCCGCGCAACCGCTTCCCCCTGACCGAGGCCCCCTCGTACGTCTTCGTCGCGGGCGGCATCGGCATCACGCCCGTCCTGCCGATGCTGCGCGCGGCCGAGGCCGCCGGGGCGGACTGGAAGCTCCTGTACGGCGGCCGCAGCCGCGCCTCGATGCCGTACATCGGGGAGATCGAGAAGCTGGCCGCGCCGGAACGCGTGACGATCGTCGCCGAGGACGAGTCAGGCCTCCCGGACGTGCCGGCGGCCCTGGCCGGCGCCGCCGAGGGCACCGCCGTCTACTGCTGCGGCCCCGACCCCCTGATGGCAGCCGTCGCCGAGTCCCTCCCGGCCGGCTGCACCCTCCACCTGGAGCGCTTCACGCCGGGCGCCCCGGCCGGCGGCCCCGGCGGCGCCTTCGAGGTGGAACTCCGCCGCACCGGCCGCACCGTGACCGTCCCGGCCGGCGGCACGGTGCTGGCCGCCGTCCGCCCCGAGGTCCCGGACGTCTCGTACTCCTGCGAACAGGGCTTCTGCGGTACGTGCCAACAGCGCGTCCTGGAGGGCGAGATCGACCACCGCGACGAGCTGCTGACGGACTCGGAGCGCGACGGCTCGATGCTGATCTGCGTCTCGCGGGCGTACGGAGAGCGCCTGGTCCTGGATATGTGACCCGCGGCGGCGGCTACGCTGCTCGTATGACGACCGGGGTGCGCCGAAGGATGGGCGTCGAGGAACGCAGGCAGCAGCTGATCAGCGTCGCACTGGAGCTGTTCAGCCACCGCTCGCCCGAAGACGTGTCGATCGACGAGATAGCGGCCGCCGCAGGCATCTCGCGCCCGCTCGTCTACCACTACTTCCCCGGCAAGCAGAGCCTGTACGAGGCCGCGCTGCGGCGGGCCGCCGACGAGCTCGCCGGGCGGTTCGTCGAGCCGCGCGAAGGGCCGCTGGGTGTCCGTCTGTTGCGCGTGATGGGGCGCTTCTTCGACTTCGTCGACGACCACGGCCCCGGCTTCTCCGCCCTGATGCGGGGCGGCCCGGCCGTCGGTTCGTCGACGACGAACGCCATGATCGACGAGGTACGGCAGGCGGCGTACGAGCAGATCCTCGCGCACCTCGGGGTCACCGAACCCCCGGCCAGGCTGGCGATGGTCGTACGGTCGTGGGTGTCGCTGGCCGAGTCGACGGCGCTGATCTGGCTGGACGGGAGGGAGATCCCGCGCGCGGAGCTGGAGTTGCAGCTCGTGCACGACTTCGCGGCGCTGGCGGCGGTGAGCGCGGCGTACGACGCGGAGATGGCCCGGATCCTGTTGGGCATCCTCGCGCTGGAGCCGGCCGACGGGCTGTTCGGTGATCTCATCGTGCGGCTGGCCGCCCTGGCTCCCGGCGCGGAGCCGGAGACCGTACCCGCTCAGCGCCCGCCGTCACCGTAGTGGACGGTGACGTCCTTGAAGCCGAGTGAGCGCAGCAGGCCCTGGAGCATGCTGGTGGTGTTCTTCTCGGCGCGTACGGCCAGTTCGCTCTCCTCGGCGGCCTCGCCGATGTGACGGGCGGCGAGACGGTTCACGGCGCGCTCGTCGGCCGGGTTGTCGGAGAAGAAGTCCCCGAGCCGGTCGAGCAGCCCCCGCTCCTTGGACACGGCGTACGAACGGTCCGCGTCCAGGGCCGGCTTCCCGAGCCGCGCGTGCGGCAGCCGCAGGGTGGCGGCGGTCCGGTCCTCGTTCACGGTGACCTGCCCCTCCCCCACCTTGCCGAGGTCGACGTACGCGCCGACGGTGCCGGCGCCGACGTACAGCGTGCGGGTGCCGCGGACGGCGTCGGGGAGGAACTTGGCGTCCTTCTCCAGGTCGACGACGACCTGGAAGTTGCCGGACGCCGCCTCGTAACGGCTCATGTCCTGGATGGACTTCAGGAGGGCGGGGCCCGACCGGTCGTGGGTCTCCTCGCCGAAGAAGTCGTCGAGGTCCGGCAGCAGACTGAGCCTGCTGCCGGCGAACAGCAACGCCACCACGACCGCGAGCACGCCTGCCGCCTTGGCCCAGCCGGGCAGGCGACTGCGGCGGGGGGACTTGCCGGGCCGCCGCTGTCCGGCGTCGGTGAGAGTCATACGGTACGGATTCCCCCGTACCCCTTGGTCACTCAGCGCTTGCGGTACGACGCCTCGAGGTCGCGCACTTCGGCGGAGAGATGCAGCTCGGCCGTCCCGTCGGCGGGCTTGACGTACTGGGCGGCCAGATCGAGGGCGGCGGCCGAGAGCCGCGCCTTCACCTCGGGGGTGCGGCCGGGCAGGAGGGCGATGCCTATGTGCACGAGGGCGTGGCCGGTGGCCGCGTCGGCGACCACTGTCTCGTCGGCGCGGCGGAACCGCGTCTTGCAGGCGGCGAGCCCGGTGTCGACGATGTCGACGACGAGCGGGTGGAGGGCGAGCGCGAAGCCGCGGCGGTCGAAGGCGTCCGCCAGGGAGTCGGAGTAGTCGACAGTGATCTGCGGCATGGGCACACTCCGGGTCCGGTGCGAGGTCAGGGCTGTCCTGGCCACCCTTACGGTGATCCGCATGACGACACAAGTGGGCTTCCGCCTGGCGGACTCCGAAGGCGGCGCCGACCTCGCCCGGCTGGTCGCCCTCCACGACGGGGCCGCCCTGTGGATGCGGAGCCGGGGCATCGAGCAGTGGCAGCCGGGCGCGAAGGACGAGGAGCACTTCCGGTTGCGGATGAAGGAGGGGGAGGTGTGGCTGGCCGAGGTGGGCGGTGTGACGGTCGGGGCGTACGAACTGTGGTGGGACGACGAGCCCGCCTGGGGGCCCCGGCCGCCGGAGGCGGGGTACGTACACCGTCTGATGACCGACCGCACCGCCGCGCCGCCGGGGCTCGGCCGTGTGATGCTCGCGCGGGCGGAGCGGCGGATCGCCGGGGCCGGGCGGGAACTGGCCCGGCTCGACTGCCTGACGTCGAACCCGCGGCTGCGGACGTACTACGAGGCGGCGGGCTACCGGGTGGTGGGCGAGCAGCCGGCCAAGGTTGGGGGGCCGGGCGGGGTTTCGTACGGGGTGATGCTGCTGGAGCGGCGGCTGTAGTGGTACCCGGACGGGCGCCGGTCGGGCCCTCGGACGCCGGACGGGCCGGCAGGCTCCCGCTGAGCGGGGCCCGACGGCCCGTCCGGACGTCCGGGACAGGGAGGCAGGGGGGAAGCCCCGCAGGGCGCCCACCTACCCCTTGGTGAACACGGCGACCGTGCGGGCGGGGACCGTGAAGGTGCCGGTTGCCGGGTCGTACGCCGACTTCCTGACCGTCGCGTCCGCGCCTGCCGCCTGCACCGGGTGCAGCGCGTACGGCGTGTCCGCGAGGGCGGTGACCTTCTGCTCCTGATTCGACGGGGTCGCGTTGAAGACCACGACCAGGTCGCCCGCGCGCATGGTGATCACGCCGGGTGTCTCCTCCTTGCCCGACAGCGGGAAGGAGACCGCCTTCTGCACCTGGTCCGCCGACGCGAGGCCGAAGGTCTTCTCCGTCGTACGAATCTTCAGCAGATCCTCGTACGCCGCCGACGCGCCCTCGATGTCCCCGCAGTCCGGGGTCGGCCCCGGGGCCGTCAGCAGGGGCTTGGAGTAGGACCACTTGCTCTTGTTGTCGGTCGCTGGCGGCAGGCCCCGGCCGAAGCCGTTGCCGTCACGGCAGTCCCAGTGGATCGCGTTGAACCAGTCGCCGCTGTCGTAGGAATTGCGGTCCAGGGACTTGGAACGCAGGAGGTCCGTTCCCGCCTGGGACAGTGCCGGGCCCTGCGAGAGCGCCGCCGTGGCCATCGCCAGGACCTGCATGCGCGAGCGGTCGGCGGCCGGGGTGGCGCGCGGCAGCTTGAAGGCGAGCGCGTCGTAGAGGGTCTCGTTGTCGTGGGCGTCGGCGTAGGCGAGGGCGTCGCCGGGGGCCGCCGCGTAACCGGCCGGGGCGCCGTTGTAGTCGACCTCGGAGCCCTTGACCGTACGGCCGGCCGTGTCGGTGAAGGTGTACGCCGCCAGGTTGCCGGTCAGGCCCACCTTGATCAGGTCCTGGTAGTGGAGGAGGCGGGCCTTCTGCTCGGCCGGCGTGCCGTTCGCGGTCGAGGAGTTGGGGTCGGTGTGGAGGCCGGAGGCGAAGCCCTGCACGCCCGGGTCCTCGTCGAACGGCCCGCCGCCGCGCACCGCGTCCCGCGCGCGGTCGGAGAACGTGGCGATGCCGGTGCCGGCCATGTTCTTCTGGGTGGCCTGTTCGAAGCGGGCGTCGTCGGCGATCTCGCCGAAGTTCCATCCTTCGCCGTACAGGACGATCTTCTTGCCGTCGACGCCGTCGCGGGCGAGGGTCAGCTCGTCCAGCGCCTTGCGCACGGCCAGGATGTTCGCCTTCGGGTGGTGGCCCATGAGGTCGAAGCGGAAGCCGTCGACCTTGTAGTCCTTGGCCCAGGTGACGACGGAGTCCACGACGAGCTTGCCCATCATGGCGTTCTCGGGCGCGGTGTTGGCGCAGCAGGTGGACGTGGCCACGCTGCCGTCGGCCAGCAGCCGCTGGTAGTAGCCGGGGACGATCTTGTCGAGTACGGACTTGTCCGCCTGGCCCGACGCGACCGTGTGGTTGTAGACGACGTCCATGACCGTGCGCAGGCCGGAGTTGTTCAGGCCCTGGACCATCTGACGGAACTCCACCGTGCGGCGGGTGCCGTCGGGGTCACTGGCGTACGAGCCCTCCGGGACGGTGTAGTGCAGCGGGTCGTAGCCCCAGTTGTACGCGTCTTTCGCCGCCGCCTTCGCCACGCACGCCTGCTGCTCCTCGGAGTCGGGCGCGTACACGGCGAGGTCGCAGGCGGGGCGCTGTTGGTCGGTCTTCTTCTCGGGGATGGTGCCGATGTCGAAGACGGGGAGGAGGTGGACGTAGGAGGTTCCCGCCTCGGCCAGCTTGTCGAGGTGCTTCATGCCCTTCGAGCCGCGGTCGGTGAAGGCGAGGTACTCCCCCGGGTGCTTCGCGGTGCGGTCGGCGACCGAGAAGTCCCTGACGTGCAGCTCCTGGATCTGCGCGTCGCGCAGCGGGGTCGCGGCCGGCTTCTTGAGCGCCTGCCAGCCCTTGGGGGCCAGCTTCGGGTCGGTGAGGTCGACGACGAGGCTGCGGGCCGAGTCGGCGGTGAGGGCGGTCGAGTAGGGGTCGGTGACCTTGTTGGTGACAACCTTCTGGACGCTGGGCGCCCAGACCTTCACGGCGTAGCGGTACGGCTTGCCCGACCATGCCGTGGTGCCGGTGACGGACCAGACGCCGCTGCGGTCGTCGCGCCGCATCGGGACGGTCCTGCCGTCGAGTTCGAGGGAGACGTGCTGGGCGGTCGGAGCCCAGAGGGACAGGGCCGGGCGGCCCTTGCGGAAGACCGGGCCGAGTGACGCCCCGGTGGCCGCCGCGCTGTACGTGTCGTCGAGTACGCCCGGCAGCTGCACGCCCGTGGCGGCGAGCAGCGCGCCGTTCGCGGCCCGCTGGGTGGCGATGATCTGGCCGCGCAGGGACTCGCGCACCCGGTCCCGGTCGCGCGGGTCGACCGTGAACGCCGGGTAGTCCTTGAGGTGCGGGTACTTCGCCTTCTGCGCGTCGGTGAGGCCGGAGGGGGAAAGGCGCAGCCAGCGGCCCTCGTCGGAGAGCGCCCCGTCGACGACGGAGATGCCGCCGTCGCGGGCGTACACGAGCTGCTGGCTGGTGGCGTCGGTGGCCTTCACCTTCCAGACGACCGTGTCCTTGTCGATCCACTGGGCCTCCGCCTTGCCCAGGTCGAGCGAGGCGGCCCCGGCGCTCTGCGGCAGCAGGTACTTCTGCTGCCCCGTCAGCATCCACACCTCGTGGCCGGAGGTGGCGAGGTCGAGGGACTGGTCGCTGGGGAGGTCCTTCTCGTCACCCTTGTGAAGGATGTAGCTGAGGGAGGTCGCGCCGTCGGCCAGTGGGACCTCGAAGGTCGCGCCGTACGCGTCCTTCTTCACCGGCAGCAGCGGCTTCGACCAGTCCGTGGGGTCCTTGGCGCCGGTCCAGGTGTGCAGGCCCCAGCCGTCGTAGTTCCCGTCGGGGCGCTGGTAGTGCAGGACCGCGCTGGTCTTGTTTTGGGGCGGGTACGCGCCGTCGGGGGCCTTGGTGGCCTGGCCGTCCTTGCCCTGTTCGATCCAGACCTCGCCGGTCTTCCCGAGTTCGACGGTGCGCTGCGGACCGTCCGCCGTGCCGCTCTTCTCGACGGTGTACGGGAGGGACGAGGCCCCCTCGGCGAGCTTGATCCAGGCGAAGGCGCCGTACGCGTCGCGGCCGGTGAAGGCGGCCGAGCGGTCCGCGGACTTCAGCTGCCAGCCGTCGTAGTCGCCGTCGGCGCGCTTGTAGTGGACGACGGCGTAGTCGCGCTCGACGGCCGTCGGCTTGTCCGGCGCGGGGGCCTGGCCCGCCGTCGTCGAGGCGAGGGCGCTCGCGGTGCGTCCGGCGCGGTCCACCACGACTGCCTTGTAGCGGAGGGTGGTTCCTGCCTTCACCCCACGGTCCAGGTGCTGGGTGACCTTGTACGGGGCGTGGTCGGCGGAGCCGAGCGTGCGCCACTTGCCGTTGCCGGTCCGGGCGGCGAAGACGACACGGTTCAGCTGCCCGCCGTCGACGTCCGCGCCGATCTCGACGGTGCCGGCGGCTCCGGCGGCCGGTGCCTTCAGGGTGATGGACGGCCGGGCCGCCGGGGCGGGGAGGGGCTCGGCCGCCCGGAGTACGACGGACGACAGGGCGGGCACGGTGACGGTCAGCTTCCGGCCTGTGTCACTGCGTACCGCGTCGGAAGCGCCGTACAGGGCACGGAAGTCGGTGCTCGCCGTCCCCACCGTCAGCTCGACGGTCCTGGGCTCGGCGCCGTTGTTCGCGGCGACGACGTACTCGGTCCCGCGCTTGGCGTCCGTACGGGAGAAGGCGTAGACCGGGCCCTCCGCGTGCAGCTGCTGCTGTACGCCGTCGCGCAGTGCGGGGTGGTCCCTGGTGAGTTCCGAGAGCTCGGCGATGGAGGTGTAGAGGGGGTGTTCGGTGTCGTACGCGTCGGAGGCGTGCGTACGGTCCGTCCCCAGCTGGTCGTCGTCGAGGTAGTCGGCCGTCTTCGACGCGAAGAGGGTCTGGCGGGCGTCCTTGTCGCCGCCCGCGCCCGTGAAGCCCTGCTCGTCGCCGTAGTAGACGACGGGGTTGCCGCGGGAGAAGAACATCAGCTCGTTGGCGAGGCGCGCGCGCTTCAGCAGCTCGGCGTCACCGGCCTTCGGATTGTCCTGCTTGAGGAAGGTCCCGATGCGGCCCATGTCGTGGTTGCCGGTGAAGGAGACCTGCTCGTAGGCGTTGGCCTTGCCGGTGGTGTAGCGGTAGTCCTCGGCGAAGACCTTGGCGAGCCTGCCGGCCGGCGCGCCCTGGGAGGCGTACGAGCGGGTGGCGTCCTGGAGCGGGAAGTCGAGGGTGGAGTCGAGGCGGCCCCGGGTGACGTACGGCGAGGTGACCGTGGTGTCGGCGGAGTAGACCTCGCCGAACATGAAGAAGTCGTCCCGGCCGTGCTGCGCGGCGTACGTGTCGAGGGCGGTCGCCCACTGCGTCCAGAAGTCCAGGTCGACGTGCTTGACCGTGTCGATGCGGAAGCCGTCGATGTCGAAGTCGCGGACCCACTTCTGGTAGATCTTCGCCATGCCGTCGACGACCTCGGGGCGCTCGGTCCACAGGTCGTCGAGCCCGGAGAAGTCGCCGTACTCGGAGCTTTCGCCCGCGAAGGTGGAGTCGCCCCGGTTGTGGTACATCGTCGGGTCGTTGAGCCAGGCCGGGACCTTCTTCTCGGCCGTGGGGCGCTTCGGGGTGTACGGGAAGGAACCTGCGTCGGTCTTGCCCGGTCCCTCGCGGTCGTCGAAGGGCCTGCCGGACGTGTCGAGGTAGGGGTACGCGCCCTTGGGGCGGTAGCCGTACTTCTTCTCGGCGTAGTCGACGGTGTCGGCGGTGTGGTTGGTGATGACGTCGAAGAAGACCTTCATGCCCTTGGCGTGGGCCTTGTCGATCAGCTTCTCCAGGTCGGCGTTGGTGCCGAAGTGGGGGTCGACCTGGGTGAAGTCGGTGATCCAGTACCCGTGGTAGCCGGCGGAGGCGTCCTTGCCGGTGCCCTGCACGGGCTTGTTCTTGAAGATCGGCGCCATCCAGATGGAGGTGGTGCCGAGGTTCTTGATGTAGTCGAGCTTCTGGGTGAGGCCCCTGAGGTCGCCGCCCTGGTAGAAGCCCTTGTCGGTGGGGTCGTATCCCGTTTCGAGACGCGAGCCGGTGAGCCCGCCCCTGTCGTTGGCCGTGTCGCCGTTCGCGAACCGGTCGGGCAGTACGAAGTAGAACTGCTCGCGGGTCAGGTCGTGCCGCGCGGGCTCGGCGGCGAGTGCCTTGTCCGAAGGCGGCGCGGAGGGCTTGGCGGCGGCGGCCGGTACGGCGGGCGCGAGTGCGGCGCACAGCGCCACGCTCACGACGCCGACGGCCGCTCTTCGCAGGGGCGGGCGTATCACAGCGGGAACTCCTCGGTGGTACGGGCGGAACGGAGAAGGGGACGGGGTCAGTTGCGCCAGGTGTCGTTCAGCGTGACCTTGCCGCTCGCGGGGACGGTGGCGGTGCGGTTGGCACCGCTCTCCCACGTCACCGCGCCGGCGGCGTCCTTGCGGAGGTACTTGTACTCGAACGACGTTCCGGCGGACAGTGCGACGTCGAGCTTCCACACCGGGTAGCCCGCCGGGTCGAGCTTGACGGCGCCGGCGGTGTTCCAGTTGCCGAGCGCGGCCTGGTTGCCGGTGACGTAGATGTTCTGGCCGAGCGTGGTGGTGGCGTTGACGTTGAACGAGGCGCCGGCGGTGACCGGCGTCGGGTCGGTGCCGCCGCTGCCGCAGGTCTTGGCGTTCACGTGCAGCGCGACGGCCGTGTTGGCGCCGAGGGTGGCCGTGAACTGGCCGGAGCTGTCGACCGTCACGGCGGTGTTCTTCTGGATGTCGCAGTAGGTGCCGGCCGCCAGCGAGGTCTGGAAGGTGCGGGTCAGCGAGGAGCCTTCGTGGTTGATGGCCACGTACGCCTTGTCACCGCGGCCGAAGGCGATCTGGTCACCGCCGTTGTCCCACCAGTTCGTGACGCCCTGACCGCGCGCCACGTTCCGGAAGCCGACCATGCTCTTGATCTCGGTCCAGCTGTGCTGGCACTTCCACCCGTCGCTGTAACAGGCGTTCACCGTGCCCCCGCTGGGCGGGCCCGCCTCCTTGTCCGACCACTCGTAGCCGGAGTGGACATCCGGGGAGCCGTAGGGCCAGGCCAGCATGAAGACACTGGCGAGGGTGTAGTTGGCGCCGTCCTTGTAGTTGAGGGTGTCGCCGCCGCGCTCGGTGTCGTGGTTGTCCACGAAGACGGCGGACTTGCCGCTCTCCATGAAGCCCCAGCCCTCGCCGTAGTTCTTCAGGTTCGCGAGGTTCTCGTTGTTGAAGACCTGCTTGAGGCCCCGGCCGTACCGGAACTCCTGCACGTCGCCCGAGCCCAGGTACTCGCTCGGCGAAACCGCCTCGCCCGCGCCGTGGATCGCCTCGTGCTTCCAGTACACGCCCGGGTTGTTCAGCCGGGACTTGATGTTGGCGAGGTCCGCGGCCGGCATGTGCTTGGCCGCGTCGATGCGGAAGCCGTCGACGCCCAGCGAGAGCAGGTCGTTCAGGTACGTCGCGATCCGGCCGCGCACGTAGTCCTCGCCGGTGTCCAGGTCGGCGAGGCCGACCAGCTCGCAGTTCTGTACGTTCCCGCGGTCGCCGTAGTTGCTTATCTGGGAGCGGCAGTCGTCCATGTCCGCGCCCGAGTAGGTCCCGGGGTAGTTGTACTTCTCGTACGACGAGCCGCCGGTGCCGGTCCCGTTGCCGGCCGCCATGTGGTTGATGACGCTGTCGGCGATGACCTTGACGCCCGCCGCGTGGCAGGCGCTGACCATGTTCGCGAACGCGGTGCGGTCACCGAGCCGTCCAGCGATCCTGTAGCTGACGGGCTGGTACGAGGTCCACCACTGGCCGCCCTGGATGTGCTCCTGCGGAGGGGATACCTGGACGAAGCCGTAACCGGCCGGTCCGAGGGTCCGCGTGCATTCCTGGGCGACCGAGTCGAACTTCCACTCGAAGAGCACCGCGGTGACGTCCTTGGTTCCGGGTGGGGCGGCCTGGGCGGACCCTGCGGGACCGGCCAGTGCTCCTGCGCCGACCGCGAGGGCGAGGGCGAGCGCGGCAGAAAGAGGTCTGCGAGCCATTAATTCCTCCTGCATGGGGGGAGGCGCGGGTGCGACGGTGCAGCCTCGCGCGGCAACGCGCCTTGCCCTCAAGGCTTGAATGTTCTTGCAGCAATTGTTGAAAACCTGCCGCGGGGCAGACCGTACGAGCCCTCACCTGCGGGGTCAACCCTTGTGACACACTCCGCTAACCTGCAGGAAAACTGTCAGATTTCTCCTTGCAAGCTCTTTCGCAAGTAATTGCGAAGCTGCTACGTTCTCCTCGACTCCGGCCCGGCCGGCCGGGGGTCCCGGCACGTCCGGGCCCCACGCGCCCGACCGGTCGGGTCGGGTACGACAGGGGGATCTCCGGACCCTCGAATCCCCGCGGCCCTACCTGGGCAGGCCCGGGGTTCCCCCTGCCGCCCCACCCCTCGGTGCCGTGTCGCGCTACGCGCGCCGCTGCGCCGTCGAGCCCCGTACCACCAGCTCCGGCTGGAACACGTACTCCGTACGCTGCACCGGGCTGCCGCCCAGCTCCTCCAGCAGCGCGCCGACCGCCGCCGTCGCCATCGCCTGCACCGGCTGGCGCACCGTGGTCAGCGGGGGGTTGGTGAAGGCGATCAGCTGCGAGTCGTCGAAGCCCACCACCGAGACGTCGTCGGGGACTTCCAGGCCGCGCTCGCGCGCCGCGCGGACGACGCCCAGCGCCATCATGTCGCTGCCGCACACGATGCCCGTGCACCCCTTGTCGAGCAGCGAACCGGCCGCGACCTGGCCGCCCTCGACGCTGAACAGGGTGTGCTGGACCAGGAGTTCGGCTTCGTCCCGGGGCGTGCGCAGCGTACTGCCGAGCGCGTCGACGAAACCCTCGCGCTTGCGGCGCGAGGGGACGTACCGCTGCGGGCCGACCGCGAGGCCGATCCGCTCGTGGCCCAGCTCGGCGAGGTGGCCGACGGCCATCCGCATCGCGGCATGGTCGTCCGGTGACACGAAGGGCGCACTGATCGCCTCGTTGTAGCCGTTGATGAGGACGAACGGGACCCCGCGCGCCGCCAGGTCGGCGTACCGCGCGGGATCGGCCGACAGGTCGGCGTGCAGCCCGGACAGGAAGACGATGCCGCCGACCCCCCGCTCCACCAGCTGCTCGACGAGTTCGTCCTCGGTGACCCCGCCGGGCAGCTGGGTACAGAGCACCGGTGTGTAACCGTGCCCGGCCAGGACCTGCTCGACGACCTGGGCGAACGCCGGGAAGATCGGATTGGTCAGCTCGGGCGTCACCAGCCCGATCAGGCCCGCGCTGCGCCGCCGCAGCCGCACCGGGCGTTCGTACCCCAGGACGTCGAGCGCCGCGAGCACCCGCTGGCGCGTGGTGTCCGCGACGCCCGGCTTGCCGTTCAGTACCCGGCTCACGGTGGCCTCACTGACGGAGGCGTGCTCCGCGATGTGCGCCAGCCGCGGCGCGGGGACGGTCACACCGTCCACCACACCGTGGTGTCGGCCGAGAGTTCGAAGTCGCCGTCCGTGTACGTGACTTCGCCGCTGGCGAGCAGGATGCGGCCGGGGGCGGGGATGCGCACGTCCGTGTCCGTCGTGTTGACCGTGCAGACGAAGCCCTCGCGGGCGAAGGCCACCACGCCGTCGGGGGCGTCCAGCCAGGCCACGTCCGTGCCCGCGCCGAGGCCGGGGTGGTCGCGGCGTACGGCGAGCGCGGAGCGGTACAGCTCCAGGGTCGAGCCCGGGTCGCCGGCCTGCGTCTCGACGCTCAGCTCCCCCCAGCCGGCCGGCTGGGGCAGCCAGCTGCCGCCCGCGCCGAAGCCGTGGGACGGCCCCCCGGCCGTCCACGGGATCGGCACCCTGCATCCGTCGCGGAAGCCGTCCTGGCCCTCCGCACGGAAGAACGACGGGTCCTGGCGGGCCTCGTCGGGCAGGTCGGTGACGTCCGGCAGCCCGAGCTCCTCGCCCTGGTAGACGTACGCCGAACCGGGCAGTGCCAGCATCAGCAGCGTCGCCGCGCGGGCGCGGCGCAGGCCCAGCTCACGGTCGCCGGGGGTACGGATCTGCGTGCCGAGGCCCGGCGGGTTGGCGAACCGGGTCGCGTGCCGGGTCACGTCGTGGTTGGACAGCACCCAGGTCGCGGGCGCGTCGACGGGCCGCATCGCGGCGAGCGACACGTCGATGACCTCGCGCAGCGCGGCCGCGTCCCACTCCGTGCCGAGGTACTGGAAGTTGAAGGCCTGGTGCAGCTCGTCGGGGCGGACGTAGTTGGCCGTACGCTCCACGGTCGGCGTCCACGCCTCGGCCACGCCGATGCGCTCGCCGGGGTACTCGTCGAGGATCTGCCGCCAGGAGCGGTAGATCTCGTGGACGCCGTCCTGGTCGAAGAACGGCATCACGTCGTTGCCGAGCAGCTTGAGCTGGTCGTGGCTGCCGAGGTCCGGCAGGCCGTCCGCCTTGACCAGGCCGTGCGCGACGTCGATGCGGAAGCCGTCGACGCCCATGTCGAGCCAGAAGCGCAGGATGGAGCGGAACTCGTCGGCGACGGCCGGGTGTTCCCAGTTGAAGTCGGGCTGCTCGGGCGCGAAGAGGTGCAGGTACCAGTCGCCGGGCGTGCCGTCCGGGTTCGCCGTACGGGTCCAGGCGGGTCCGCCGAAGATGGACTCCCAGTCGTTCGGCGGGAGCTCCCCGTCGGCGCCCTTGCCCGGCCTGAAGTGGTAGCGCTCGCGCAGGGCGGAGCCGGGGCCCTCCTTGAGGGCGCGCTTGAACCACTCGTGCTGGTCGGAGGAGTGGTTGGGCACCAGGTCGACGATGATGCGCAGGCCCAGGTCGTGGGCGTCGCGGATCAGGGCGTCGGCGTCGAGGAGGGTGCCGAACATGGGGTCGATGGCCCGGTAGTCGGCGACGTCGTAGCCGGCGTCGGCCTGCGGCGAGGCGTAGAAGGGGCTGAGCCAGACAGCGTCGACGCCGAGGTCCCGGAGGTACGGGAGGCGGCGGCGTACTCCTTCGAGGTCGCCCATGCCGTCGCCGTTGCCGTCGGCGAAACTGCGCGGATAGACCTGGTAGATCACCGCGTCACGCCACCATCCGGTGCGGTCTCCACCGGTGTTTCCACTGGTGCGGTTTCCGCTGGTGGGGGCGGTGGGAGCAGCGAGGTGCTGGGTCATGTCGTCCCTGGAAGTCATGGGGTGGGAGCGGCGGGCCGGCCGGGGGGGGGGGGCGCCCCCCGGATGGAGGGCCGGGGGGCGCGGGGGGGCGGCCCGGAAAGCGCCCCGCGGCACCCCCCGCCCCCCGGGGGGCGGGGGGGAGAGG
>NZ_JBSHNE010000014.1:0-142069 GCF_053646035.1 Streptomyces sp. NPDC055287 | reverse complement strand
CCCGTGGGTGGTTGCCGCGGGGGGGGGGGGGGGGCCCCGGGCGGGGGGTGTTCATGGCCCCCCTGGGGGGGGGGGGGGGGCGCCCCCCCGGGGGGGGGGGGGCCCCCCGCCGACGTATGGAAGGCCTGTGCGCCGGAGCGGTCAGCCCTTGACGGCTCCGGCGGACACGCCGGTCACCAGGTGGCGCTGGGCGAAGAGGAAGACCAGCGCGGCCGGCACGGCGATGAGCACGGACGCGGCGGCCATCGGGCCCCACTGGGCGCCGTACTGGTTGACGAACTTCTGGAGGCCGCCCGCGAGGGTCAGGTTCTCGTCGCCGACCATGAAGGCGGAGGCGTACGCCACTTCGCCCCAGGCGGTGACGAAGGAGTAGAACGCGGTCACCGCGATGCCGGGCTTGGCGAGCGGCAGGATGAGCCGCCAGAAGGTGCCGAACGGGGTGAGGCCGTCGACCTGGCCCGATTCGTCGATCTCGCGCGGGATGGTGTCGAAGAAGCCCTTCATCATCCAGGCGCAGAACGGCACGGCGATGGTGAGGTAGGTGATCACCAGGCCGACCGGCTGGTTGAGCAGGCCCATGCTCGACATGATGTTGTAGATCGGCACGATCAGGACCGCGACCGGGAACATCTGGGTGATGAGCAGGGTCCACATCAGGCCGCGCTTGCCGGGGAACCGGAAGCGGCTCACGGCGTAGCCGGTCGTGGCGGCGACGAAGACACCGACGACCGTGGTGAGGCCCGCGACGAGCAGCGAGTTGGCGAACCAGGTGAGGAACGGGGTGTCGTTCAGCAGGTTCGTGTAGTTGGCGAGCGTCGTGTCCTTGAAGAAGTCGGTGCTGGTCGCGTACGCCGGGGGCTTGAGCGAGGTCAGCAGCACCCACAGCACGGGGAACACGGCGATCACGGACGCCACGACGAGGGTGGCGTGCAGGCCGACCGAGGCCAGCAGGGAGCGCCGGCCGCGGAGCGAGGTGTTCTTGGCCGCGGGCCCGGCGGCGACCTTGCTGCCCGGAGGCACTTGGGCGTCGGTGTAAGTGGTCACCAGACATCTCCCTGTTTGCGGAGCACTCGCCGGTAGACCGCGGCGAAGAGCATCAGGAGGATCAGGATCAGTACGCCCCAGGTGGAGGACTGCGCGAAGTCGCGGGGGCTGATCTCGAAGGAGAACTTGAACGCCTGGGTGACCAGGATCTGGGTCGCGTCGCCGGGTCCGCCTCGGGTGAGCAGGAAGATCACCGGGAACATGTTGAAGGTCCAGATCGTGCTCAGCAGGATCACGGTGGAGCTGACGGGGCGCAGGCCCGGCAGGGTGATGTGCCGGAAGCGCTGCCAGGCGCTGGCACCGTCCATCTCGGCGGCCTCGTACTGGGCGCTGTCGATGGACTGGAGGCCGCCGAGGAGGGCGACCATCATGAACGGCACGCCGAGCCACACGTTGACGGCGATGACCGAGATCTTCGCCATCGTGGGGTCATTGAGCCACGGCACCGCGTCGATGCCGCCGCCGGCCAGCAGCCGGTTCAGGAAGCCGCGGTCCTCGTTGTAGAGGAAGCGCCAGGCGAAGACGGAGACGAAGCCGGGGATGGCCCACGGCAGGATCAGCATCATCCGGTAGAACGAGCGGCCCGCGATCCTGCGGTTGAGGATGTTCGCGAGGCCGAGGCCCAGCAGGAACGTGATGGTGACGCAGGAGACCGTCCACACCAGTGTCCAGCCGAGCGTGCCGAGGAACTGGTCGCCGGTGAGCGCGTCGGCGTAGTTGTCCAGACCCACGAACTCGTACGTCGCGGGCATGTGGTTGACGCCGATGCTGCGCTCGACGTTGCGCTCGTTGGCGTCGGTCATCGACAGGTAAATGCCGCGGAACAGCGGATACCCGATGATCACGCCGATCACGATCACCACGGGGGTGACCATGGTCCAGGCGTACCAGTGGGTCGAGAGCGATCGCCGGAGCTTGCCCGGGGTTGTGCCAGCACCGCGGCTGGGGCCGCGGGCGACGTCGTCGCCCGCGGCCTTCGCCACCGACTGGCTGGTGTGGACAGCCATCAGTCGGCCTGCCTTCCTGTTACTTCCAGCCCTTGAGGAGCTTGCGGTACTGGTCGCCGGTCGTCTTGGCGCCCTTCTCCGGGGTCGTCTGGCCGGTGAGGACCTTGGTGTACTCGGTCACCAGCGGCGCGAAGAGGCTGCCGGTCTCCGGAATCCAGGGGCGCTCGACGGCCTTGTCGACGACCGGCTTGAAGAAGCTGACGATCTGGTTGCCGGAGACGTCCGGCTGGGAGTAGACCGAGGTACGGGTCGGGAGCAGGCTGAGCTCCTTGGCGACCAGACCCTGGCTCTCGGCGGAGGTCATGTACTCGCTGAAGGCGTACGAGGCCTCCAGGTTCTTGGAGCCCGCGTAGACGGCGAGGTTGTGACCGCCCTGCGGGGCGCCCTGGCCCTTGCTTCCGGCCGGCACCGTGGTGATGCCCAGGTTGGCCTTGTTCTTGAACTCCTTGCCGGCGTAGGTGTCGGAGACGGCCCAGGGGCCGTTGATCATCATGGCGACCTTGCCGTCCTTGAACGCCGACTGCATGTTCTCCCAGCCGTCGGTGGCGTCCGTCTTGGCGGCGCCGGAGTCGACGAGCTCCTTGACGACCTTCAGTGCCTTGACGCCGGGCTCCTGGTCGACCGTGACGCTCTTGCTCTTGGCGTCGACGAGGTCGCCGCCCTCGCCGTAGAGGAAGGACAGGAACCAGTACGCGTCGTCGCCGCGCAGGTAGAGGCCGGTCTTGCCGGTCTTGTCCTTGATCTTCTTCGAGACGGTCTTCAGCTCGTCGATGCTCTTGGGCACCTCGACGCCGGCGTCCTTGAAGATCTTCTCGTTGTAGAAGAGGCCCATCGAGTCGATGACCTGCGGCACCGCGTACGTCTTGCCCTTGTACTTGGTGCTGGCCGCGGCCTGCTCCAGGAAGTCCTTGTCGTTCTTCAGCGCGGCCGTGCCGTCCAGCGGGGCGAGGTAGCCGAGGTCCGCGAACTCGGGGGTCCAGGCGACCTCGGAGCGGATCACGTCGGGGGCGCCGGAGCCGGACTGTGCGGCGTTCTTGAACTTGTTCTGTGCCTCACCGAAGGGCACGTTGACGTACTTGACGTCGACGTCCGGGTGCTTCTTCTCAAAGCCTTCCGCCAGCTTCTTGAAGACCTTGTCCTCACTGCCGACGGTCGAGGTGTCCCACCAGGTGACGGTGCCGGACAGCTTGCCCGAGGCCTTCTTGTCACCAGTGCCGCCGTCGTCTCCGCCGCATGCGGTCGCCGCGAGCGCCAGGGTCGCGACCAGGGCGGTGGCCGTTATGCCACGTCGCATCTGAACTCCTTCAACTGCCGAACCGCTCCGTCGCGGCGCCGGGTCGTCGAGGAACGTAACAAGGATGAAAGAAGTCCGAAAGAGCTTGCGAAGATTTTCCGCAAGAGCAGCCGATCGTTACGTCGGCGTGTCCTCACGGTTGCCGTCGAACCCCTTGTCAGACGGGGCGCACGCGGGTTAACGCGCTTGCGGGCAGACCTGCAAGCACTACCGCAAAGACTTGCAAGCCTGTTACTTTCGAGGGGCACCAGCGTTGATCTCGTAGACCGACCCAGGACCGGCCCGCCCCGTATACGAGAGGGATCTTCATGACGCAGGAGCTCGCACCCACCCGGACGGCCCCGGAGCGCGGCTGGTGGCGCGACGCCGTCATCTACCAGGTGTACGTGCGCTCCTTCGCCGACAGCGACGGCGACGGCATCGGCGATCTGCGCGGAATCCGCGAGCGCCTGCCGCACGTGGCCGCCCTGGGCGCCGACGCGGTCTGGCTGACCCCCTTCTACGCATCGCCCCAGGCCGACGGCGGTTACGACGTCGCCGACTACCGCACCGTCGACCCGCTCTTCGGCACCCTCGACGACGCCGCCGAGCTGATCAACACCGCGCACGGCCTCGACCTGCGCGTGATCGTCGACATCGTCCCGAACCACACCTCCGACCAGCACGCGTGGTTCCGCGCCGCACTGGCCGACCAGCAGGGCGGCCCGGCCCGCGACCGCTACCACTTCCACCCCGGCCGGGGCGAGACCGGCGAACTGCCGCCGAACGACTGGGAGTCGGTGTTCGGCGGGCCCGCCTGGACCCGCACCCCCGACGGCGACTGGTACCTGCACCTCTTCGCGCCCGAGCAGCCCGACCTCAACTGGCACAACCCCGAGGTCCACGAGGAATTCGACTCGATCCTGCGCTTCTGGCTGGGCCTGGGCGTGGACGGGTTCCGTGTGGACGTCGCCCACGGCATGGTCAAGGCGGAGGGGCTGCCGGACATCGGCGCCCGCGAGCAGGCCAAGATGATCGGCTCCCAGGTCCTGCCGTTCTTCGACCAGGACGGTGTCCACGACATCCACCGCTCCTGGCGCAGGCTGCTGGACTCGTACGACGGCGAGCGCGTCGGCGTCGCGGAGGCGTGGGCCCCCTCCCCCGAGCGACTCGCGCTGTACGTGCGCCCCGACGAACTGCACCAGGCGTTCAACTTCCAGTTCCTGAACTGTCCGTGGGACGCGCAGGCGATGCGCGCGGTGATCGAGACGTCGCTCGCCGCGACCACCCTCGTCGGCGCCCCCACGACCTGGGTCCTGTCCAACCACGACGTGGTCCGCCACCTCACCCGCTACGGCGGCGGAGACGAGGCTCTGGGCCTGCGCCGGGCCCGCGCCGCCGCACTGCTGATGCTGGCGCTGCCCGGTTCGGCGTACCTCTACCAGGGCGAGGAGCTGGGTCTGCCCGAGGTCACCGACCTGCCCGACGAGGTCCGCCAGGACCCGTCCTTCTTCCGCACCGACGGCCAGGACGGTCTGCGGGACGGGTCGAGGGTGCCGATGCCCTGGTCGGGCGACGCGCCGACGTACGGCTTCTCGCCCGAGGACGCCGCCCCGTCCTGGCTGCCGCAGCCCGACGACTGGAAGGCCCTGACCGTTGAGGCCCAGTCCGGCGACCCGCACTCCACCCTGGAGCTCTACCGCTCCGCGCTCGCCCTGCGCCGTGAACTGCCCGGCCTGGGCGACGGACCGATGAGCTGGGAGCAGGCCCCCGGCGGGTATCCCGACGGGCTGCTCATGTTCAGCCGCCCCGGCTTCGTCTGCACGCTCAACACGACGGCCCGTCCCGCCGAACTCCCCGCCCCCGGGCGCCTGCTGATCGCCTCCGACGCCCCCGCCGAAGAAGGCCGTACGGTCACCCTCGCGCCCGATTCCTGCGCTTGGTGGGCAATCTGACATGCGCCCGGTACAGTCCACTCCCATGACCGCACGGCTTGCCGACATCGCAGCCCAGGCGGGGGTCAGTGAAGCGACGGTCAGCCGCGTGCTCAACGGCAAGCCGGGGGTTGCCGCGGCCACCCGCGAATCCGTACTTGCCGCGCTCGACGTCCTCGGATACGAGCGCCCCGTCCGTCTGCGCCGACGCAGCGCGGGGCTGGTCGGCCTCATAACCCCGGAGCTCGAGAACCCGATCTTCCCGGCCCTGGCCCAGGTGATCGGCCAGGGCCTGACCCGCCAGGGCTACACCCCGGTCCTCGCGACCCAGACCCCCGGCGGCTCCACCGAGGACGAGCTCACCGAGATGCTCGTGGACCGCGGGGTCTCCGGCATCATCTTCGTTTCCGGCCTCCACGCCGACACCACCGCCGACATGCAGCGCTACGAGCAGCTGCGCGCCCAGGGTGTCCCCTTCGTCCTGGTCAACGGCTTCTCGCCGAAGGTCCAGGCCCCCTTCATCTCCCCCGACGACCGGGCCGCGATGCGGCTGGCCGTGACGCATCTGGCGTCGCTGGGCCACACCGGGATCGGTCTGGCCGTCGGCCCGAAGCGGTTCGTTCCCGTACTCCGCAAGATCGAGGGATTCCGCGCCGCGATGCAGGAGCGGCTCGGCCTCACGGCCGAGGAGGCCGAAGAGCTGATCCAGCACTCCCTCTACACACTGGAGGGCGGTCAGGCGGCCGCCTCCGCCCTGATCGAGCGGGGCTGCACCGCGATCGTCTGCGCCAGCGACATGATGGCGCTCGGAGCGATCCGAGCCGCCCGCCGGCTGGGCCTGGACGTACCGCGTGACGTCTCGGTGGTCGGCTTCGACGATTCGCCTCTCATAGCGTTCACGGACCCTCCCCTGACGACCATCAGGCAGCCGGTGACGGCGATGGGACAGGCCGCGGTCCGTACGCTCCTCGAAGAGGTCGGCGGCACACCCGCACCGCACAGCGAATTCGTCTTCATGCCCGAGCTGGTAGTTCGCGGTTCAACCGCATCGGGACCCCGCTCATAACGCGCAGCACGTGCATGCGTCACCCGACCGGAGGATGATCGGAAGGGTGGTGCTCATCTGGCAGACTCTCTCCCCATGGGTGACGCGACCGTGAAGACTCTGGAAGGCCGAACGGCCACCGACCCCTCACCCGCAGTGGACGAGGAGCAGCAGCAGCCGTCCGCACGGTCGGCCGCTCTGAAGAGGCTGCGCTCGCCCCGCCACCCGCGCATCTGGTTCGAGATCCTGCTGATCGCGGTGAGCTACTGGACGTACTCGCTGGTCCGCAACGCCGTGCCCGAACAGAAGGCCGCGGCCCTGCGCAACGCGGACTGGATCTGGCAGGTCGAGCAGAGTCTGGGCATGGCGTTCGAGGAGACGGTCAATCGCGCCGTCAACTCGGTGACATGGCTGATCGTGTCCATGAACTACTACTACGCGACGCTGCACTTCGTCGTCACGATCGGCGTGCTGGTCTGGCTCTTCCGCCGCCATCCCGGCCGTTACGCCGCCACCCGCCTCGTCCTCTTCGCGACCACGGGCGTCGCCCTGCTCGGTTACTACCTGTATCCCCTGGCGCCGCCGCGCCTGATGAACGGGCACGCGTTCATCGACACGGTCCTGGTGCACGAGACCTGGGGCTCGATGGCGTCCGGCAACTTCAAGAACATGTCGAACCAGTATGCCGCGATGCCCTCCATGCACATCGGCTGGTCCCTGTGGTGCGGCGTGACGATCTTCGCCCTGGCCTCCGTGCCCTGGGCGAAGGTGCTCGGCCTGCTCTACCCGACGGCGACCCTGGTCGTGATCGTCGCCACCGCCAACCACTTCTGGCTGGACGCGGTCGGCGGCCTGCTCTGCCTCGCCTTCGGCTACGCGCTCAGCTGCTCCTGGTACGGAGCGCTCCCGAACCGCCTGCCGAAGGTCGTCGCCGAGGACGCGTCCCGTCCGAAGACCGGCCGCCGGCCGTGGCCGATGCGCGCGTCGTAGCCGCACGCCGGGACTGGGGCAGGCGCGCAGGACTCGACGCGGACGTCGAGGTCCGCCCCGGCCGCCCTTCAGCCCCGGTGGGTGATCCTTCCGCCGGACACGGTGAGACGTACGGGCACCTGGGCCACCTCGTCGGCCGGTGCCTTTACCGGGTCCAGTCCGAAGGCGGTAGCGGTCGGCGCGCAGGCCCGGCGCGATGCGTCCGGAGACGGCCTGCTCGCCCACCGCTACCGCCGCGCTGCTGCTTGGACGCGGGCTTCGGGACGGCCGACGTGATGGTCGTGATCAGCGCCCTGGAGAACCTGGTGCTGGGCTCGGCGCTGGACATGGCGGCGCCGGAGACGATGTGGGAACTCCCGGACGAGACGGCGACGCCGGGTCTGGCGCGCGCCCTCGCGGCGGCCGGGCCCGACCGGACCCACGCCGCCTTCGACCTGGCTCTGGAGGGGTTCGTCGCGCACTGCCGTTGCCTGCTGAGGGGTGCTTCTGCCTAGGGTGCCCGTAGAACAGGACGTTCAGGAAGGGGACCCCTATTCATGGCATTCCGTAAGTTTCTGAGCTCACTCGGCATCAACGCGCCCAGCGTCGAGACGGTGGTGGAGAACCCCGCCGTCCGGCCGGGCGAGCAGCTGCACTGCACCGTGACCGTCCGGGGCGGCGGAGCCGACGTCGAGATCGAACGGCTCCGGCTGGACCTGGTGGTACGCGCCGAGGACCGTGAGGCCGACGGCTCGACCGCCTGGAACAACCCGTACACCGTGGGCACGGCGGATCTCGGCGCCTTCGTGCTGCCCGCCGGGGAGAGCGTCACGCACCGGATCGCCCTGGACGTGCCGTGGGAGATGCCGCTCACGCACGCGCGCGGCGGAGTGATCAAGGGCGGCCGGGCCGCCGTACGCACGGAGCTGTCCATCGACAACTCCGTGGACAAGGGCGACTTCGACGAGATCCAGGTGCACGCTCTGCCGGCGCAGGACACCCTCCACCAGGCGCTCGCCGACCTCGGATTCCGGCTGCACGAGGCCGAGGTGAAGGTGGGGTCCTGGCCGGCGCGGATGCAGGACCGGCGGGTGGCGCAGTACTGGCAGGAGACCGACTTCTTCTTCCCCGGGTCCGCCGGGCGCGGACGGTTCGAGCTGGAGGCCGTCTTTGTGGCCCGCCCGGACGCCGTCGATCTGCACCCGGGCGGCTACCCGCCGGCCACCTTCGCCTACGCGGACATGGACCTGGCGAAGTGGACCGCCGCACTGGACGCGCACATCCGGACGTACTGGGCGGGCTAGGCCGGGGCCCGGCCGGTCAGGACCCGTAGAACAGCTCGTCGACGACTGCCCGCGCGCGCCGCGTCGTGCGCCGGTAGTCGTCGAGCATGTCCCCGACGTGTCCCGCCTCGTACCCCAAGTACCGCGCGACCGCGCCCAGTTCACGCCCGTCCGAGGGGAACGTGTCGCCCGCCCTGCCCCGCACCAGCATCACGGCGTTGCGCACCCGCGTCGCCAGCACCCACGCCTCGTCGAGTACGGACGCGTCGTCCGCCGTGATGAGGCCCGCCGCCCGCGCCGCCGCCAGCGCCTCGCGCGTGCGGGTGGTCCGCAGGCCCGGCACCGCCGACCCGTGCCGCATCTGGATCAGCTGAACCGCCCACTCGACATCGCTCAGCCCGCCGCGCCCCAGCTTCGCGTGCAGCGTCGGATCCGCGCCGCGCGGCATCCGCTCGGACTCCATGCGCGCCTTGAGCCGCCGGATCTCGCGCACCGCGTCGTCGGCGAGGCCCGCCCGCGGGTACCGCAGCGGATCGACGAGCTCGACGAACCGGCGCCCGAGGTCCGCGTCCCCCGCCATCGGCTCCGCGCGCAGCAGCGCCTGGCTCTCCCAGGCCAGGGACCACCGCCGGTAGTACGCCGCGTAGGAGGCGAGCGTACGCACCATCGGTCCGCTCTTGCCCTCCGGACGCAGGTCCGCGTCGATCAGCAACGGCGGGTCGGAGGTGGGCAGTTGGAGCAGCCTGCGCATCTCGGCGACGACGGTGTTCGCCGCCCGCGCCGCCTCCTGCTCGTCCACCCCGTCCCACGGCTCGTGGACGAAGAGGACGTCCGCGTCGGACCCGTAACTCAGCTCGTGGCCGCCGAAGCGCCCCATCCCGATCACCGCGAACCGCGTCGGCAGCCGGTCTCCCCACTGCTGGCGCACGGCGGCCCGCAGAGCGCCGGACAGCGTGGCGGCGTTCAGGTCGGTCAGGGCGTTGCCGACCCGGTCGACGAGGGCCCCAGGGTCCTGTTCCGCCGGGCTCTCCTCGGTTCCGTACGAGCCGATGAGGTCGCCCGCGGCGGTACGGAACAGCTCCCGCCGCCGTACCCCGCGCGCCGCCGCCACCGCCGCCTCCGCGCCGTCGGCGCGCCCGACCGCCGCCAGCACCTCCTGCTCCAGATGCGCCCGGCCGCGCGGCCCCAGCCCCTCGGGGTCGCCCAGCAGCGCCACCGCTTCCGGCGCCCGCAGCAGCAGATCGGGGGCGAGCCGCCCGGCGGAGAGGACCCGCGCCAGGTTCTCCGCCGCCGCGCCCTCGTCCCGCAGCAGCCGCAGGTACCACGGCGTCTTGCCCAGCGCGTCGGACACCTTCCGGAAGCCCAGCAGCCCGGCGTCCGGGTCGGCCGAGTCCGCGAACCAGCCCAGCAGCACGGGCAGCAGCGTCCGCTGGATGGCGGCCTTGCGCGTCACGCCCGACGACAGTGCCTCCAGGTGCCGCAGCGCGGCGGCCGGATCGGCGTACCCCAGCGCCTCCAGACGCTGTCCCGCCGCCTTCGGGCTGAGCCGGATCTCGCCGGGCGCGAGCTGCGCGACCGCGTCGAGCAGCGGCCGGTAGAAGATCTTCTCGTGCAGCCGGCGCACCACCCCCGCGTGCCGCTTCCACTCCCGGTTGAGCTGCGGGACGGGATCGGTGCGCAGGCCGAGCGAGCGCCCCAGCCGCCGCAGACCGGCCTCGTCCTGCGGCACGAGGTGCGTGCGGCGCAGCCGGTACAACTGGATGCGGTGCTCCATGGCGCGCAGGAAGCGGTACGCCTCTTCGAGCTGGACGGCGTCCGCCCGGCCCACGTACCCACCCGCCGAGAGCGCCTCCAGCGCCCCCAGCGTCGACCCGTTGTGCAGCGTCGCGTCGCTGCGCCCGTGCACCAGCTGAAGGAGCTGTACGGCGAATTCGACGTCCCGCAGCCCGCCGGGCCCGAGCTTCAGCTCGCGGTCGATCTGCGCGGCCGGGATGTTGTCGACGACGCGGCGGCGCATCTTCTGTACGTCGGGGACGAAGTTCTCGCGCTCGGCGGCCTGCCACACGAGGGGTGACACGGCGGCGACGTACGCCTCCCCGAGCGCCAGGTCACCGGCGACCGCCCGTGCCTTCAGCAGCGCCTGGAACTCCCACGTCTTGGCCCACCGCTGGTAGTACGCGAGGTGGCTGGAGAGCGTCCGTACCAATGGACCGTTGCGCCCCTCGGGCCGCAGATTCGCGTCGACCGGCCAGATCGTGCCCTCGATGTTGGTCTCGGAGCAGACGCGCATGAGGTGGGAGGCGAGCCGCGTCGCGGCGCGGAGCGCCTTGTCCTCGTCGGCTCCCTGCGCCCCGTCCACCGCCTCCGCCACGAAGATCACGTCCACGTCGGACACGTAGTTCAGCTCGTGACCGCCGCACTTGCCCATCGCGACGACCGCGAGCCGGCACATCGCGGCGTCCTCCGGAGCGGCCTTGCGGGCGATGGCGAGCGCCGCCCGCAGGGTCGCCGTCGCCAGGTCGGCCAGCTCGGCGGCGGCCTGCGCGACATCCGTCGTACCGCACACGTCGCGCGCGGCGATCGACAGGAGGCAGCGCCGGTACGCGACCCGCAGCGACACCGGGTCGGTGGCGCCGGTGAGGCACCGCTCGAAGTCGGCGACCCCGGGATGAAGGTCCGCGGCCTCGTACGTGACGAGCGCGTGCCAGTCGCGCGGATGGCGCGCCAGGTGGTCACCGAGCGCCTCCGACGCGCCGAGCACACCGAGCAGCCGGTCCCGCATGGGCTTGGCGGTGACGAGGGTGTCGAGGAAGACGCGCCGCTCGGTGTCGTCCTGCGCCTCCGCGAGCCGTACGAGCCCGAGGAGCGCCAGGTCGGGGTCGGCGGTCGCGCCGAGCGCGTCGAGGAGCACCGGGTCGTTGCGCACGGCGGCCAGCTCGGGGGCGTCGAGCAGCCGCTCGGCGGCCGACGGATCGGTGAAACCGTGCCGCAGCAGCCGTGTGAAGGTACTGCTCCTGCGCCCCGGCGCCGACATGCTGCCTCCCGCTCCGGCCGTCCCGCGGTCCGTACGACCGTCAGGTCAAGGTCCGGCTCACGAGCCTATCCGCAGGAACGGCGGGACGGCCTCCGGCCCAGCCGCAGCACGGGCTGTGACGGAGAAGGTCCGTGACATCCGCAACATCACCGGTTTTCGGCGCCGGTGAACCGGGCGCCGCATGAAAGCCTCTTCACTTCTGCTCCACAGTCTGCGCGATGATCAGCGCCGTCCTGGGCGCACCCCATCCCGTACGCCGTAACACCGCACACCGAAAGCACCTTTCCTATGCCGCCCAGGGCCCGAAGTACCTTCCGCCTGCCCCGCCGCGCTCTGCCCAGCGTCTTCCTCGCGACGCTGCTGCTGACAGTGACGGGCATCCAGCTCGCCCGACCCTCCGTTCCGCTCGCGGCCTCCGGTCCCAAGGCGGCCCGGACGGTCACCGGCGGCACGGCGGACACGGGCGAGGCCGGGAAGGTCCAGCCGGTGCGCGCCGCCGGGGAGTCGGTGATGCAGATCGTCTCCCACCCGGACGACGACCTGTTCTTCATGAACCCCGAACTGAGCCAGTCCATACGCACCGGCCACAGCCTGACCTCGGTCTACCTGACGGCGGGCGAGGCGGACGGCGTGAACTCCTTCCGCGGCGGCGCGAACGAGGGCGTCCCGCTGCCCGCCCCCGACAAGGAGCGGTACGCCGAGGCCCGGCAGAACGGCATACGGGCCGCGTACGCCGAAATGGCCACCGGCGACCGCACCAGCCCCTGGCAGCGGTCCGCGATCCGTACCGACGGCGGCGGCTGGGCCGAGCTCGACACACTGAAGGCACGCCCCGAGGTCGGCCTGGTCTGGGTGCAGCTGCACGAGGCCGGGGCCAGCGCCGCGGACCGGCCGCACAGCCTGCACGGCCTGTGGGACGGCAAGGTGGAGACCCTGGAGTCGGAGCTGTCGTCCGGCACCCCGGTCACGGAGGACTTCTCGTACTCCAGGGACCAGGTCGTCCGGACCATCACCGGCCTGCTGAAGCGCTTCCAGCCGACGCACGTACGGATGCTCGACCCGACGAACGGCCGTGAGGCCACGCCGCGCATGCTCCCGGACCACCAGGACCACATGTACGGCGCCCGCTTCGCCCAGCTGGCGCTCAGCGAGTACGGCAAGGCCGGCGGCCGCCCGCACTTCACCGTCCAGAACTACCTGGGCTACCTGAACGGCAGCCTGCCGCACGTCCTGGGACCGGAGGCGGTGCGGGAGAAGCTGCACACCCTGAAGACGTACGCCTGGACCGACTACCCCAGCAACTACTGCGACGCGGAGGCCGGCTGCGGCGATCGCAAGGTGGCGGGACGGCCCACCGGCCCCGGCTGGGTGTACGGCATCCACCACTCGCGCAACACCAGCACTTCGTGGCTCCAGAGCGGAGCCGGTGAGGGCGAACTGTGGGCGTTCGCCGTACTGGACACGCGCCTCGCGGTCTGGCACCGCGAGGCGGGCACCGAGGACGCCTCCGGCTCCCGGCCCGCGTGGACGGGGCCGACGCTGCTCGGCGAAACCGGCCTGGACAGCGGCATCACCTCCGAGAAGCTGCCCGACGGCCGAATATCCCTCTTCGGCACCCGCACCTCCCTCGAGGGCCCGGCCGGCTACCGCCGGGACGTCGTCACCGCCGTGCAGAGCGCCGTGGGCGGGCCCTTCGGCCCCTGGCAGTCCCTCGGCATGCCGCACTCGGCCCACGCGCCCGGCTCCCTGGACATCAGCGCCCCGGCGGTGACGGTGGACCGCGAGGGCCGCGCGACGGTGTTCCTCCGGGACGGCGGCCACGCGCTCAGCTCCCGTACGCAGCTTCCCGACGGCAGCTGGGCCCCCTGGCAGGCGCTCGGCGGTCAGCAGGTGTTCGGCGACCCGACGGCCGCCGTCGACAGCGCGGGCCGCGCCTACGTCTTCGCGCAGACCCTCGCGTCGACCGTCGTTTGGACCCAGGACGCCCCCGGCGCCCCGCTGCGCGGCCCGGTACCCACCGCCCTGCCCGCGACGCCGCTGCCCCCGACCGTCCGCCCGGACGGTGACGGCGTACGCCTGTACTTCCGCAGGCCCGGCTCCGGCTCCGTCCTCGCCGCCCGCTTCGCCGCCGGCGCCTCCACCGGCGCGGTGACCGCCGCGGCACCGGCGGGCGACGTCACCGACCTGGGCGGCCGGGCGGGCTTCGGCGCGGTGAGCGCCACGGGCGGTCTGCTGGCCGCCCGCGACGGCTCGGGCCGGCTCGGCACGGCCGAACTCTCACCGGGGGCGACCGGCGTACCGCACTGGAACCAAGGCCGCTTCCTCTTCGGCGGAGCTCCGGCCTCCGCCACGGACACGGCGGGGAACACCTCCGTCGCGGCGGTGGCGCTGGACGGCCGCCTCCACTGGAGCTCCGGAGATGCCTCCGACTGGCAGCCGGTGGGCCCGGCGCCGGTCACGGCCAGGCCGACGACGGACGCCCGCTGAGTTTCGCTTCCGCTCCCGGTCTGTCTTCCTGAGAGATAACGAGGAAAGACAGACCGCGAGGGAGAGGCAAGCACCATGGAGCACGAAACTCCGGAGCCGCAGACCCGCCTGGACAGCCGCTACAGCGAGGAGAACGCGACAGCCACCCCCTGGTCCGAGGCGGTGGAGCGCCTGGAGCAGGCCGAGCTGTTCTGGCTGACGACCGTACGCCCGGACGGCCGCCCGCACGTCACCCCGCTGCTGGCCGTCTGGCAGGACGAAGCCCTGCACTTCTGCACGGGACCGGCGGAACGCAAGGCGAAGAACCTCGCCGGCAACCCGTACGTCGTCCTCACCACCGGCGCCAACACCCTGCGCCAAGGCTTCGACCTGGTGGTCGAGGGCAAGGCGGTGCTGGAGAAGGACGAGGCGCGACTGCGGCGCCTGGCGGCGGCGTACGAGGCGAAGTACGGCGCCGACTGGCACTTCGACGTACACGACGGGGCTTTCTACGGCGCGGGCGAGGACCAGCGGGCGGTGGTGTTCCGCGTCGCGCCCATGGCGGCGTTCGGCTTCGGCAAGGGCGTCTACAGCCAGACCCGCTGGCTCTTCGTCTGACCGGTCCGGGATCAGACGGCCCGGGGTCCGACGGCCCCGGGTCCGACGGTCCGGCGCCAGACGGGCCGGGGGCCGACGGCCCGGGCCGGGCTCACGCGCTCGTTTCGAGCACGCGCTTCAGCTTCTCCTCGTTCCTCGGCATCTCCTTGCGCACATTCGGACGGACGACGAGCGGCACGAGCAGCTTTCCGATGCCGTGCGCCTCGAAGTCCAGGGACAGCGTCAGGCGTGACCTTTCGCCGTCACCGAGCGGCTCGATCGTTCCGGTCACATCTCCCCTGACGGGGCCGTCGACCCCGTGCATGTGCCAGCTTCGCGGCGCTTCCAGCTCGTCCACCTGCATGGTCATCGGCATTTCCCGACGACCTACCCTGCGGGTCACGACCACGCGCGAGCCCACGGCCAGAGGCCCTTCGTCCACCTGGCGCACCGAGACCGCGCTCTCCTGCCATTCGGGGAGGTGCGAGGGGTCGGTCACGTACGAGAAGACGTCTTCGGGGCGGCGCGCAATGTCGATGGTCTCCTTGATCGCTGACATTTCGCCCCCTTTCTGTGCCATCACCCAAATGGTCCCACTCGAGGACCCCGGTACCACGACCGAACCACCCGGCGGTCCACCGGCCGGACCACAGGGCGGGACAGGTTACGGAGTGGCCCGCAGCACCATCGTGAGAAACCCGAAGTAGTCGCGGTACCCGTGCAGCCAGTCGGACCGGTGCTGGTCCGCCGCCGCGAGGGCCTCCTGGCTGCCGGGGTCGCCGGGGTGGTCGAGGGCCCACTCGGCGAGCGCGCCCGTCCAGTGCCATTCGTAGTCGTCCAGCTCCTGACGGGTGCTGATGTGCCCGAACACCGGCGTCCAGCCGTCCGCGGCCACCCGGTCCACGGTCGTGGCCAGATCGTCGTACTCCCCGAGCATGTGCCGGGCCTCCGTGCTGGGTTCGGCCGCCCAGTAGGCGTCACCGACGAGTACCCGCCCACCCGGGGCCAGATGACGGCGGGCCGCGGCCAGCGTCCCCGTCAGCCCGCCGAAGGCGTGCGTGGCGCCCACGCTCACCACCACGTCGAAGCCCCGCCCGGACGCGAACGCCCCGGCGTCCTCCTCACGCAGCACCAGCCGCTCCCCGGCCCCGCGTGCTCCTGCCTGCCTCCGCGCCTCGGCCAGCGCGTCCGCCGATACGTCGACCCCTACGGCCGTCACCCCGGGATGCGCATCCAGCGCCCGCAGGAGCCACTCGGCCTGCCCGCACCCGAGATCGAGCAGCCGCTCGTCCCCCCGGACCACGGCCCGCCCGAGCAGGCGGCGTACGGACGCGTCGTCGAGCGGGGCGGCGACGGGGTGCCCGGCATGGGCCAGTCGCGACATCTTCGATCGTTCCATCGGCGCACGCTCCCACCCCCACCCCACCCCCCGCACCTGCTTTTCCAGCGCAACGACCCGGGGCCGGCAGCATGCGCCGCCGGCCCCGGGTCGTTGCAAGCTGCCGCTACAACACCGGCAGGTTCTTGCGCAGCTCGAAGGCCGTGACCTCGGAGCGGTACTCCTCCCACTCCTGCTTCTTGTTGCGCAGGAAGAAGTCAAAGACGTGCTCGCCCAGCGTCTCGGCGACCAGTTCGCTGCGTTCCATCAGGGCGATGGCCTCGCCGAGGTTCTGCGGCAGGGGCTCGATGCCCATCGCGCGGCGCTCGGCATCGGACAGGGCCCAGACGTCGTCGTCGGCGCCCGGCGGGAGCTCGTAGCCCTCCTCGATGCCCTTGAGGCCGGCGGCGAGCAGGACGGCGTACGTCAGGTAGGGGTTCGCGCCCGAGTCGATCGAGCGGACCTCGACGCGCGCCGAGCCGGTCTTGCCCGGCTTGTACATGGGGACGCGGATCAGCGCGGAGCGGTTGTTGTGCCCCCAGCAGATGTACGAGGGGGCCTCGCCGCCGGAGCCGGCCGTGCGGGTGGAGCCGCCCCAGATGCGCTTGTAGGAGTTCACCCACTGGTTGGTGACGGCGGAGATCTCGGCGGCATGCTTGAGCAGGCCCGCGATGAAGGAGCGGCCGACCTTGGAGAGCTGGTACTCCGAGCCCGACTCGTAGAAGGCGTTGCGGTCGCCCTCGAAGAGCGAGAGGTGGGTGTGCATGCCGGAGCCGGGGAACTCGGAGAACGGTTTCGGCATGAAGGTCGCCTGGACGCCCTGCTCCAGCGCCACCTGCTTCATGACCAGGCGGAACGTCATGATGTTGTCGGCCGTCGAGAGCGCGTCGGCGTAGCGCAGGTCGATCTCCTGCTGGCCGGGGGCGCCCTCGTGGTGGCTGAACTCGACCGAGATGCCCATGGACTCCAGCATGGTGATCGCCTGGCGGCGGAAGTCCATGCCGACGTTCTGCGGGGTGTGGTCGAAGTAGCCCGAGTTGTCGGCGGGGGTGGGCCGGGTGCCGTCGAGGGGCTTGTTCTTCAGCAGGAAGAACTCGATCTCGGGGTGGGTGTAGAAGGTGAAGCCCAGGTCCGAGGTCTTGGCGAGGATGCGCTTCAGTACGTACCGGGGATCCGCGAAGGACGGCGAGCCGTCCGGCATCAGGATGTCGCAGAACATCCGGGCCGTGCCGGGGGCCTCGGCCCGCCAGGGCAGGATCTGGAACGTGCTCGGGTCCGGCTTGGCGATCATGTCCGACTCGTACACGCGGGCGAAGCCCTCGATCGCGGAGCCGTCGAAGCCGATGCCCTCGTCGAACGCCTGCTCAAGCTCGGCCGGGGCCACCGCGACCGACTTCAGGAAGCCGAGTACATCGGTGAACCACAGGCGCACGAACCGGATGTCGCGCTCCTCGAGCGTACGGAGCACGAACTCCTGCTGCTTATCCATCTGGTCTTCCTACCCATCCTTGCCGGTCGAGCCGCCTGCTCCCACGCCTCGGGCGCACGTCGGGGCACCTGAGCATCCCACCACACGGTTTCCAACACATTGCGGCCCCTCGGACCGACATCCGGCGCCGTGCGGGTGAACGCCCGGGTGCCGCTTTCCCACCGCTTCCCCCATAGTGCCCACGGCACGCCCGGGCGGACCCGTACTGAAGCGCCGACGGAGGAAAATCTGCCACGGCCGGACCAGACATGCCACACTCGTAGTGTCCGCCCCGAGCGCTACAGAAGATGGTGCAAGTGACCGCCCCGACCCATCGGACTTCCAAGGCCGACCGCTTCGACGACGACGACTTCCCCGCCTACACCATGGGCCGGGCCGCCGAGATGATCGGCACCACGCCCGCGTTCCTGCGGGCCATCGGCGACGCGCGGCTGATCACCCCGTTGCGTTCCGAGGGCGGCCACCGCCGCTACTCCCGCTACCAGCTGCGCGTCGCCGCCCGGGCCCGCGAACTGGTCGACCAGGGCACCCCCATCGACGCGGCCTGCCGGATCGTCATCCTCGAGGACCAGCTGGAAGACGCACTGCGGATGAACGAGCAACTGCGCGAGCAAAATATCTAGTGCGACAGCTGCAGAATTTAAAGCGGCGTGCGTAGAGGGTTTATGGCGCCACGGCAGATGTGACGAAAGACCCCCTGGCACGCCCGGCGCACCGTGCTACTGTTGATCTCAGTTGCAGTTGTGGTTCCCAAAACTTCAAGTGCTCCCGCGACTCACTTGTTGCGGGCGCACTTTCGTATTTCCGGTGCTTTGTTCCGGACGGGGCAATCATCGCGGCAACGCGACTCGGAGTCCGCACAGGGCTGGCTCCGGCACTGCTCCAAAGGAGAATGACATGGCTTCTGGCACCGTGAAGTGGTTCAACGCCGAAAAGGGTTTCGGCTTCATCGAGCAGGAGGGTGGCGGCGCTGACGTCTTCGCCCACTACTCCAACATCGCCACCCAGGGCTTCCGTGAGCTTCAGGAAGGCCAGAAGGTGACCTTCGACGTCACGCAGGGCCAGAAGGGCCCGCAGGCCGAGAACATCGTTCCCGCCTGACGCTGACGCGTACTACACGGTCGGGGCCCGCACCTGAGGGTGCGGGCCCCGTCTCGTTGCTTTGAAGTTCGTTGCTTTGAATCGTTGCCCCGACTCGGCCGCCCCTATCGCGCGGCCGACTCATCAGCGGAGGCCGCGATTCTCGTCGCCCCGCCCGTCCGCGCTTTCTTTGTGCGGACTGCAGCCACTTCGAAGCTCCCGACCAAAAGGCTTTCAAACCTTTTCGGTCGGCTTCATTTCGGCTTTTTAATTACGGCTCGTTCTTGCGATTCCTTGCGGCAGTAACCCACGCGGTCACCGCTGCCCGGAATTCCTCGATACGTGCCCATCGAGGAGGGTTCAGATGAACCGCGCCACACGTTCGAACGACCGTGAACGATTTTCCCGTACCCGTGCCGGCGGCAACTTCGCCGGCCGCACCAGTGACCGCGGCGAGCGCTTCCGCCCGGCGGGCCCCAGCCGCTCTTCCGGCTCCTCCGGCCGGTCCCCCCAGCGCCGGTCCTCCGCGCCGCAGGGCGAGTTCGCCCTGCCGGTCGGCACCTCGCCCGCACTGCCCGCCGTCGAGGCCTTCGACGAGCTGGACATGCCCGCGGCCCTGCTGACGGCGCTCACCGCCCAGGGCGTGACCGTGCCGTTCCCGATCCAGGCCGCCACCCTGCCGAACACGCTGACCGGGCGCGATGTCCTGGGCCGCGGCCGTACCGGCTCCGGCAAGACGCTCGCCTTCGGGCTCGCGCTGCTGGCCAGGACGGCCGGAAAGCGCGCCGAGCCGCGTCAGCCGCTGGCCCTGGTGCTCGTACCCACCCGTGAGCTCGCCCAGCAGGTCACCGACGCCCTGACGCCGTACGCCCGCGCCGTGCGGCTGCGGGTCGCCACGGTCGTCGGCGGCATGTCGATCGGCCGCCAGGCCGGCGCGCTGCGCACTGGTGCCGAGGTCGTCGTGGCGACCCCGGGCCGGCTCAAGGACCTCATCGACCGCCGCGACTGCCGCCTGGACCAGGTGAAGATCACGGTGCTGGACGAGGCCGACCAGATGACCGACATGGGCTTCATGCCGCAGGTCACCGAGCTGCTCCAGCAGGTCGCCCCCGAGGGCCAGACGATGCTCTTCTCGGCCACCCTCGACCGCAATGTCGACAAGCTGGTCCGCAACTACCTCACCGACCCGGTGGTCCACTCGGTCGACGCCGCGCAGGGCGCCGTGACGACGATGGAGCACCACCTGCTGCACGTCCACCCGGCCGACAAGCAGGCCACGGCCACAGAGATCGCCGCCCGCGACGGCAAGGTGATCATGTTCCTGGACACCAAGCACGCCGTCGACCGGCTGACCCGCGACCTGCTGGCCAGCGGCGTACGGGCGGCCGCGCTGCACGGCGGGAAGTCGCAGCCGCAGCGCACGCGCACGCTCGACCAGTTCAAGAGCGGGCACGTGACCGTGCTGGTGGCGACCAATGTCGCGGCCCGCGGCATCCACGTCGACAACCTCGACCTGGTCGTCAACGTCGACCCGCCGACCGACCACAAGGACTACCTGCACCGCGGCGGCCGTACCGCCCGCGCCGGCGAGTCCGGCAGCGTCGTCACGCTGGTGCAGCCCAACCAGCGCCGCGAGATGTCCCGCCTGATGCAGGCCGCGGGCATCACCCCGCAGACCGCCCAGGTCCGCTCCGGCGACGCCGAGCTGACCCGGATCACCGGTGCGCAGGCGCCCTCCGGCGTGCCGGTCACCATCTCGTCGCCCGTCAGGGAGCGCCCGGCCCGCAGCGCGTCCTCGCAGCGCGGTCGCCGCAGCGCCCCGGCGCAGGCGCGCCGCCGCTCCTACGGCGGCAGCGGCGCAGGCAGCAGCGCGGCCGGCAGCCGCGGCGGCGCCGCGTAGGCGCAGCGGCACGGCTTGATCCAGGTGCGGGCAGGGAGTGACTCCGGTCAGTCCCTGCCCGCACTGGCGTGCCGGGCCCAGGCGGGCAGCACGAACCAGCACAGGACGAACCACAGCACGAGACCGCCGACCAGCCACATCGCGGTGGTGTCACGCACCACCACGCGCAGGATCAGCAGCAGGGCCGACGCCATCGTGCAGAGCATGAGCACGAGTCCGACGACGGTGAGCCTCGACGCCCACAGGACCGTCTGCGGCTTGATCCGGCGGCCGGTGACCAGCCGGTGGAAGGACACGGGGCCGACGAGCGCGCCCACCGTGGCCGCGCCCAGCACGACTGTGACGACGTAGATGTCCTGGTCGGTCGGGGACAGCTCGGTGAAACGCGGCTGGAAGACGACGGTCAGCAGGAAGCCGAAGAGGATCTGTACGCCGGTCTGGGCGACCCGCAGTTCCTGGAGCAGCTCCGCCCAGAGCCGGTCCGCCCGCTCTTCCTCGGTCTCATGACGGCCGCGGCGCAGGTACTCCGGGCCGTTGGGACCCTTGGGACCCCTCGGGTCGCCCCTGCGGTCCTCCGGCCTGACGCCCGCCCTGTCCCCGTCCGTCATGGCGAGGTCCCGGGCCGGCTCTCCAGGCGCAGCTGGAGCTCCTTCTCCTGATCGCCGGAGACGGAACCCTCCTCCTGCACGGCGAACGCCGCTTCGAGCTGCTCACGCAGCTCCTCGACCGCGCGGTACCCGCCCTGGAGTGTGACGGTGACGGGCTTCGACAGCCGCCCGGGGGCGGCCTGTTCCCGTACGCCGAACACGTCGTAGGTCGCGCTCCACACCATCGGGCGTCCGTTCACGCCGTTGTGCAGTTCCTCGTCCGGCTCGCGGTCGGACTCGAAGGCGGTGCACAGCGCTCCGAAGACGGCGTTGGCGTCCTCCTTGGAGCTGCCGGTGAGTTCCACATGGACCTGCGTTCCGGGGTGTTCCGTGCTGTTCACTGTCGGGCTTCTTTCTCTCGTCGTCGCCGATCCCCAGGCTCACCCGGCGGGATCGCGTGCGCGACCGGAGCGAGTACCCGCTTCCCCGGCCGAAATGCTTCCGCTCCGGCGCTCCGTAACGGTCCGTGTGCCGCCGCACCCACTGGGTACGCGGGTCATGGGCCGTCCGGCCCACCGGGGATTGGGGAGAGCACATGACGGTCGCGAAAGAGAGCGTTCTTGTCCTGGACTGCGCGGAACCGGAGGTGCTGGCGGAGTTCTACGCCGGCCTCCTGGGCGCGGAGGCCCGTACCGGCACCAACCCGGACTTTGTCGAGGTCGTGGGCCAGCAAGGCGTCTGTCTGGCGATTCGCAGGGACCACGGTTACGCGCCGCCCAGCTGGCCGCGCCCGGAGGACTCCCAGCAGGCGCATCTGCGGATCCTGGTGGAGCGCGGTGACATGGACGAGGCGGAGCGCGAGGCGGTGAGCCTCGGCGCGCGGCCCGTGGACACGAAGAACAACAGCGGGCCGCGCGACGAACGCGTGTACTCCGACCCCGCCGGGCACTCGTTCACGCTCGCTCACAAGTTCGCTCCGCGCTGACGGCGGCCGCGGCGGTGCGGCCGCCGTCCCGGCTCAGAGGTCGCGCAGGGCCGGGAGCAGCGCCTTCTCCGCCCAGTCGATGAACGGCTGCTGGTGCTCGCCGCCCACCTGGACCAGCGCGATCTCCGTGAAGCCCGCCTCGGCGTACGGCCGTACCGCCTCGACGAACGTCTCGATGTCCGAGCCGCACGGAATGGACTCGGCGACGTCCTCGGGCCGTACGAACCGGGTGGCCCCCGCGAATCCGGCGGGCCCCGGCAGCTCGGAGTTGACCTTCCAGCCGCCGGCGAACCAGCGGAACTGCTGGTGCGCCCGCTCGACCGCCGCGTCCCGGTCGGCGTCGAAGCAGACGGGCAGCTGCCCGATCCGGGGCTTCCCGCTGCCGCCGTGACGGTCGAAGGCGTGCAGGAGCTCGCTCTTCGGCTCGGTGGCGATGAGCAGGTCGCCGAGACGGCCGGCGATCTCGCAGGAGCGCTCGCCTGAGACGGCGACACCGATCGGCGGGAGCAGGCCGGGCAGGTCCCAGAGCCGGGCGTTCTCGACGTCGTAGTGCGTGCCGTGGTGGCTCACGTCGCCGCCGGCGAACAGCGCGCGGATGATGCCGACGGCTTCCTCCAGCATCTCCAGGCGGACGTGCGCGGCGGGCCAGCCGGTACCGACGATGTGCTCGTTGAGGTTCTCGCCGGAGCCGAGGCCGAGCCGGAAGCGGCCCTCGGAGAGAAGCTGCACGGTCGCGGCCTTCTGGGCCACGACCGCGGGGTGGTAGCGGACGGTCGGGCAGGTCACGTACGTCATCAGGGGGATGCGGGAGGTGGCCTGGGCCGCCGCGCCGAGCACGCTCCAGGCGTACGGGGCGTGGCCCTGTTCGGTCAGCCAGGGGAAGTAGTGGTCCGAGGTCACGGAGAAGTCGAATCCAGCGCGCTCGGCGGCGACCACATGGTCGACCAGTTCACGGGGCCCGGCCTGCTCGGTCATCATCGTGTATCCGATTTGCACCATGAACGGCGGGTTGCCGATCGCCCGGGCGCGAAACATCCTCCCCACGGCACGGGACGAGAGGCAACGGGATGCAACCCGTATGACATACGGACTGCCGCCGCGCACTACGATTTCCGCCCATGGGGGGACGGCGGCAATCCCGCACCCGGCGCACCAGGCGCACCACACGTCCCATGGCGCTGCTGAGCGCCGTGGCGACGCTCCTCGCCGCGCTCTTCGTCTGTCTGGGGACGGGCCCCGAACCCCGGGAGCACCACGGAGCCGCTGCCGCCGTCGCGACGACCGCGACGCCCGCGCAGGACGGGCCCGCGTACATCTGCCCGTACGACTCCCCGCACTGCGGCGTCTTCCCGCACCTGTCCCCCGCCGTGCTCACCGCGCCACCGCCGGCCACGCCGGTGGCCGCCGAACCGCAGTACTCCGCACCGCCGGCCGCCGCCGGTCCGGCGCGCGGGTCCGACGTGCTGCCGCGAACCCCTGGGCGCCATGTCCTTCAGGTGATGCGGACGTAGCCCGGCCGCCCGCACCCGGGACGTCCGCATCCACCACCCCCCTCCCAGCAGGCGAAGGACTCACACCATGGCTTCCAACAAGACCGCCGGCGCGTCGCGCAAGGCCCGAATAGAGGAGATGCGCCGCGCCGAGCAGGCCCGCGAGCGCAGAACCCGTTTCCTCGTGATCGGCATCAGCACGGCCGTCGTGGCCGGCCTGGTCGGATTCGGCTCGTACGTCTTCCTCCAGGAGTCGGAGAAGAAGGAACAGAAGGCGGCCCAGGCCAAGGCGCCCGTGAAGGAGGAGAAGTCCTGGGACGCCAAGAAGCTGGGTCGCAACCACGTCACCAAGGACGTCTCCTACCCGATGACGCCGCCGGTGGGCGGTGACCACTCGCAGGTCTGGATGAACTGCGAGGGGGACGTCTACAAGAAGGAACTCCCCAAGGTCAACGCGGTGCACTCGCTCGAGCACGGCGCGGTGTGGGTGACGTACAACGACAAGGCGTCCGACGCCGACATCAAGAAGCTCGCCGAGAAGGTCGGCAAGACCCCCTACTCCCTGATGAGCCCGGTCAAGGACCAGTCCGGTGCCCTCATGCTCAGCGCGTGGGGCAAGCAGGTGACCGTGGACAGCGCCACTGACCCCCGGGTCGACCAGTTCTTCACGAAGTACGTGCAGGGGCCGCAGACGCCCGAGCCCGGCGCGGCGTGCACGGGCGGAATGGCTCAGTGATGACGCGTACGTACTGGGCAGCCGTCACCGCCGTCGTGCTCGCGCTGCTCTTCGCCGCCGGGGCCGTCACGGTCGCCGCCGGGAACGGCAACGAGGGCGACGGCGGAGGACGTTCCGCGGCTTCCCGTACACCCGGCGAGGACTCCGCGGACGCGGGCTTCGCGCGGGACATGTCGGTGCACCACCAGCAGGCGGTGGAGATGTCGTTCATCGTGCGCGACCGCACGAAGGACGAAGAGGTACGCCGACTGGCGTACGACATCGCCAACACCCAGGCGAACCAGCGGGGCATGATGCTCGGCTGGCTCGACCTGTGGGGGCTGCCCAAGGTCTCCTCGGACGAGCCGATGGCCTGGATGGCCGAGGCCGGCTCCGGGCACGGGGAACACGGCGGGCTCGGTGCGCACGAGGCGCGGGACGGGTCGCTCATGCCCGGCATGGCGACCAGGACCGACCTGGCGAAGCTCCGGGAGGCGGACGGCAAGCAGGCGGAGATCCTCTACCTCCGGCTGATGACCGCCCACCACAAGGGCGGCGTCACGATGGCACAGGGCTGCGCCGACCGGTGCGACGTCGCCACGGAGCGGTCGCTGGCGCAGGGCATGGTGGACGCCCAGCAGTCGGAGATCGCTCTGATGGCCGACCTGCTCAAGGCGCGGGGCGCGGCCGTCCGTCCCTGACCGGGGCCGGCTGCCCGGCTTGCGTGACCGCCCGGACCACCGCGTCCGGGCGGTCCAGCATCACCAAGTGGCCTGAGGGCTCGGCGACTTCGTAGCGGGCACCGAGCACGCTCGCGAGGCGGCGCTGGCGTTCGAGCCAGCGCAGCGCGCCCCGCCCGCCTCGTCCGTCGTACGCCGCGAGGACCGTGACCGGGACGCCTTCGGGCAGCGGGTGGCGTGGGCGCAGGTCGAGGAGCCCGGCGGCGACCGCGCGGTAGTGGGTGTTCTCGCGGAGCGCCCCGCGCAGAACGCGCGAGGTGCGGTAGCAGCGGCGTACGAGCGGGGCGGGGGCCGGGTCACCGCCGCTGCCGCTCCGGCCCGCCGGGGCCGTGCGGCCCGCGCGCACCACCGTGCGGCGCGCGAGCGGCCCGAGCGCCGCCGGGAGCCCGGCGGCGGAGAGGGCCGTGCCCAGGGCCCGTGTCACGGCGGTGCGCAGGGCGGGGACGGCGGGCCTGCGCGCGTGCTCCTCGACGCTGGAGTCGACGAGTACGACCGAGGCCGTACGGGCCGGGTACAGGCGGGCGAAGGCCTCCGCGTGGAAGCCGGCCACGGAGTGCCCGACGACGGTGACGGGGCTGCGGGGCCGGCCGACCGGGCCCAGCGCGTCGAGGATCGCGGCGATGCGGTGCGCCTCGCCCGCGGCGGTCGGCGGCGTGGCGGCGGGGGCCGGGGCGCTCAGGCCGTGGCCGGGGCGGTCGAACCGTACGACCGTGCGCAAGGGGGCGAGCAGTTCCACGACGGGATCCCAGTCGAACCAGCTCATGCCGAGCCCGGCGCTCAGCACGCACACCGGGCCGCTGCCCTCGACGACCACATGGTGCGCCGCTCCGCCGATGCTGATGAAACTCCCGGTCGAGGTCACTCGTACAGCTTCTCGCGTGCCACCGACCAGGCGAGCACGACCAGCCAGAGCGCCGCGAGGAGAACCTGGAGCCGCTGCCCCGCTCCCAGGAACCAGGTGCCGTTGCCGGCCTCGAACGCGGCGATGGAGGTCAGGGTCCAGACGGTGGCCGCCAGTTCGGCCGTCACTATGGCCGGTCCGCTGCGGGCGAGGAGCGAGCGGCGGCCGTGGCGGCGGGCGGCGACGGTGAGCGCCACGACGCCGATGACGGCCGCGGTCGACGCGATGCTGCTGCTCCACGCGTGCGCCGCGTGGGTGGCCGGGACGAATCCGGCCGCCTCCCGGGCCGCGCACACCGCGTCCACGGTCGGTGCGCAGCTCAGCGGCAGCCGGGAGTCGGCCGCGGTGGCGGCGCCGAATACGGCGAGTGCCACCCAGCCGGTGACGTCCCACCGGCCGCGCGGGCGGTACCTGACGAAGGCCCAGACCGCGCCCGCGAGGATCAGCAGGCCCGCGAGGAGATCGGTGGTCCGGAAGAGGCCGCCGAACGGCTCCCCGGCGGCGGCCAGTTCGCTGACGTACGTGCGCAGGGGGTCGAGGCCGGTCCCGAGGACGGCTTCGAGCACCCAGGCGGTGTACACGACGGCGCCGAGGACGAGGAGGACGGCGACGGGCGGGGTACCGCGGAGAGACGCAATCGGCATAGTGACATGAACGCTACTGCGGAGCCACGGTCTGCGGCGCGGCGGTGGCCGGGATGCGCCGGGGTCGCCGGGGTCGCCGGGACCGGATGCGCCGGGATGCGGAGGCGTCGCCGGGGTGCGCCGCACCGTGCGGCCCGCCCCGGACAAGGGCGATGGAGCGCGGTGAGCCCCGCTGATAATCTCGTCGAACTCTCGTTCGCCACGCCTCAAGGACGTCGGATGACCCTGCCTGCCCCGCCCTCCGACCAGAACCCCTGGGGACCTCCCCCGCCCGGGTTCCAGGCGTTGCCCCCATCGCCGGAGCGGCACCGTAACGGCATGGGCGTCAGCGCTCTGGTGCTCGGTATGTGCGGCGTCGTCCTCGGCCTCACGGTGTTCCTGTTCTGGATGTCGTGGCTGCCCGCCCTGCTGGCGCTGGTCTTCGGCCTCGTCGGGCTCGGCCACGTACGCAAGGGCGTGGCGGCGAACAGGGGCATGGCGCTCGCCGGTGCGGTGCTCGGCGGCGTCGGCCTCCTGCTCGCCGTCGGCGGCGGGGTGTTCACCGTCTCGAAGGCCACGGAGTTCGTCGACGGCATCCGGGAGGAGGCCGAGTCGGCGAAGGCCGCGCAGGAGTCGGCGGAGGCGTCCGCAAAGGCGGAGGCGTCGGCGTCCGCGGCGGCGGAGGAGGCGCGGAACCTGACCTTCGGCGAGACGTACACGTACGAGAACGGCTTGAAGATCTCCGTCTCGAAGCCGCAGCCGTTCGTGCCGGACGCCTACGTCATCGGCCACGCGAAGGGCAACAAGGCGGTCCAGGTGACCGTTGTCGCCGTCAACGACGGCACGAAGGCGGTCGACTTCAAGACGGGCCTGCCGAACGTGAGCGACGCCGACGGGGCCGACGCGGAGCTGATCATCGACGGCAGCGGGCGCCAGAAGGTCCTCAGCGGCAACCTTCTCCCCGGAAAGCGATCCGTGGGGAAGTACGCCTACTCCCTGCCGGCCGACGCGGCGGACCGGATGCGGGTCGACTTCAGTCCCGACGTGATGGAGTACGACGACACCATCTGGACGGGCCCGCTCGAGTGACCCTGGGGCGGGCCGGGCCGGCGCGGTGAGGGGGCACGCGAGGACATGCCCCGAGGGGCGGGGCACACGCCTCCGTGCGGTCTGCCAGGACATCGCGTCAGACAGACGATTAGACTGGGGCGCGTGCCTCAACTACGCCTCGCTCTGAATCAGATCGACTCGACCGTCGGCGACCTCACCGGCAACGCCGAATCGATCGTCCACTGGACCCGGCACGCCGCCGAGCAGGGCGCCCACCTGGTGGCGTTCCCCGAGATGGCGCTGACCGGATACCCCGTCGAGGATCTCGCGCTGCGGTCGTCCTTCGTCGAGGCCTCGCGCGACGCCGTGCGCGCGCTCGCGGCGCGTCTGGCCGAGGAGGGCTTCGGGGAGATCCCCGTCGTCGTCGGCTACCTCGACCGCTGCGAGAAGGCCCAGCCGCGCTACGGCCAGCCCGCCGGATCCCCGCAGGACGCCGCCGCCGTGCTGCACCGCGGCAAGGTGGCGCTGTCCTTCGCCAAACACCACCTCCCGAATTACGGCGTTTTCGACGAGTTCCGGTACTTCGTTCCGGGTGACTCGATGCCCGTCATCCGCGTGCACGGCGTCGACGTCGCCCTCGCCATCTGTGAGGACCTCTGGCAGGACGGCGGCCGCGTGCCGGCCACCCGGTCCGCCGGCGCGGGTCTGCTGGTCTCCATCAACGCCTCGCCGTACGAGGTCCACAAGGACGACAGCCGACTCGAGCTGGTGCGCAAGCGTGCCCGGGAGGCGGGCTGCACGACGGCGTACGTCGCGATGATCGGCGGCCAGGACGAGCTGGTCTACGACGGTGACTCGATCGTCTGCGACAAGGACGGCGAAGTCGTCGCGCGCGCACCGCAGTTCTCGGAGGGCAGCATGCTGCTCGACCTGGACCTGCCGACGGCGGTCCCGGTCGAGGACGCCCCGGCCGGAATCGTCGACGACGGACTCCAGATCGAGCGCGTGGTCCTCTCCGAGGAGTCCCTGCCGGCGTACGAGCCCGAGCTGACGGGTGGTTACGCCGAGCGCCTGGAGGACGAGGAGGAGGTGTACTCGGCGCTGGTCGTGGGCCTGCGCGCGTACGCCGCCAAGAACGGCTTCAGCAAGGTCCTGGTCGGGCTCTCCGGGGGCATCGACTCGGCGCTCGTGGCCGCGATCGCGTGCGACGCGCTGGGTGCGCAGAACGTCTACGGCGTGTCCATGCCGTCGAAGTACTCCTCGGACCATTCCAAGGGCGACGCGGCCGAGCTGGCGCGGCGTACCGGGCTGAACTACCGGACCGTCGCGATCGAGCCGATGTTCGACGCGTACATGGACGCGCTCGGACTCACCGGACTGGCCGAGGAGAACCTCCAGTCACGGCTGCGCGGCACGACACTGATGGCCATCTCCAACCAGGAGGGCCAGATCGTGCTCGCGCCGGGCAACAAGTCCGAGCTGGCGGTGGGCTATTCGACGCTGTACGGCGACTCGGTCGGCGCGTACGGGCCGATCAAGGACGTCTACAAGACGTGGATCTTCGCGCTGGCGCGGTGGCGGAACAAGGCGGCCGAGGAGCGCGGCCAGACCCCGCCGATCCCGGAGAACTCCATCTCGAAGCCGCCGAGCGCGGAACTGCGGCCGGGGCAGGTGGACACCGACTCCCTGCCGGACTACGAGGTCCTGGACCGGATCCTGGAGATGTACGTCGACAAGGACCAGGGCCTGGAGGCGATCGTGGCCGCCGGGTTCGACCGGGCGCTGGTCGTGAGGACACTGCGGATGGTGGACACGGCGGAGTACAAGCGCCGGCAGTACCCGCCGGGCACGAAGATCTCCGCGAAGGGCTTCGGCAAGGACCGCCGCCTGCCGATCACCAACCGGTGGCGCGAGTCGGTGTGACGCTGCGGCTGGAGGGACGGGAGCCCCGCCCCTCCAGCCGGCGGTGTGCCTGACGGCGGGCTTCCCGGGGCCCGTCGCCCCCCGTCCACCCCGTCAGGCCACTGTGTCGCGAGCCGGTTCGCGGGGTGCCGCGTCGCCCGACGCGACCACGCGGGAGCGGGACGAAGCCGGGGCCCGGTCCAGGGCGCCCGCCACGACCGCGATGCCGAGGCCCGCCGCCGCCAGCACCGCGCCGACCAGCGTCGGGCTCATCCAGCCCCAGCCCGCCGTGATCGCCGTGCCGCCGAGCCACGCGCCGCCCGCGTTGGCGAGGTTGAACGCCGAGTGGTTGGAGGCCGACGCCAGCGTGGGCGCGTCCTTGGCCTTGTTCATCACCAGCATCTGGAGCGGAGTCGTGGTCATGAAGCCCACCGCGCCCAGCACCACCACGGTGACCAGCGCCGCCCACCGCACGTGCGCCGTGTAGTTGAAGGCCAGCAGGACAACCATCAGCGTGCCCAGCGAGCCGTAGAGCGTCGGGCGCAGGGCGCGGTCGGTCAGCGGGCCCGCCGCCAGGGCGCCCAGCGTCATGCCGATGCCGAACAGGGCCAGGACGAGCGTCACCGAGGACTCGCCGAAGCCCATGACCTCGGTCGTCATCGAGGCCAGGTAGGAGTAGACGGCGAAGACACCGGCGAAGCCGAAGACGGCGGTGAGCAGGCCGAGCAGGACCTGACGGTTGCCCAGGGTGCGCAGTTCACGGCGTACGCTCTGCCGCGCGTCCACCGGGACGTACGGGACCAGCCGGGCCAGCGCCGCCATCGCGACCAGCCCGATCGCGGCCACCACCAGGAACGTCGCGCGCCAGCCGAGGTGCTGGCCGAGGAGCGTGGCGGCGGGGACGCCGACGATGTTGGCGACCGTGAGGCCGAGGAACATCGTCGCGACGGCCCGCGCCTGCCGCCCGTCCGCGACCAGCCGCGCCGCGACCACCGCGCCGACGCCGAAGAACGCCCCGTGCGGCAGCCCTGCGAGCACGCGCCCCGCCACCAGCCAGCCGAACCCGGGGGCCAGGGCGGACGCGAGGTTGCCCACGGTGAAGAGGGCCATCAGGAGCAGCAGCATGCGCTTGCGCGGGATGCGGGAACCAAGCGCCGTGAGCAGCGGGGCGCCGATGACGACACCGATGGCGTACGCCGACACGAGGTAGCCGGCGGTGGGCACCGAGGTACCCAGGTCGTCCGCGACATTGGGCAGCAGGCCCATCATCACGAACTCGGTGGTGCCGATGCCGAAGGCGCTGACGGCGAGGGCGAGCAGGGCTACGGGCCGGGGCGGCCGGGGCATGGGAGACCTTTTCAGTGGGCGGGGCGGAGTACGCGAATACGTTCCCGTACTGAACAAAGTCTCTCAGGTGAATTGTTCCCCGGCGTGAACGCGGGGTTGCGGGCGGGCGTGCGCGGGTCAGATTTCGACCCGCGCCGCGATCGGGAGGTGGTCACTGCCCGTGTCCCCCAGCGCCCAGGACGACACCGGCTTGATCCCCTTGACCATGATCTGGTCGATCCGCGCCATCGGGAACGACGCGGGCCAGCTGAAGCCGAAGCCGTCGCCCGCCGCGCCCTGCGTGGACCGCATCTGCGAGGTGACAGCGTTCAGGGCGCGGTCGTTCATGGTGCCGTTCAGGTCGCCCAGGAGGATCACCTTGCCGACACGCTCCCGGGCGATGGCCTCGCCCAGCGCGTCCGCGCTGTCGTCACGCTGCCCGGCCGTGAAGCCGGCGTCGACCTTCACCCGGACCGAGGGGAGGTGGGCGACGTACACCGCCACGTCGCCCGCCGGGGTGGCCACCGTGGAGCGCATCGCGCGCGTCCAGCCCATCTTGATGTCGACGGGACCGGTGTCCGTCATGGGGTACTTGCTCCAGAGACCGACCGTGCCCTGCACCGCGTGGTACTTGTACGTACCGGACAGGGCGCGCTCGTAACCCGGCACCTCGCCGGCCTTGAGCTCCTCCAGCGCCACGACGTCGGCGCCGGAATCGGCCAGCTCGCGGGCCGTGCCCCCGGCGTCCGGATTGTCGGCGTTGACGTTGTGGGTGGCGACGGTGAGATTGCCGCCGGGGCCCGCCTTGTCGGTGAGCAGGCCGCCGAAGAGATTGAGCCAGACCACGGCCGGCAGCAGCAGCGCGACGAGCGCGGTCGCCGAGCGGCGCAGCAGGGCGCCCGCCAGCAGGAGCGGAACGCCCAGGCCCAGCCAGGGGAGGAAGGTTTCGGTAAGGCTGCCGAGGTTGCCGACCGTGTTGGGGATCTCCGCGTGGAAGACCATCAGCAGCGTGAGCAGCACCGCGCAGAGCGCGAGGACGATGCCGCGCCGCCAGATGCCACGATCGTGACGCAGGCTTTCGAGGCGGCGCCGGAGCCGGGACCCGGGTCGCTCAGGCCCTGAGCTGCCGTTCCCCGTGTCCGTCATGTACGCCTGCGCCATTCCGCTGCCCTCACTGACTGCCTTGCCGTGCACACCACCCCGCCCCGCGTCTGACCCTAGGGGATGGCCGGTGAATTTCCCTGCCGCCGTCACACGACGGCCGTACTGCCACGAGGACGACACCGCGGCGCGGGGGGTTCCGGTTCGGGCGCGTCGGAGGCGGCCTGTGACGAAACGCGCACAAACCAGCCAGTGCTCGCGAGACGGCCGCGAGTCCCCACTTCCCGTGAGCACCGCCGGGATGCCACCATGGACGTGGTCCGGGGACGCCGTCAGGGCGCCTCGAGATTTCGAAGGAGCCGTTGGTCATGACGCTTCAGGCTGCCCAGAAGACATCCGCCGACAGCAGCAAGGCGCTGTACGGCGGCAAGGGCACTCGCCGCATCACCGTCCACGACATCGCCGCCGCCAAGGAGCGCGGCGAGAAGTGGCCCATGCTCACCGCGTACGACGCGATGACCGCCTCGGTCTTCGACGAGGCCGGCATCCCGGTCATGCTCGTCGGCGACTCCATGGGCAATTGTCACCTCGGTTACGAGACCACCGTGCCCGTCACGATGGACGAGATGACGCTGCTCTCCGCCGCTGTCGTACGGGGCACCACGCGCGCTCTCATCGTCGGCGACCTGCCCTTCGGCTCGTACCAGGAAGGCCCGGTACAGGCCCTGCGCAACGCCACCCGGCTGATCAAGGACGCGGGCGTGGGCGCGGTGAAGCTGGAGGGCGGCGAGCGCTCGCACGCCCAGACCGAGCTGCTGGTGAAGGCCGGCATCCCGGTCATGTCGCACCTCGGCCTGACGCCGCAGTCCGTGAACACCATGGGCTACCGGGTCCAGGGGCGCAGCGACGAGGCCGCGCACCAGCTGCTCCGGGACGCGAAGGCGGCGCAGGACGCGGGTGCCTTCGCCATCGTGCTGGAACTCGTACCGGCCGAGCTGGCCGCCGAGGTGACGCGCTCGCTGCACATTCCGACCATCGGCATCGGCGCCGGGCCCGACACGGACGCGCAGGTCCTCGTGTGGACCGACATGGCGGGTCTGACGGGCGGCAAGGTGCCGCGCTTCACCAAGCAGTACGCGAACCTGCGGCAGACCCTCGGGGACGCGGCGAAGGCGTTCGCCGGCGATGTCGTCGGCGGAACGTTCCCGCAGGAGGAGCACACCTTCCACTAGACACACCGGAGCCACTGCCGCACCACAGACAGCCCGCCGACATCCCCCATCGGCGGGCTGTCGGTGTTTTGTGGGCGTCAGTCGGCGTGGGTGGGCGCTTGTCGGCGTTCTGTCGGCGCGTTGTCAGTGGTGGCTGTTCTCATAGTCGGCATGACGCGAATCGACAAGAGCCCCACAGGCGGCGCGGCCAACGCCGTCGAGGTAAGGGGACTGGTCAAGCACTACGGCGAGACCAAGGCACTGGACGGCGTGGACCTGGACGTACGGGAAGGCACCGTGCTCGGTGTCCTCGGGCCCAACGGCGCCGGCAAGACCACTCTCGTACGCTGCCTGTCCACCCTGGTCCAGCCGGACGCCGGCACGGCCTTCGTGGCCGGGTACGACGTGGTGAAGCAGCCCCGGCAGCTTCGCCGCACCATAGGCCTCACCGGGCAGTACGCCTCGGTCGACGAGAAGCTCGCCGGCTGGGAGAACCTCTACATGATCGGGCGCCTGCTCGATCTGTCCCGCAAGGACGCGCGCCGGCGCTCGGACGAGCTGCTGGAGCGGTTCTCGCTCACCGAGGCCGCGAAGAAGCCGGTGATGCAGTACTCCGGCGGCATGCGGCGGCGCCTCGACCTGGCGGCGTCCATGATCGGGCAGCCCGCCGTGCTCTACCTGGACGAGCCCACGACCGGGCTCGACCCCCGTACCCGCAACGAGGTGTGGGACGAGGTCAAGCGGATGGTGGGCGAGGGGGTCACCGTGCTGCTCACCACCCAGTACATGGAGGAGGCCGAGCAGCTCGCGAGCGAGCTGACGGTCATCGACCGCGGCCGCGTCATCGCGGGCGGCAAGGTCGACGAACTGAAGGCGAAGGTCGGCGGGCGCACGCTCGAGGTCCGTCCGTCCGACCCGGCGCTGCTGTCCTCGATGGCGCGGGCGCTGGGCGAGGCGGGGCTCGACGGCATCGCGGGCTCGCAGGTCGACGCCGGCGAGGGCCTGCTGTACGTACCGATCCTGAGCGACGAGCAACTGACCGCCGTGGTCGGCCTGCTGGGCGCGCGCGGCTTCGGCATCGCGCACATCGGGACCCATCTGCCCAGCCTGGACGAGGTGTTCCTGGCCATCACGGGCGAGAAGACGAGCGACGCGGCGGCCGAGGCCGTCGAGTCCGCCGCGGAAAACAAGCACGAGGAGGTCGCGGCATGAGCGCGGCGACAGTGACCCCACCGGCGCCCGCGCCCGTGAAGACGACGACGAAGGCGCGCGCCGGCGAGGGCAGGATCGGCCTGCGCGCCAATCTGCGCCACATCGGCGCGCTGGCCCGCCGCAACGCGTTCCAGATCAAGCAGGACCCGCAGTCGATGTTCGACGTCCTGCTGATGCCGATCGTCTTCACCCTGCTCTTCGTCTTCGTCTTCGGCGGCGCGGTCGCCGGTAACGGCAAACAGGACGAGTACGTCAGCTATCTGGTGCCCGGTCTGATGGCGATGATGGGCCTGAACGTCTCCATGGCGGTCGGCACCGGCATCAACGAGGACTTCCAGAAGGGGGTCATGGACCGGTTCCGTACGATGCCGATCGCCCGGTCCTCCGTCCTCGTGGCGAAGATCGTCGTCGAGGTCGGCCGGATGCTGGTCGCCTTCGCGATCCTGCTGGCCGTGGGCTTCGTGCTGGGCATGTCGGTCGGTACGTCGCCCCTGCACGTACTGGGGGCCGTCGGGCTCTCGCTCCTCTTCGGCGCGTCGCTGATGTGGGTGTTCATCCTGATCGGGCTCTCCGTCAAGACGGCCCAGGCCGTGCAGGGCATGGCGATGCTCGTGCTGATGCCGCTGCAGTTCGGGTCCTCGATCTTCACCCCGCCGTCGACGATGCCGGGCTGGCTCCAGACCTTCACCGACTACAACCCGCTGTCGAGCCTCGCGGACGCGGCGCGCGGGCTGTTCATCGGCGGGCCCATCGCCCGCGATGTGTGGATGGTGCTGGCCTGGGCGGCCGCCATCACGCTCGTGACGGCGCCGCTCGCGATCTCGAAGTTCCGCAAGAAGACCTGACGCGTCAGGGCCCTCCAGGGGCGCCGACGAGGGCGGCGGCCTGATCCAGCGTGAGGGCGCCGCCCTCGTCGTACGCCGCCTCGAACGCGGCGTCGCCGAGCGCGGCGCGCGCCGCCGTCTCGGCGGCCTCCACGGCCTCGCGCTCCTGGGTGGTGGCGAAGTGGCCGGGCGGCAGAAGGGCCTTGTACCCGCCGAGCAGCCGGGCGGCGTCGCCGGCCCGGTCGGGACCGCCCAGTCCGGCCAGGGCGTGGGCCGCCGTCATCAGGTGGACCGCCGGCATCTGCGGGGCGACCAGGCGGGACAGCGGTTCGCGTGAGCGTTCCAGTGCCTGGCGGGCCTGGCCGAGCGCCTCGTCGTACTTCCCGTCCAGATTGTCCATCCAGGCGAGGAGGCCGATGACGAAGCCTTCGAAGATGGCGAGGTTGGACCGGTTGAAGGACCGCCGCATCAGGTCCAGCTCGCGTCGCCCCTCGCCGGTACGGCCCGTGCGGCCGAGCCACATCGCCAGATACATGCGGGCGGCGGGCTCCGACTCGTGTCCCTGGTGTGCGACCTGGGCCAGGATCTCGCGCAGCATCGGCTCGGCCACCTCGCCGTCGCCCGTCTCCAGTAGTGCCCCCGCGAGCCGGGCCCGCAGCAAGGAGACCTGGGTCTGGGCGCCGAGCAGGGCCGCGTGGCCGATCGCGGCGCGGTAGTCGTCGGCGGCCGGGGTGAACTCGCCTTTGCGCTCACGGGCCTCGGCCCGCGCGGCGAGCGCCTCGGCCGCGCCCCAGACATCGCCGAGCCGGGTGAAGATCTCCAGGCTCTCGTCGGCGTCGGCGCTCGCGTCGCCCGCCCAGTCGCTCCGGTTGGCGAGGAGGTTGGCCCGCAGCTGGAGGGCGGAGGCGAGCTCCCAGGTGTAGCCGTACTCCCGGCAGGCGGCGACTGTCCGGTTGGCGACCTCGTACAGCTGCCCCGGTGTGCCGGTCAGCATGATCGCGTAGAACCAGAGTGTTCCCGGGGTACGGCAGGTCTGCGGCAGGCCGGGCCGGTAGACGTCGACGACGCGGCGCAGCCATGCCGTCGCCTCGTCGGTGGTCCACTGGTCGAGCTCGTGGCTCATGCTCGCCAGGTGGATGAGCCAGGCTCCCCGTCTGGCCTCCAGCAGTTGATCGGGCGCCATGGGCGGCGGTGTGTCCGTACACCGCTCGTGCAGGGCGGGCGCGGGGGCGGCCGGCGGGGCGAAGGGGTCGGGGCCCAGTTCGGCGGCGGCCCGGGACCAGTGGCGGGCGTCGGCGCGCAGGCCGCGGATCGTCCAGTACCAGGCGAGCGAGTGGACGAGGCACAGCGCCTCGTGCTCGTCGCGGGCGGCGACTGCGCGGCGCAGTGCGGTGCGCAGGTTCTCGTACTCGACCTCGAGGCGGCTGAACCAGGCGAGCTGTTCGCGGCCGCGCAGCAGAGGTTCGGCGTGGCGGCCGAACTCGCGGAAGTGGACGAGGTGCCGGCGCTCGGCGGTGGGGCGGTCACCTGCCTCGTCGAGGCGTTCGGCGGCGTACTCACCGACGGTTTCGAGGAGGCGGTAGCGCATGGTGCCGTCGCCCGAAGGGGCCGCGACCACCAGCGACTTGTCGACCAGTGAACCGAGCAGATCGAGCGCTTCGGGGCCGATCACCGCTTCGGCGGCGGCCAGGTCGCAGCCGCCCGCGAAGACGGACAGGGCACGCAGGGCCGCCCTCTCCTGCTCGTCCAGCAGGTCCCACGACCAGTCGACGACCGCCCGCAGCGTCTGCTGCCTCGGCAGTACGGTGCGGCTGCCGCCGGTCAGCAGCCGGAACCGGTCGTCGAGACGGTCCGCGATCTGGCGCGGGGTGAGCATCCGGAGCCGGGCGGCGGCCAGTTCGATGGCCAGGGGCATTCCGTCGAGGCGGCGGCAGATCTCGGCGGTGGCGGCCGGGTCGTCGTCGACACGGAAACCGGGGCTCGCGGCCGCGCCGCGCTCGGCGAGGAGGCGCAGGGCCATGGGGTCGGGCAGCGGTTCCACGGGACGCACGAACTCGCCCGGGACGCCGAGCGGTTCACGGCTGGTGGCGAGCACGGTCACGCCGGGGCAGCGGGCCAGAAGTTCCTCGGCGAGGCGGGCGGCGGCGTCGATGACGTGCTCGCAGTTGTCGAGCAGGACCAGCATCCGGCGGCGGGCGCAGTGCTCGACGAGGCGCAGGAGCGGATCGTCCCCGTGCCGGTCCGCGGCGCGCAGCTCCTCGGCGCCGGCGCCGCGCAGGACGGTCTGGCGGGCGCCCAGCGCGACGAGTACGGCTTCGGGCACGGTCTCGGGGTCGTCGACGGGGGCGAGCTCGGCGAGCCAGATGCCGTCCCGCCAGGCACCGTTGGCGACCTCGGCCGCCTCTTGCGACAGCCGCGTCTTCCCGGCGCCGCCGGGCCCGAGCAGGGTGACGAGACGAGCCCGCCCCAGGTCGGCGGTGATGGCCGCGATGTCCCCCTCGCGCCCCACGAAGGAGGTCAGCCGGGCCCGCAAGTTTCCGTGCGGCAGCGGCGTTCCGGGAGCGGACAGCGAGCCGGGCGCGGGTGGGGTGCCGTTCGAGGCACGGCCGTGCGCGGTGGCCTGCGGGGAGTGCGGTGCGGCGGGCGGGGTGGTGTTCTCGGCGTGCGGGGAGTGCGGTGCGGCGGGCGGGGCGGCGTCCAAGGCGTGTGCGGCGCGGGCCGCGGATTCCTCCGCGTCACGCGGGACGCCGGGCGCGTCGGCAGGCACGCCCGGCTGGGTGGCGGGCGAGGCGTCGGGCGTGGTGGGCTCGTGGGCTTGTGGCGCCTGGGGGTCAGCGGCGGCGGTGTGCTCGTCGGAGCCGGGGGTGGCGTCGTTGTCCCGCCCCGTCGCGCCGCTCCGCGAGCCCCCAGCCGGGTCGTGCCGGCCTCCGGCCGCCGCCTGCGCGTGCCCGTCGAGCCGGGCCGGTGCGCCGCGCGAGCCCTCCAGGGTGGCGGAGCCCGCCGCAGAGGCGCCCGCACCGGCTCGGTGCATCGCCGGCCCCACGGGGAGGCCGGGGCCGTCCGTTCCCGGAGCCTTCGGTGCCTGCGCCCGCGCCGCCGCGGGCTTCTCAGGTTCCTGTGGGGTGAGGAGTTCCGCGTGGAGGGTGCGGAGTTCCGGGGACGGGTCGGTGCCCAGGCGGGATGCCAGGTCGCGGCGGAGTTCGTCGTACGCCGCCAGAGCCTGCGCGGTACGGCCCGTGTCGCGCAGCGCGCGCAGGCGAAGGGACTGGAGCGGTTCGTCGATCGGGTGGTCGTCGCAGAGCGCGGCGAGTTCCGGCAGGGCGTCCTCCGCCCGCCCCAGGGCGAGCAGGGCGGCCAGGCGCGCGCGGCGGGCGGCCAGGCGCCGGGCCTCCCACCGGGCCGCTTCCGCCGTACGGTCCGGGAGGCCTGCCAGGGCCGGGCCGTGCCACAGGCTCAGCGCCTCGTCGAGCAGCTCCGCCGCGCTGCCCGGATCGCCGTCGCCCAGCGCTCGCGCGCCCTCCCCCGCCAGCCGTTCGAAGCGGTACAGGTCCACATCGTCGGGGTCGGCGCACAGCCGGTAGCCGCCGTCGGCGGAGGCGACCGCGGCGTGGCCCAGGGCGCGGCGCAGGCGGCCGACCAGGGCCTGGAGCGCGCCGGTCGCGTCGGCGGGCGGTTCGCCGTTCCAGACCTCGTCGGTGAGGGCGCCGGCCGTGACGGTACGCCCGGGCCGCAGCGCCAGTACCGTCAGCAGGGCACGCAGCCGCGCTCCGCCGACGGCGACGGGCGTGCCGTCGTCGCGGAGTGCTTGCGTGGGGCCGAGGATGCGATAGCGCACGGATCTATTGTCCCCGGCGCCCGGGCGCCGGCCCGCCGTGCGGCGTCTCCAGCTCGACCAGGACCCCCGTGTCGTCGAGCGGTAGCCGCGCCCCGCGCGGTCCGGCCGCGCATTGTCGCTGAACCACTTGGGGCACGTTTCCACCGGCCGCAGCCACCGCTCCCCCGGCACCGGCTCGTACGAACGCGACCCGGCGCGTGTCTCGGCGTACCCCTGGGTGACGATCCGGATGGAGCGGACCATGCCGACGGTCTCGGGGACGTCGTCCGGTCCCGGGCCGTGCGTCTCGACGGCGAGGAGTCCGACGACCGGGTCGGGAAGACGGATCGGCTGCTCGGCGTACGGCTCGCCACCGCAGAGCGCGGTGACGCCGGGGCCGCTCACCAGCCCGCCCCCGCCCGCCACCGCCACCAGCTCGCTGTAGCTGTCCGCCCATATTCCGGGCGAGGTGAGGTCCTCCGGCCCGCGCAGCGACAGCTGCCACCGCACTTCGTCACCCACCGAGAACGGCTCACCGCAGCATTCCATCTGCCAGTCGTCGTACAGGATTCGCCAGAGCGCCATGCATGCAGCTTCGCCGGAACCACCGTCACCGCGCGAGACGTTTTAGCGGCGCGAGACGTTTTCGTAGTCGTGCTGGGTAGGTAGTCCTGCTGTCCGGCCCGCGCCCATCCCTGGAGATCCGCCCATGACCACCGCCCTCACCCGCCGCGACCGGCGGATCAGTGCCGTCTTCCTCGGGATCGTCGCCGTCATGGCGGTCTCCGGCTGGGCGGTGTGGACGGAGGCCTCGGCGAGTACGGGCTTCGCCGTCTTCCTCTTCGTCACGTCCGCGTGGATCGTCTCGCTGTGTCTGCACGAGTACGCGCACGCCCGCACCGCACTCCACAGCGGCGACATTTCCGTGGGCGCGAAGGGGTACTTGACTCTCAATCCACTCAAATACACCCATCCGCTGCTCAGCATCGTGCTGCCGGTGCTGTTCGTGATCATGGGCGGCATCGGCCTGCCCGGCGGCGCGGTCTTCATCGAGCGGGGCCGCATCCAGGGCCGCTGGAGGCACAGCCTCATCTCGGCGGCGGGCCCGCTGACGAACCTGCTGTTCGCGATCGTGTGCACGGCGCCGTTCTGGCTGGACGCCATGACGGGCGTCCCCGACGTGTTCCGTTACGCGCTGGGTTTCCTCGCCCTGCTCCAGATCACGGCCGCGATCCTGAACTTCCTGCCGATGCCGGGACTGGACGGCTACGGCGTGATCGAGCCGTGGCTCTCGCACAAGATCCGCCGCCAGGTCGAGCCGCTCGCCCCGTTCGGATTGCTGCTGATCTTCGGCATCCTGTGGATCCCCGAGGTCAACGAACTGTTCTTCGACGCGGTCGACGCGGTGCTCCGGGCACTGGGAGTGACCGACTGGGAGACCGGCCGCGCCTTCTACACGTTCTGGGACGGCGAGCCGGAGCCCTTGCGCACGTAGTACCAGGCCATGTTGGAGGCCACTCCGGCCAGCAGGATCCAGACGACACCGAGCCAGCTGCCCTGGACGAAGGACACCACCGCCGCGGCCACGGCGAGGACGCAGACGACGAGGGCGTACAGAGCGAGGCGGGGCATGGGGGGCGGCTCCTGTCGGGGTGCGGAAAGCTTCCGGTCCAGTGTCCCCCATGCCCCGATCGTGCTTGTACGTCGGCCTTCGGACACGGGTCCGTGCGTCCGTGCTGGTACGCCGTCGCCTGTACGCCGTCCTCGGGCGTCGGTCCGTGTCCGTGCGTCTCCGCTCAGACGTCGGTCACGCGCAGGCCCGCGTGCGCCTTGTAGCGCCGGTTCACCGAGATCAGGTTGGCGACCAGGGACTCCACCTGGTGGGCATTGCGCAGCCGGCCCGCGAAGACGCCGCGCATGCCGGGGATGCGGGCCGCGAGAGCCTGCACGATGTCCGTGTCGGCGCGGGCCTCGCCCAGCACCATCACATCGGTGTCGATCTCCTCGATCGCCTCGTCCTGGAGGAGGACGGCCGACAGGTGGTGGAAGGCGGCGGTCACCCGCGAGTCCGGCAGCAGCGCGGCGGCCTGTTCGGCGGCACTGCCCTCCTCCGGCTTCAGGGCGTAAGCGCCCTGCTTGTCGAAGCCGAGCGGGTTGACGCAGTCGACGACGAGCTTGCCGCTCAGCTCCTCGCGCAGCGCTTCGAGCGTCTTGGCGTGGCCGTCCCACGGCACGGCGACGATCACGATGTCGCTGCGCCGGGCGCACTCCGCGTTGTCCGCGCCCTCCACGCCGAGGCCCAGCTCGGCGGCGGCGTTCCCGGCTCGCTCGGCCGCACGCGAGCCGATGATCACCTTCTGGCCGGCCCTGGCCAGTCGGTACGCGAGCCCGCGTCCCTGGTCGCCGGTCCCGCCCAGTACCCCCACGACCAGGCCGGACACGTCCGGGAGGTCCCAGGGGTCCTTGGCTGCGGGCTTCTTCGCGCTGTCCGCGCTGTCAGTCGAAGTCATACGCCGACCCTACTTGCAGGTAGCACGCTCGTCCGGGTGAGGCGGTGGCATTCGCCCGCGGCTTGCACCGGGGTAGGGCAGGATGCCGCCGCATGGATGCCGTGCGTGTCGCCCTGCTGCGTGAAGTCCTCGACGGGACCGAGTGGTTGCCGGCCGCACGGCGGTTCGCCGGGGCGCTGCGGTCCTCCGTCGTGCCGCAGCGCGGCGGGCTGCTGCTCGTGGGGACCGAGGTGTACGAGCCGTGGCACCTGGCAGCGCACCTCGTCGACGAGGCGGCGTGGTCCGGGCTCGCGGAACTGAACCCCACGCTCGTACGCCACCGGGTGGGGCCCGGGGAGCCGGCGCACCTGTCGGTGGGGCTGGGCAGGATCGAGGCGGCGGGGCGGGGCGAGACGCTGCTCGTCGTGGCGCCGGAGCGGCCGGGGGCGGGGCTGCTGGAGCGGGTGCACGACGCGCGGCGGGCCGGGGCGACCGTGCTGTCGCTGGACGGTGGGGACCGGGAGATCCGGGGGCTGGCGCACGAGGCGTTGTCCGTGCCGGCGGGCGGGGACGTGGATCTGGACACCGTGCAGCACCTGGTGAGTGCGGCGGCGGGGGAGAACAGCCTGCCCGCGCCGCGGGGGCCCCGGCGGTTCCGGGACCGCCTCTCCCGCCTGGCCGACCAGCTGACGGCGCCGCCGCCGGGGCGGTGGTAGGGGGTTTGGTGCGGGGCATGTGCGGGTGCCTGTGCCGGATCCGGTACGGGAGCGGGCTTCGGGCCGGTGCTGGCTCGGGGCCGCTGCGCGGGCTTTCCCCGACCCACCCCTTCCCGAACCAGGGCTCCGCCCCGGACCCGCTCTTCGGACGCCGGAGGGGCTGGACATGCCGACCCGGCCGGATGCCCGGGCGGGGCCGCGTTCGGCCCGTAAATCGGTTGTCCGGGGAACCGGCGTCGCGGACCATGGCCGGTCGTGACTTCCAAGCTCGCGGCGATACTGCCGGACCTCGCCCCGTGGCGCTCCTCGCGCGACTTCCGCCTGCTGTTCGTCCAGGGCCTCGTCACGTACTTCGGCAGCTTCATGGCCATGATCGCGCTGCCCCTGCAGATCAAGGACCTCACCGACTCCCCGCTCGCCGTCGGCGCGATGGGCGCCGTCGAGCTGGTGCCGCTGATCGTGTTCGGGCTGTACGGCGGCGCGCTGGCCGACTCGGCAGACCGGCGCAAGGTCATCCTGCTGACCGAGGCCGGGCTCGGCGTACTGGCCGGGCTGCTGCTCGTCAACGCGCTGCTGCCGGAGCCGCTGCTCTGGCCGCTGTACGTCGTCGCCGCCTGCGTCTCCGCCCTCGCCGGGCTCCAGCGCCCCGCACTGGACTCCCTCATGGCGCGCATCGTGCCGCACGACCAGCTCACCGCCGCGGCCGCGCTCAACTCGCTGCGCTGGCAGACCGGTGCGATCGCCGGCCCCGCGGTCGCGGGCGCGGTCGTCGCCTACGCCGGGCATGCCACGGCGTACGGCGTCACCGTCGTCGGGTTCGCGGCGTCCGTCGCGCTGTGTACGCGCCTCAAGGCGGCCCCGGCCTCCCACGACGCCCCGAAGCCCTCCCTGCGTGGCATAGCGGAAGGCGCGCGGTACGCGTGGAGCCGGCCCGTACTGCTCGGGACGTACGCCGTCGACATGGCCGCGATGTTCTTCGCGTTCCCCAACGCGGTCTTCCCGTTCCTCGCTGACGACCTCGACTCCGAGTGGGCACTCGGGCTGATGTACGCCGCCGGATCCGTCGGGTCGGTTGTCGTCAGCCTGACGAGCGGCTGGGCCTCGCGCATCAGGCGGCACGGGCAGCTGGTCGTGTACGGCGCGGCCGGCTGGGGCCTCGCGATCGCCGCCGCCGGGTGGTTCAGCAACGTATGGGCCGTGCTGGTGTGTCTGGCGTTCGCGGGCGCGGGCGACATGCTCAGCGGGCTCGGGCGCTCGACCATCTGGAACCAGACCATCCCGGAGGAGCTGCGCGGCCGGCTCGCGGGCATCGAGGTGTTGTCGTACAGCGTCGGTCCGCAGCTCGGGCAGGTACGGGCCGGCGCCCTCGCCGGCTGGTCGGGGACCAGGCCGGCGATCTGGAGCGGCGGCCTGGCCTGCGTCGTCTCTGTGGGCCTGCTCGCCGCGGCGCTTCCCAGGCTGATGACGTACGACGCGGGTACGGACGCGGACGCACAGCGCCGCCGGGCCCAGCAGGACGCGACGGCGGCTGAAGCGGTGGGTTAGGCGACGGGCCCGCTCAGGCGTCGTCCCCGTCCGGCTGCGCTCCGTGCTTGTCGTGCCACTTCGGGTCCGTCTCCCACTCAAGGTTGCGCTCGGCCGCGGTCTCCATCGCGCGCTGCGCCTCCCCGCGCGTGGCGTACGGGCCGAAGCGGTCCTTCGCCGGGCACTCCGGGCCCTCCTCGACCTTCTTGTGTTCCAGGCAGTAGAACCATTCGCCCGGCTTTCCGGCTGTGCGCTTCTTGAACAGGGCCATCGTCGGCTCCTTCCTCTGCCGCCATGCTGCCCGATGGCGGCTGGATACACTCGCTTGCATGTCTGGCCAGTCGCTGCTCGTACCAGGGGAGCTCTCTCCCACCCGTTCCGTTCCCGGCAATGTCCGGCGTCCCGAGTACGTCGGGAAGCCGGCACCGACGCCGTACACCGGCCCGGAGATCCAGGATTCCGACACCATCGAGCGGATGCGCATCGCGGGCCGCATCGCCGCACAGGCGATGGAGGAGGCCGCGAAGCACATCTCGCCCGGTGTGACCACGGACGAGCTGGACCGGGTCGCGCACGACTTCATGATCGACCATGGTGCGTACCCTTCTACCCTCGGTTACCGGGGCTATCCGAAGTCGCTGTGCAGCTCCGTCAACGAGGTCATCTGTCACGGCATCCCGGACTCCACGGTGCTGCGCGACGGCGACATCGTGAACCTCGACGTCACGGCGTACATCAACGGTGTCCACGGCGACAACAACGCGACGTACCTGTGCGGTGACGTCGACGAGGAGTCGCGGCTGCTCGTCGAGCGCACCCGCGAGTCGCTGGCCCGCGCCATCAAGGCGGTCAGGCCGGGGCGCCAGATCAACGTCATCGGGCGGGTCATCGAGTCGTACGCCAAGCGTTTCGGCTACGGCGTGGTGCGGGACTTCACGGGGCACGGCATCAACTCGTCGTTCCACTCCGGGCTGATCATCCCGCATTACGACAGCCCGCACGCCACGACGGTGATGCAGCCCGGCATGACGTTCACCATCGAGCCGATGCTCACGCTCGGTACGCACGAGTACGACATGTGGGAAGACGGCTGGACGGTCGTGACAAAGGACCGCAAGCGGACGGCGCAGTTCGAGCACACGCTGGTGGTGACGGAGACCGGGGCGGAAATTCTCACGCTGCCGTGAACCCGTGGAGGGCGTAGCGTTTTTACCGACAGGCCGTCGGGAACACATTGACTTAGGCATACCTAAGCAGGAAGATCGGCGGTGGTGGCTGCGCGTGCCGCCACCGCAGGCCCTTCCTTTCCCGTTCCCTCGGTCCCCGGAGGTCCGCCTTGGACGCAACCGCCACAGCCGCAGCCAGTGCCGCCGACACCGCGACCCCCTTCTCGACGCTGATCCGCGTCGCCTCGCACGAGCAGCACACCGAGGCGGAGACCTCCACCTTCATGAGCGACCTGCTCGGCGGAAAGCTCTCCGTGGACGCGTACGCGCGCTACACGGAACAGCTGTGGTTCGTGTACCGGGCGCTGGAGGAGGCCGCGGAGTCGCTGGCGGACGACCCGGTCGCCGGGCCGTTCATCCAGCCCGAGCTGATGCGCACCGCCGAGCTGGAACGCGACCTGGCGCACCTGCGCGGGGCGCACTGGCGCGAGAGTGTCGAGCCACTGCCCGCGACCGCGGCGTACGCCGCACGCGTCGCCGAGTGCGCGCGCAGCTGGCCGGCCGGGTACGTGGCGCACCACTACACCCGCTACCTCGGCGACCTTTCGGGCGGCCAGATCATCCGTGACAAGGCGGAGCGGACCTGGGGTTTCGAGCGCAAGGGTGACGGGGTGCGCTTCTACGTCTTCGAGAACATCTCCAACCCGGCCGCCTTCAAGCGGGGTTACCGCGAGCTGCTGGACCGGGTGAACGCGGACGACTTGGAGAAGCAGCGCATCATCGACGAATGCAAGCGCGCCTTCGATTTCAACGGGGCGGTGTTCCGCGAGCTGGGTGGAGAGTTCCCGCTCAGCGCGTGAGCCCTGGTGGTCACGGCGCGTGCGGGGCGAAGCGGACACGGCCGCCGATCTCGATCGTGGCATCCGGGCCCGGCGCCGTCAGGATCTGGGAGCCCCGGCCCTGAGTGATGTTCAGGGCGCGGCCCAGTGCGGCGGTGAGCAGGAGCGCCGCGGCGCCGGTCGCCTCGTCTTCCGAGATGCCGTCGTCGCGACGCGGGAAGGCGCGGGCGCGGACCCGGCCCGCGGCCTCGTCCTCCCAGGCCCAGGCGTACAACCAGCCGTCGCCCGGCGGGGGCGCGGGCAGCGCGTCGACCTCGGCGGCCGACGCGTACTGCTGGAGGCGGCGCGGCGGCGCCCATTCGGCGCGCGCCGTGATCCACGTGAACTCGCCGTCCTGGCGCGCCCACACCTCCCCCGCGGGCGGGTTGAGGACTTCCAGGTCGAGCAGCCAGGCGGCGCCGACCAGTGGGTGTCCGGCGAAGGGCAGGCGCAGGCCGGGCGTGTAGATGTCCACGACGCCGCGCTCGGGGTCGTCGACGAACACGGTCTCGCTGAATCCGAGTTCGGCGGCGAGCGCCTGCCGGGAGGCCTCGTCGGGGTGCGCGCGTCCGTCGCGTACGACACCGAGGGCGTTGCCGTGGCGTCCGTCGGGGCCGCAGAAGACGCGGAGTACGTCGAGTTCGTTCACCCCGGCATTGAAGCACCAGCCCCTTCCTGCTCACCTCCTCCGCGGGACTTGACCCGCGCTTGACCCTGCCGTGGGGGCGTCGTGAAGCAGTCGTGATCCCGCTGTATCCGGAGTGGCCCCGTGAGAGCTGAATCACTGCACGGGCGGGTACCGGCAAAGTAAGGCTCGGTTAAGTTAGGTCCGCCTCACCCCACCCCTGTTCCCGCCTCACCTCGATCCGCGTGGAGTCCGAATGCGACCCGTCCGTCTGTCCGTCGTCACCGCCGCCGCGACCGTGGCGGCCCTGACCGCCGTCACGGGCTGCGCCGAGAAGAGCGACGCCAAGGGCGGCGAGGGAGCGATCACGGTCGTCGCCAAGGACGACTCCTGCGACGTGTCGAAGAAGAAGTTCCCCGCCGGGCACGTCGAACTCGCCGTCGAGAACAAGGGCTCGAAGGTCACCGAGGTCTACATCCTCTTCCCGGACGACCGCATCGTCACCGAGCGCGAGAACATCGGCCCCGGCACCAAGGCGAACATCACCGCCGAGGTCAAGGCCGGTTCGTACGAGATCGCCTGCAAGCCCGGCATGAAGGGCGACGGCATCCGCCAGAAGGTCGAGGCGACGGGCGGTGGCAAGGCCGTCCGGCGCAGCCCCGAGAAGGACGCAGCCGTCGCCGCGTTCCGCACGTACGTACAGGCGCAGGCGGACGAGACGCTGCCCAAGGCCAAGGTCTTCACGGACGCCGTGAAGAAGGGTGACATCGAGGCGGCGAAGAAGGCGTACGCCGACTCGCGCATCGGCTGGGAGCGCACGGAGCCGGTCGCCGAGTCGTTCGGCGACATCGACCCGAAGGTCGACCTGCGCGAGGACGGTCTGGAGAAGGGCCAGAAGTGGACCGGCTGGCACCGCCTGGAGAAGGCGCTGTGGCAGGACAAGAAGCTCGGAGCCGAGGAGAAGGCCCTCGCCGGCACGCTCCTGAAGGACCTCACGGACTGGCAGAAGCGGGTCGGCAAGGCGGACATCACTCCGACCTCGATGGCGAACGGCGCCAAGGAGCTCCTCGACGAGGTCGCCACCGGCAAGGTCACGGGTGAGGAGGAGCGCTACTCCCACACCGACCTCGTCGACTTCAAGGCGAACGTCGAGGGCGCTGAGAAGTCGTACGCCCTGCTCAAGCCGATCGCGTCGAAGAACGACCCGAAGCTCACCGCCGAGCTGGACAAGCAGTTCAAGGCGCTGAACGACCTGCTCGACCAGTACCGCGAGGACAAGAGGTCGTACGCGTTCACGTCGTACGACAAGGTCGGCAAGGCCGAGCGCAATGAGCTGCACGACGGCGTCAACGCGCTCGCCGAGCCGCTGTCGAAGCTCGCCGCCGCCGTTGTGAAGTAGGAGGGCACCCGCGCATGTCCGACGAGACCAGGTCCGAGTCCGAGTCCCCTGTGGCGTCCCGCCGTTCCGTGCTCGGCTGGGGCGGTGCCGGGCTCGCGCTCGGCGCCGTCGCGGCGGGCGGTACGGTCGCCGCGCTCGGCGCGGGGGACGGTGAGGGGAGCGGGAGCACCACCGCGGCCTCCGCGGGGGCCGCCGTGCCGTTCCACGGTGTGCACCAGGCGGGGATCTCGACCGACGTCCAGGACCGGCTGCACTTCGCCGCGTTCGACGTGACGACCGAGGACCGCGAGGAACTCGTCGCGCTCCTGAAGGACTGGACGGCGGCCGCCGCCCTCATGACGGCGGGACAGCCGGTCGGCGAGGGCGCGTACGGCGGTCTCCCCGAGGCTCCGCCCGACGACACCGGCGAGGCGCTCGGCCTCAAGCCGTCCCGGCTGACGCTCACCGTCGGTTTCGGGCCCTCGCTCTTCGAGAAGGGCCGCTTCGGGCTCGAAGGACGGCGGCCCGAGGCCCTCGTGGACCTCCCGGAGTTCCCCGGCGACAATCTCGACAAGGCCCGCAGCGGCGGCGACCTGTGCGTCCAGGCCTGCGCGGACGACCCGCAGGTGGCCGTGCACGCCATCCGCAACCTCGCCCGCATCGGCTTCGGCAAGGCCGCGGTCCGCTGGTCCCAGCTCGGCTTCGGCAAGACGTCGTCGACGACGCCCGACGCCCAGACCCCGCGCAACCTCTTCGGGTTCAAGGACGGCACCCGCAACATCGCGGGCACCGACACCGAGAGCCTCGGCAAGCATGTGTGGGTACGGGAGAAGGACGGGCCGGCCTGGATGACGGGCGGCTCGTACCTCGTCGCACGCCGCATCGCGATGCGCATCGAGACCTGGGACCGCACCTCCCTGACCGAGCAGGAGGACATCTTCGGCCGCGACAAGGGCGAGGGTGCGGCGGTCGGCAAGGCGCGCGAGCGCGACGAGCCGAACCTCAAGGCCATGCTGCCCACTTCGCACGTGCGCCTCGCCCATCCCGACTCCAACAGCGGGGCGCGCATGCTGCGTCGCGGTTACTCCTTCACCGACGGTACGGACGGGCTGGGCCGCCTCGACGCGGGGCTGTTCTTCCTGGCCTACCAGCGGGACGTGCGCGAGGCGTTCATTCCCGTACAGCGCAGTCTGGCGCGCGGTGACGCGCTCAACGAGTACATCCAGCACGTGGGTTCGGCGCTCTTCGCCGTCCCGCCGGGCGTCCGCGACAAGGACGACTGGTGGGGCAAGGGGCTGTTCTCCTAGCGGAAGGGGACGGATCTACGTGTTCAGCAACTTCCTGATCGGTCTGCGCGAGGGGCTGGAGGCCAGCCTCGTCGTCTGCATCCTCGTCGCCTATCTGGTCAAGACCGGCAACCGGCGCAAGCTGCCACCCATCTGGACCGGCGTCGGCATCGCGGTCACCGTGAGCCTCGCCTTCGGCTTCGCGCTCGAATTCGGCACACAGGAACTGACGTTCAAGGCGCAGGAGGCGATCGGCGGCACGCTGTCGATCGTCGCCGTGGGGCTGGTGACGTGGATGGTCTTCTGGATGCGCCGCACCGCCCGCCATCTGAAGGCCGAGCTGCACGGCAAGCTCGACGCCGCCCTCGCGATGGGCACCGGCGCACTGGTCGCGACGGCCTTCCTCGCGGTCGGCCGGGAGGGCATCGAGACCTCGCTGTTCGTGTGGCGGGCGGTGCACGCGGCCGAGGACGGCTGGCGCCCGATGGGCGGCGCCCTGCTCGGAATCGGGGCGGCGGTCGCGCTGGGGTGGCTGTTCTACCGGGGTGCGCTGCGGATCAACCTGGCGAAGTTCTTCACCTGGACGGGTGGCATGCTCGTCGTCGTGGCCGCCGGTGTGCTGGCGTACGGCGTGCACGACCTCCAGGAGGCCGAGTTCGTCGGCGGTCTGAGGAACAAGGCGTTCGACATCTCCAGCACGATTCCACCGGACAGCTGGTACGGCACACTCCTCAAGGGCACGTTCAACTTCCAGCCCGACCCGACCGTCCTTCAGGTCACGGTGTGGCTGCTGTACCTGATCCCCACGCTCGCGCTTTTCCTGTCCCCGGTAGGGTTCCGGAAGTCGGTGGGGACGAAGACACAGAAGGCAGCGCATGAGCAGGCTGAGCACGCTGAGGCGGCTGGGGACGGGTCTCGCGACGGCGACGGCGCTGTCGATGACGGCGAGCGGGTGCGTGACGGTGCACGGCGAGCTGGAAGTCGTACCGGCGGCGACGAAGTCTGAGGCCGCACAGGCCCTGAAGGACTTCACCGCCGCGTACAACAAGGCGGACAAGGCGTACGACCCGGCCCTCGACGCGGGCCGGGTCACCGGCGCGCTCGGCGCGATCAACCAGGCCGGTCTCAAAGCGCGCCAGGCGCAGAGCCCGCAGGGCAATCCGCGCCACGATCCGCTGGAGCTGACCGACGCGAAGTACTCCATCCCCAAGAAGGCGGGCTGGCCCCGGTGGTTCGTCGCGGACACCGACAGCAACCGTGACAAGGACAGCGGCCGGCTCGACACCCGCTGGCTGCTCGTGTTCGTACGGGGCGGGGCCAATCAGCTGTGGGAGGTCTCGCACCTGGCGGTTCTCACGCCGGACGAGATGCCCGCGTTCAAGAAGGACGAGGACGGCTGGGCCGAGCCGGTGCGGCCGGACGGGCCCGGGCTCGTGGTGCCGCCGAAGGACCTGAGCGTGCAGTACGCGTCGTACATGCAGGACGGGGCGCCCGCGAACTTCGCGCCCGGCCCGCACACTTCCGCCGTGCGCCAGACGCGGCAGAAGTCGGCGCGGCAGCTCGGACGCACTGTCCAGTACCTCGACCAGCGGCTGGACAGCGGGGCGTTCGCGCCGCTGGGGCTGGTCACGGAGGACGGCGGGGCGACGGTGTTCTTCGCCACCCGGCAGTTCGAGCAGCAGACCGTGGCCAAGGGCGTGCGGCTGGATCTCAATGCCGACGTACGGGCGCTGATGACGGGCACGGCGAAAACCAAGCTCACCAAGGAGCGGGTCTCCAGCCAGGTCGTGCAGGTGCCGCCGGAGACCGCGGCGGGCGGGTCGGGCGCGGCCGGGGCGGGCAAGGGCAAGCCGCAGGTGACCGTGCTCGCCCGGATTCAGGGACTCACGGCCGCCAAGGGGTCCTGACGGGCCCGGTTGCCCGCACCGCCCCGTCGCCGGGCTGCGCCGGCTTCCGAGGCGGCTTTCGTCCCGGCTTCCGTCGGTGCCCTGACCGCGCTCTCGCGGTCAGGGGCTCAGCGGCCCAGGGGCCAGGCCACCGCGTGGTGGTCCTCCGGGTCGTCCTCGCCGACGTACCGCGCGCAGGCGTCGGTCAGTGTCTCGAGGAGGTTCAGCGGGTCGGGCAGCGGGTGCTCGAGGCCGCGGACCCAGCTGACCTCGTGCTCACCGGGGAGTTTCGCCGGCGGTACGAGGACGTAGCTGCCCCGGCAGTGCCAGCGCAGTCCCGGATGCTCGTCCATCGTCTCGGGGTGGCAGTCCAGCTCGCACGGCCACCACTCGTCCTCGTCGTCCGGGGTTCCCCGGGTGGCGGTGAAGAAGAGCAGCCGCGCGTCGCCGTTGCCGGCCCCGAACTCGGCCACCGGGCCGACGTCGACCCCGGCTTCGAGCAGCCGCTCCAGCGCGCTGCGGCCCGCTTCGAGCGGTACGTCGAGTACGTCGTGCACCATGCCGGTGGCGGTGATGAAGTTCGCTTGCGGCTGGCCCTCGGCCCAGCGCTTGATCTGCGCGGGGTCGGTCGTGGACTGGGTCTGCCAGGCGAACGAGACCGGGTGCCTGGCGGGGGTGGGACAGCCGACGCGTTCGCACGAACATCGGTATCCCGCCGGGTACGCGGCGGGGGCGAGCGGGAGGCCCGCGGCGGCGGCGGCCAGGAGCAGGGCCTTGCGGTCCTCGGCCAGGTCCTCGGCGCCGGTGGCCTTCGGGCGGCGGCGCAGCCACTGGGGAAGTCTGCTTTCCACTGTCTGCCTGCTCTCTGTGCCGCGATAGCGGCCGAAATCGGCGCCCATTCAACCCCTCACCTCAGCGTTGTGCTGTCCATGCTGCCACCATCCTGCGCCTCGGGTGGCCGCAGTCCCCATCCGGGGTACACGGGGCGATATCACAGCGGTGGCGCGATTGGCGCCTTTGCCCTGATAAGTGGCCTCGCGGTGAACGTACGGCGAACTCCGTGAGCGAACTCACCCGGCGCGGCGCCCCGGGGTCTCAGCGCGGCGCGAGGCCCCCGAGCGCATAGTCGACGACGGCGTCGGCGTACTCGTGCGTGAGGGGGAGCGTGCGCAGCAGCCAGCGGTGAGCGAGCGGGGCGACGAGGAGTTCCAGGGCGATGCGCGGGTCGATTCCCGCGCGAACGTCGCCGGCTTCCTGCGCGGCGCCCAGCCGCCTCACGTACAGCTGGAGCGACGGTTCGAGCAGCTTCTCCACGAACTCCGCGCCCAGGGCCGGATCGACGATGCCCGCGGCGGTGAGGGCGCGGGAGGGGGCCTCGTACTTCGGGTCGACCAGTTCGTCGACGGTGGCGCGAAGGACGATCTTCAGGTCGGCGGCGAGGTCGCCGGTGTCCGGGATCTCGTACGCGCCGTCGCCCGCGCCGGCCGCCTCCGCGGCCTGTTCGCCGAGGTCGAGGAAGGCTTCGAGCAGGACGGCCGCCTTGGAGGGCCACCAGCGGTAGATCGTCTGCTTGCCGACGCCGGCGCGGGCGGCGATGCCCTCGATCGTCGTCTTCGGGTAGCCCACCTCACCGACGAGGGAGAGGGCCGCATCGTAGATCGCTCGGCGGGAGCGCTCGCTGCGGCGGGTGGCGTCGGGGGTTCTCGCAGCGCTGGACGTGCTGGAGGCGCTGGGGGGCTTGGGGGTGCTGGGGTCGCTGGTGCTTCCGGTCTCGGCCATGACGTCAATCTATCAGCGCGGCGAGACGAGACGTCTCGCAACATGGATGCCGCCTGACCAGTCGGGAACCACCCGATCGGTTCACTGCGCTACGGGCCGGTTCGGCGGACCATGGCTCTCACGCACACTCTGTGCCCCATGCCGCTCGTGAGGAGCCCTCATTGCCTCGTGAAGCCTCGCCCCGCCGCTACCTGATGTGCCCCCCGGAGCACTTCAGGGTGACGTACTCCATCAACCCGTGGATGGACCCCGGGAAGCCGGTCGACCTGCCCCTGGCCCTCACCCAGTGGGAGGACCTGCGGGACCGCTACCGGAGCCTCGGCCACACTGTCGAACTCCTGACCCCCAGGCCCGGCCTGCCCGACATGGTGTACGCCGCCAACGGCGCCACCGTCGTCGACGGGCGGGTGCTCGGCGCCCGGTTCGCGTACGCGGAACGGTCCCTGGAGGCCGAGGCACACCTTGAGTGGTTCCGCGCCCACGGCTTCACCGAGATCTGCGAGCCCGCGCACATCAACGAAGGCGAGGGCGACTTCGCCGTCACCTCGTCGTGGATCCTCGCCGGGCGCGGCTTCCGCTCCAGCCCGCTGTCGCACGACGAGGCGCAGGAGTTCTTCGGCCGTCCGGTCATCGGCCTGGACCTCGTCGACCCGCGCTACTACCACCTGGACACCGCACTGGCCGTCCTCGACGACCGTACGGACGAGGTCATGTACTACCCCGGCGCCTTCTCTCCCGGCAGCCGGGCCGTCCTCGCCCGGCTCTTCCCGGACGCGATCGTCGCGCAGGAGGCGGACGCGGCGGCGCTCGGGCTCAACGCGGTGAGCGACGGGCGGCACGTACTGCTGCCGCAGACGGCGCTCGGGCTGTTCGGGCCTCTGCGGGCGCGCGGGTACGAGCCGGTCGGGATGGACCTCGGGGAGTTGCTCAAGGGCGGCGGAAGCGTGAAGTGCTGCACGCAGGAGCTGCGCGGCTAGTCGGTTTCGGGCCGGGGCGGCGGCCATGCGTCGCCCCAGTCGATGTCGCGGGCCGCCCGGTAGAGGTCGCCGTGGCGCTTCTTGGTGACCGTCTCGCGGGTGAGTTCCTCCGGCTTCGTGCACAGTTCCAGCAGGACCATGCCCTTGCGGATCTGAGGCCTGCGGATCACGCGGTTGGCGGCCGGGACGGCGGCCGGACCGTCCGCGTCGTCGCGCACGGCGGCGACGTAACTGAACTTCTCGTCCTCGTACGGCAGCGAGCCGCCCTTGACCTGACGGTGGAGGGAGGAGCGGCTGACCCGCGCCGAGAAGTGGCACCAGTCGGTGCCCGGCTCGATGGGGCAGGCACCGCTGTGCGGGCAGGGGGCGGCGACGCTCAGGCCGGCGTCGATCAGCTGCTGCCGGGCCTCGATGACGCGGAGGTAGCCGTCGGGGGTGCCGGGTTCGACGATCACGACGGCCTGCGCGGCGCGGGCGGCCTCGGTGACCAGGTGCGCGCGGTCGGCCGGGGTGAGTTCCTTCAGGACGTACGAGATGGTGACGAGATCGGTGCTCTCGATCCGGAGCGCCGATCCGATACGAGAGCGCTGCCACGTCGCGGCCCGCAGGGCGGGGGAACCGGAGGCCTCGGCGAGCTCGCGGCCGAGCGCGAGGGCGGGCTCCGCCCAGTCGACGACCGTACTGGCCGCCTTCTCCTGCCACGCCTCCGCGACGGCCCAGGTCGCGGCGCCGGTCCCGCCGCCGATGTCCGCGTGCGTCGCCGGGGTCCACTCCGGGGCCGCGTCGCGCAGTGCGGCGAGCGCGGAACGCACCGCCTCGAAGGTCGCGGGCATCCGGTACGCGGCGTACGCGGCGACGTCGGAGCGGTCGCGGAGCACGGGGGCGCCGGTGGGGGTGGTCCCGCGGTAGTTCGCGATCAGCCGCTCGACGGCCTGTGCGGCCTGCTTGGGCGGCAGCCCGTCGAGAAGGCCGGCGAGTGCGCTGCGCAGGGCTTCCGCGGTGGGGAGGGTGGAGTTCACTGTCGAATTTTAGGCACTCGCGGAGGGCGCCGCGGGCGCCCGTACCGGCGCGGGCACGGGGCGCGGCTGAACCGATGTTCCGGCAGAGGCAGTTGCTACGCTGGCGCCCTTGACTTGACCCTCGGGGGGACCATGGGACAGCGGGTCGTACGGGTGGCTCTGGTGGCCGGTGTGATCGTCCTGGCGCTGCTGCTCCTGCTGGCCACGTGCGGTGGCGGCAGCGGCGGCGCGGACGGGAAACGCAAGCCGTCCGGGGCTCCGCAACCCGCGAGGAAGAGTGCGGCCGCCGGGCCCGCGACGCGGCTGGCCGTACCGTCGGCGTACAGCAACGCGCGGGGCTGGGAGGTCACCGGCGCGTCCGGCGCGTCGGTGGAGTACGCCGTCGCCGCGAGCGCGGCGCGGGTGGGGTTCCTGGAGCGGGTGTCCGCCACCCGCTTCCGGCTGCGGACCGTCGACGCGGCGAGCGGGAAGACGCGGTGGGCGGGTGACGCGTGGCAGCCGTTGTCGGACCCGGCGTACTTTCCCCGGCTGCTGTCCGTGGCCAAGGACGGCCGGGAGTTCTTCGTCACCTGGTCGTACGGGAAGGTCGGCGAGGACGCCCTGACCTCGGCCGACATGATCGTGGCGCTGGATGTCTACGACGTCCGGAGCGGCGCGCAGCAGCGGGTCGAGCTGCCGTGGGCCGACGTACCGAGCGTGAACGGGGACGGCCCCGGCATTCTCGTCAGCGACGGTGGCGCGGACAGCGCGGTCGTCGATCCGGCGACGGGCCGGGTGACCCGGGTTTCCGCGAAGGATCTCCGGCCCCCGAAGGGGTGCGGGGACTGCCGGAGGCAGACGCAGGTGCGGGCGGTGACGGAGAAGGGGCTGCTGGTGAGCGGGCGCCGGGAGTTCTGGGTGCGGGGCGGTTGGCACAGCAGGAAGACCGCGCCGGGCGGGACTGAGGCGGCGTCGGGCGTGCCGACGTCGGTGACGGACGGGCGGATTCTCGCCAAGTGGCAGAAGACGCGGGGCAGTGAGGGCGCGGCCGACTACGACGTGTGGGCGGTGCACGACGCGGCGACGGGGAAGGTGCTGGCCAAGGCGGAGTGCCGGAAGCCGGCCATAGAGCCGGGGACGTATCCGCGGGCGGCGGTGGCGCCGGAGGGCCGGTACGTGGTGGCGGGCAGTCTGGGCTTCGACCTGGAGACGGGCGCCGGGCACTGCTACGAGGACGCGGACGGTACGAAGCCGCTGTCCCTGACGGTGGTGACGGACACGGGCGTCGCGTACGGGACGACGGCGACCCGCACGCCGGCGGAGGCCGACCTGACGGCCTCGCGGCCGACGGCGCTTCCGGCGCATGTGCACGTACCGGCGGTGGAGGTCGGCGGCACGGCGCTGTTCCCCTGGACGGACCGCAAGGACCGCCCGCACCTGATCGCTTACGCGCGGCGGGGGTGAACGCCGGGGCGACCGGGGGGCGGCGCGTGGGGCCGATGGCCGGCGCTGCCGGGGTCCCCCGGTCACACCGACGCCGCGCGGCGCCACGGCCGGCACAGCGTCGCGAAGCACGTCAGGGACGCCAGGGCGCAGGTCAGCTGGACCACGGCCATCGGGACCGCCGTCGCCTCGCCCGCGATGCCGACCAGGGGGGAGGCGATCGCGCCGATCAGGAACGACGACGTACCGAGGAGCGCCGACGCCGAGCCCGCCGCGTGCGGGGTGCGCATCAGGGCCAGGGCGTTCGTGTTGGGCAGGGCGAGGCCCATCGCCGACATCAGGACGAAGAGACCGGCCGCGACCGGCACCAGGCCCGCCTCGCCGAAGACCCCGGTGGTCATCAGGAGGAGGGCGAGGGACGCCAGGGCGATGAGGGCCAGGCCCGTGGCCAGGACCTTGTCCATGCTGACCCGGCCCACCAGCAGCTTGCCGTTGATCTGGCCGACGACGATCAGGCCGACCGAGTTGATGCCGAAGAGCAGGCTGAAGGTCTGGGGCGAAGCGCCGAAAATTTCCTGCACGACGAAGGGGGAAGCCGAGATGTACGCGAACAGGGCGGCGAAGGCCAGGCCACCGGCCAGTACGTAGCCGGTGAAGACCCGGTCCGCGAGCAGGGCGCGCATCGTGCGCAGGGCTTCGCCGACGCCTCCCGCGTGCCGTCGCTCCGCCGGCAGCGTCTCGTGCAGCCACTTCCACACCACGACGGTGAGGAGGAGGCCCACGGCGGTGAGGACCACGAAGATGCCCCGCCAGTCGGTGAGGCGGAGCACCTGGCCGCCGATGACGGGCGCGATGACCGGCGCGACGCCGGAGATCAGCATCAGGGTGGAGAAGAATCGGGCCATCGCCACGCCGTCGTACAGGTCACGGACGACCGCGCGGGCGATCACGATGCCCGCCGCCCCCGCGAGCCCCTGGAGCAGCCGGAACGCGATCAGGAGTTCGGTGGAGGGCGCGAAGGCGCAGATCGCGGTGGCCACGACGTACACGATCATGCCGAGGAGCAGCGGCCCGCGCCGGCCGAACCGGTCGCTCATCGGGCCGACGACCAGCTGCCCGAGCGCCATGCCGGCCAGGCAGGCGGTCAGTGTGAGCTGGACGGTGGCGGCGGGCGAGCGCAGTGACTCCGTGACCTCGGGCAGAGCGGGGAGGTACATGTCCATGGACAGCGGGGGCAGTGCGGTGAGCCCGCCGAGTACCAGCGTGACGAGGAGCCCGGTGCGACGGGCGGCGGTGGCTGAAGCGGGGACTGCCCCCATTTCCGCCCCTGTGCCGGATATATGACCTTGCGTGGACTGGCCTGTCTCCGGCATTCGCATCTCCATGTCGTTGAATCTGCACCTATGCTCTCAGCTCGTCCAGAGTGGTCGAGACCTATTCCTGGGGGCTGGCATGGGCAAGCAAACCGTGCGGTGGGGCGTGCTGGCAACGGGCGGCATCGCGTCGTCGTTCACCGCGGACCTGCTGGCGATGCGGGACACCGACGGCGCCGAGGTGATCGCGGTCGCCTCCCGTACGACCGCGACCGCCAAGGCGTTCGCCGAACGGTTCGGGATACCGCGGGCGTACGGAAGCTGGGCGGAGCTCGCCGCGGACGAGGACGTCGACGTCGTGTACGTCGCGGGCCCGCACTCCGCGCACCGGGCGGCCGCCGGCCTGTGCCTGGAGGCGGGCAGGGCGGTGCTGTGCGAGAAGGCGTTCACGCTCAACTCCCGTGAGGCGCAGGAACTGGTCGCCGTGGCCCGGCGGCACGACCGCTTCCTGATGGAGGCGATGTGGATGTACTGCAACCCGGTCGTCCGGCGCCTCGTGCAACTGGTGCGGGACGGCGCGATCGGCGAAGTGCGGACCGTGCAGGCCGACTTCGGGCTGGCGGGCCCCTTCGCGGCCGGGCACCGGCTGCGTGACCCGGCGCTCGGCGGCGGGGCGCTGCTGGACCTCGGTGTGTACCCGGTGTCGTTCGCGCATCTGCTGCTGGGCGAGCCCGACCGCGTACAGGCCGACGCGCTGCTGTCGCCGGAAGGCGTGGACCTGAACACCGGCATGCTCCTCGGGTGGGACGCGGGGGCGACGGCGCTGCTCAGCTGTTCCCTCACCGCCGACACCCCCATCACGGCGGCCGTGACGGGGACCGGGGGCCGGATCGAGCTGGGGCGCGGCTTCTTCTACCCCGACCGGTTCGTGCTGCACCGGGACGGCGCGGAGCCCGAGGAGTTCACCGCCGGAGTCGCCGGTCGTCACAGCCTCCAGTACGAAGCGGCCGAGGTGATGCGCTGCCTGCGCGCGGGCGAGAAGGAGTCGCCGCTCGTTCCGCTGGCCGGCACTCTCGCCGTCATGCGGACGCTCGACGCGGTGCGCGACCGCATCGGCGTCCGCTACCCGGGCGAGGAGAAGGAGCCGCAGGTCTAGGCGGGCTTCAGGCCCGGGTTTCCCGCCTCCGTCACCAGTGACGCCGCCGTCGTGACCGGCGCGCCGGGCGTGGTGACCCCCGCCACCGTGCGGAAGTCCGCGCGCGCCGCGTCCTCCCCGAGCGTGACCGTGGTGTAGCCGCGCCTGCCGTTGTAGAACTTCAGGTGCGCGTTGCCCTGCATCAGACGGTCGTAGTTGGCCGGCCTCTCCGCACCGTCTTTGCCGCTCGATACGGAGGTCGTGACGAACTCGGTGCCGACCGTGCGCGAATCCGGGTCCTCGAAGTCCTTCTTCAGGTCGAAGGCGTACGAGACGTGGACGTCACCGGTGAGCACCACCAGGTTCTCGGCGCCGGCCGCCTCCGCGCCGTCGAGCACCCGCTTGCGCGAGGCGGGGTAGCCGTCCCACGCGTCCATGCTGACCTTCGGGTCGCCGACGCTGCGCCGCCGGGCGAAGGTGACCTGCTGCGGTACGACGTTCCACAGCGCCCGCGACGCGTGCCAGCCGTCGATGAGCCACCGCTCCTGCCCGGCGCCGGTCATGGTGCGCGACGGGTCCTCGGACTCGGGGCCCGGGAGCTGCCAGCCGTCGCCGTACGCCTGGTTGGAGCGGTACTGGCGGGTGTCGAGGATGTCGAACTGCGCGAGCCGCCCGAAGTGCAGCCGCCGGTAGAGCCGCATGTCGGCGCCGTCGGGCTGCTGCGGGGCGCGCAGCGGCTGGTTCTCCCAGTAGGCGCGGTACGCCGCCGCCCGGCGCAGCAGGAACTCCTCGGGCGGTACGTCGTTCTCGGGGGTCCCGCCCGCGTAGTTGTTCTCCGTCTCGTGGTCGTCCCAGGTGACGACGAAGGGGTGCGCGGCGTGCGCGGCCATCAGGTCCGGGTCGGACTTGTAGAGGGCGTACCGCAGCCGGTAGTCCTCCAGCGTGACCGTCTCGCGGTTGAAGTGCGCGGGCAGCCGGCGGTCGGTGTAGGCGCGGGCGCCGCCGACGCCGTTCACGGCGTACTCGTACAGGTAGTCACCGAGGTGGAAGACGATGTCGAGGTCTTCCTCCGCGAGGTGCTTGTACGGGGTGAAGTACCCGTCGTGGTACGCCTGGCAGGAGACGGCCGCGAGCCGCAGCTCGCTGATGCGGGCGCCACGGGCGGGGGCCGTGCGCGTACGGCCGACCGGGCTGGTCCAGTCGCCGGCGCGGAAGCGGAAGTAGTAGACGCGGTCGGGGTCGAGCCCGGCGGCCTCGACGCGGACGCTGTGGGCGAACTCGGGGTGCGCGGTGACGTGGCCGCGTCTGACGGTCCGGCGGAAGCGGGCGTCGTGCGCGAGTTCCCAGCGCACCTGGACGCGGGCCCGCGGGAGGCCGCTGTCCGGCTCGTACGGCTTCGGGGCGAGCCTCGTCCACAGGAGTACGGACCCGGGGAGCGGGTCCCCGGACGCGACGCCGAGGGTGAAGGGGTCGTCGGTGATTCTCTTCGCGTCGAGCTCCGCGGCCTGGGCGGTCCCCGGCAGGTTCGTCGCGAAGGCGAGCGCGGCGGCGGCCCCGGTGACGGTGAGGAACCTGCGGCGGTGGATGTGCCGTGCGGCGGCCCTGAGCTCCTGGTCATGGCCCGATGTGATGGTCATCTGCCCCTCCCCTGACGGCTGTTGTCAGAGGTATTGGAGTGGCACGGGGCGTCGCCGCGCTTTCATGTACGTGTCACGTACGCTGCTGGGCCATGAACCCTCAGACGAAGATCGCTGTCGTGACCGGAGCGGGCTCGGGCATCGGCCGCGCCGTCGCACTCGCCCTGGCGGGTGCGGGCTGGTCGGTCGCACTGGCAGGGCGGCGCACCGGCCCTCTGGAGGAGACCGCGCAGGAGGCGGGCGGCGAGACCTTGTGCGTACAGGCGGACGTGTCGCTTCCGGGTGATGTGGACACCCTCTTCGCCGCCGTGCGCGAGCGGTACGGGCGGCTCGACCTGCTCTTCAACAACGCGGGCACGTTCGGGCCGCGCGGAGTGCCGGTGGAGGACATCCCGTACGCCGAGTGGCGCGCGGTCGTCGACGTGAACGTCACGGGCTCGTTCCTCTGCGCGCAGGCGGCGTTCCGGCAGATGAAGGGTCAGGACCCGCAGGGCGGGCGGATCATCAACAACGGTTCGATCTCGGCACACGCGCCCCGGCCGAACTCCATCGCGTACACGACCACCAAGCACGCCATGACGGGCCTGACGAAGTCCCTCTCGCTCGACGGGCGGCCGCACCGGATCGCGTGCGGCCAGATCGACATCGGCAACGCGGCGACCGACATGACGGAGCGGATGCAGGCCGGAATCCTGCAGGCCAGCGGTGAGCTGATGGCGGAGCCGGTGATGGACGTACGGGACGTGGCACGCACGGTGCTGCACATGGCGGAACTCCCGCTGGAGGCGAATGTGCAGTTCGCGACGGTACTGGCGACGACGATGCCGTACGTCGGACGAGGCTGAGGGCCGACGGGAGCGCGGGAACACGGGAACACGGGAGGGCCGCCCGCCGTTGGCCGCTGTATGAAGTCATTCACTGATACCGAAATCCTCCGCTACACCGCCTTCTCGACCGACCCGGCGGGCGGCAATCCGGCGGGGGTGGTCCTGGACGCGGCGGGGCTCGACGGCGCGGACATGCTGGCCGTCGCGGCCGGCCTCGGCTACAGCGAGACCGCGTTCCTCACGGAGGAACTCGAGCCCGGACGCGCCTTCACCGTCCGGTACTTCAGCCCGCAGGCCGAGGTGCCCTTCTGCGGCCACGCCACGGTCGCGACGGCCGTGGCGCTCGCCGAGCGCGACGGCCGCCCCGGCGACCTGGTCTTCGAGACGCCGGCCGGCACGATCCCGGTGAAGGTGACCGAGAGCGCCGACGGCACGTACCGCGCCACCCTCACCAGCGTCGAACCGCACACCGAGGACGCGGCCGGGGACGATGTGGCGGAGGCGCTGGCCGCGCTGGACTGGCCGGCCGCCGACCTCGACCCGGCGTTCCCGCCGCGCATCGCGTACGCCGGCGCCCGCCATCTGATCCTGGCGGCGGCGACCCGCGACCGGCTGGCGGATCTGTCGTACGACTTCGAGCGGCTGGCCGCGCTGATGCGCCGTCTGGACCTGACGACGGTGCAGCTGGTGTGGCGCGAGGACGCGACGACGTTCCACGTCCGCGACCCGTTCCCGGTGGGCGGCGTGGTCGAGGACCCGGCGACGGGCGCCGCGGCCGCGGCGTTCGGGGCGTACGCACGGGAACTGGGTCTGGTGCCGGAAGAGACGGTGCTGACGCTCCACCAGGGCGACGACATGGGGCGCCCCGGTGTCCTGACGGTCGAACTCCGCGCGGGCGACAGGCGGATCAGGGTCGGCGGCGCGGGCGCGCGCATCCCGGAGAGGACGGCCGACAGCCCGACCGCGTGATCGACCCGTTCCGGCCGGCTCATTTCTGGAAACACCGGCGACAAGGCCGCCTGATCAAGCCGAGCGGCACCCGGCTGGACTCCTGCTGCCGGGCGACGGGCAACAACGGCATCACATACTGCCACTGACACACCGCGGGGCGGGCCTGGTCTCAGGCCTGCCCCGTCTCGAAGCGGGTGATCTTCCCGCCGTCGACGACGAAGTCCCAGGCGGTACGCATCTCGCCCCAGGTGTCGTTGCGGTACCGGACGACCAGTGACCGGCCGCCCGCCTTCTCCGACTCGACGACCATCTGCCCGCCCGAGGAGAAGATCTCCCGCTCCGTCCACTCGGCGAGGTCCCGTTCGGTCCCGTCGTCGGACATGGTCGCCCCGGGCACGAGAACGTCCTGGAACGCGGCACGGTCGTGGGCGTTGACCGCGACGACGAACGCGCGCACGGCCGGCTCCGACAGCTGATCGGCAGTCATGACCACGGGAGAACTCCTCTTCGCTGCTGCACCCCCGTCAAGGATGCGCACGCCCGGGGCTCCCCGCACTCCGGCGCCACTCCACCGGCCGTACGCGGGAACACGAACGCGACCGCGCCCTCGGGCGGGCGGGCCGGCAAGCGTGGCGGGTGGGCGGCAGACGAGTCGGGCTGTACGCCGGGTTCTGTGCCCCGGGACCTCGCGGTCGTCGGGGCGACGGCCATCCATCTAGGACCGGCGTTGCCGCCGGCCTCGTGCGGTCTACCCGCGGACTCGGGCGGGCAGCCCTCGGTCGTCCGCGCAGGGCCGCCTCGCGACGGCCCCTCTTGACCTTGCTCCAAGTGGGGTTTACCTAGCCGCCTGAGTCACCTCAGGCGCTGGTGGTCTCTTACACCACCGTTTCACCCTTACCGAGGACCGAAGTCCCCGGCGGTCTGTTTTCTGTGGCACTGTCCCGCGGGTCACCCCGGGTGGCCGTTAGCCACCACCTTGCCCTGTGGAGCCCGGACGTTCCTCGGGGAGATCCGAGGATCTCCACGCGGCCGTCCGCCCGGCTCGTCTGCCGTGCCGACCATGCTACCCGCCGGGAGGCGGGGCGACCGCGCGCGTACGTCGCCGGAGTCACGCCGGGGAGAACAGCACCTTCGCCGTGCCCGGGTCCGCCTGAGTGAGCCGGACCCTGATCCGCTCCCCCAGCGGGAGCTCCCCGTCGCCGCCCTCGATCCGGCCGACGACCGCCACGTCCTCCAGGTGGACCGTCCCGACCGCCCGGTCGCTCTCCTTCACATCGACGACGTGGGCGTTGAACAGTTCGCCCACCCGGTCCCTCAGCAGCGCCGCCTCGACGATGTCGACGCACTCGCGTTCGACGGTGTTCGCCCGCCGCGCCCCCTCCGCCATCTCCTGCGGGAGGGCGGGCAGCGCGTCCCGTACCCACTGCGGCGGCTCCTCGCCCGCGACGGCGGCGACGCACAGCTCGCCCGCGTAGCGGTCGGCCAGGCGGCGCAGCGGGGCCGTGCAGTGGGTGTACGGGGCCGCGACCGCCGCGTGGACGGCGGGGTCCGGCACCTCGCCGTTGGTGAAGACGGTGTAGCCCGCGCCGCGCAGCAGCGTCGTGCACTCCTGGAGGAACGCGGCGTGCGCGGCCTTCGTCGGGTCCAGCGAACGGACGATCCCGGCGTACGACGTGTGATGCGGCCACTCGATGCGCAGCGCCTTGGCCGACCGGCGCAGGCGTGCCACCTCGCCGACGGGGGCGGCGGGCAGCGTGCGCAGGATGCCGGTGCCGGTGGCGAGCATCAGATCGGCGGCGGCCATGCCGGTGAGGAGGGAGATCTGGGCGTTCCAGCCTTCGGCCGGCAGCGGCGCGCGGAAGCCGGGGAAGTACGAGTCGCCGCGCTCGACGATCTCCTGCTCCGGCACGTTCAGCGAGATCCCGCCGCGCTCGTGCTCCAGCGCCTCGCGCAGCCGTCCGATGTCGCGCAGCAGCGCGACGGGCTCCTCGGCGGTGCCCGCGTCGATCTGCTGCTGGACGCCGGAGTAGTCGAGCCTCGCCCGGCTGCGTACGAGCGCGCGCCGCACGTCGACGGCCTCGGCGCCGCCGTGGGCGTCGAGGTCGATGCGCCACAGGAGGGCCGGGCACGTCTGCCCGGGAAGCAGACTCGCGACGCCCTCGGAGAGCCGCGGCGGGTGCAGTGGGATCTTCCCGTCCGGGAAGTACAGGGTCACCACCCGGCGGTGCGCCTCGGCGTCGATCGCGCCGCCCGGCGCGACGAAGGCGGCGACGTCGGCGATCGCGTAGTGCACGCGGTAGCCGCCGCCCTCGCGGCGGGCCAGGTGCATCGCCTGGTCGAGGTCGGCGGAACCCGGCGGGTCGATGGTGAACAACGGGATGCCGGTCGCGTCGTACGCGGGCAGCCGGGGAGCCTTCGCGGCCTGTCCCGCTTCCGCGAGGACCTCGGCCGGGAACGCCTCCGGCGCGTCGAGCGTGGTGCGCAGGGCGCGCAGGGCTGCCCGGAGGGGGGCCTCCGGTGCACCGGTCACGTGGATAGGGCGGCGGGGCATGGTCCGAGCGTAGGTCCGGTGGGGCCGGGCGGCACGGCGGGCTCCGCTTACCCTGGCGTTTCGCCGTGTACGTATCCGAAGGAGTCCCGCTGTGCTCGTGCTCTTGCCGCCGTCCGAAGGAAAGGCCGCCAGTGGTTCCGGCGCGCCCCTGAAGCCGGAGACCCTCTCGCTGCCGGAGCTGGCCGGGGCGCGGGCCGCGGTACTGGACGAGCTGGTGGAGCTGTGCGCCGCGGACGAGGAGAAGGCGCGCGTCGTCCTCGGGCTGAGCGAGGGGCTGCGCGGCGAGGTCGCCAAGAACGTCGAGCTGCGGACCGCGGGGGCGCGGCCGGCCGGCGAGATCTATACGGGCGTGCTGTACGACGCTCTTGGTCTGGCCACCCTCGACGCTGCCGCGCGCAAGCGGGCCCGGCAGTCACTGCTGGTGTTCTCCGGGCTCTGGGGCGCGGTCGGCATCGGCGACCGGATCCCCTCGTACCGGTGCTCCATGGGTGTGAAGCTTCCGGCGCTGGGCGCGCTGGGAGCGTACTGGCGCGGGCCGATGGCCGCCGCGATGCCGGTGGCCGCGGGCGACGGACTGGTGCTGGACCTGCGGTCGTCGGCGTACACGCCCGCCTGGAAGCCCAAGGGGGACGTGGCGGGGCGCACGGCCACCGTGCGGGTGCTGCACTCGCAGACCGACGCGAACGGGGTCGAGAAGCGGTCCGTCGTCAGCCACTTCAACAAGGCGACGAAGGGGCGGATCGTACGGGACCTCCTGGTGGCCGGTGCCGCTCCCGCCCACCCGGCGGAGCTCGTCCCGGTGCTGCGGGAGCTCGGATACGTCGTGGAGGCGGCGGCTCCGCCCAAGGCGGGGAAGGCGTGGGCGCTGGACGTCGTGGTGAGCCAGATCCACTGAGCCGTTGCGCTCTGCGCAACGCTCGTTGCACCTACCGCACGCCCACGGCAGGATGGCGGCATGACTTCCGTGCTCGACCTCGCGCCCGTCGTCCCTGTCGTTGTCCTGGAGGACGCCGCCGACGCCGTGCCGCTGGCGCGCGCGCTGGTCGCGGGCGGACTCCCGGCGATCGAGGTCACGCTGCGGACGCCGGCCGCGCTCGACTCGATCCGCGCCATCGCCGCGCGGGTGCCCGACGCGGTGGTGGGGGCCGGGACGGTGATTTCCCCGGCCGGGGTCGCCGACGCGGTCGCGGCCGGGGCGCGGTTTCTGGTCAGCCCGGGGTGGACGGACACGCTGCTGGACACGATGAAGGCGTCCGGGGTGCCGTTCCTGCCGGGGGTCTCGACGACGTCGGAGGTCGTGGCGCTGCTGGAGCGCGGCGTGACGGAGATGAAGTTCTTCCCGGCGGAGGCGGCGGGCGGTACGCCGTACCTGAAGTCCCTGGGGGCCCCACTCCCCCAGGCCCGCTTCTGCCCGACGGGCGGCATCACCCTGGCTTCGGCGCCGTCGTACCTGGCTCTGGGGAACGTGGGCTGCGTGGGCGGCACCTGGATGCTCCCGGCGGACGCGCTGGCCGCGAAGGACTGGGGCCAGGTGGAGGCGCTGGCCCGGGAGGCGGCGGGGCTGCGCCGGCAGGGCCTGCGACGGGGCTGAAAGGTGCCCGACCGCGGTCCCGAATGCCGTTCCCGTGGGGCCCGGCATTCGGGACGGAAGCGTTACCGCAGGTGCGACGTGTCGTTCAGCAGGCGCAGCGACGCGTTGCCGTCCGCGAAGTACGCCACAGCCGACAGCGACGCGGCCGACAGCTCCATCCGGAACAGCGACTCGGGCGGTGCGGCCAGAGCCAGGCGTACCAGCGTCTTGACCGGGGTCACGTGCGTGACGACCAGGACCGTGCGCCCCGCGCAACGGGCGATCAGCTTGTCCCGCGTCGCCGACACCCGCCGCGCCACCGTCGCGAAGCTCTCGCCGCCCCCCGTCGGGGCCGCCTTCGGAGACGCCAGCCAGGCGTCCAGGTCCTCGGGGTAGCGCTCGCGGACCTCGGCGAACGTCAGGCCCTCCCATGCGCCGAAGTCCGTCTCGCGCAGGCCCTCCTCGACGCGTACGTCGAGCCCGAGGCGCGCCGCCACCGCGTCCGCCGTCTCGCGACAGCGCCGCAGCGGCGAGCTGACGATCTCCTGGATGGTGCCGCGCGCCGCCAGGGTCGTGGCGACCGCCTCCGCCTGGCGGCGGCCGACAGCCGACAGCTCCGGGTCGGAGCCCCCGCTCCCCGAGAACCGCTTCTCGGGTGTGAGCGCGGTCTCGCCGTGGCGCAGGAGGACGAACGTCGCGGGCGCACCCAGGTCGGCGGGGACGCCCCAGCCCACGGTCGCCGCGGCAGGAGCGGGCTCCGCCTCCGAGGCGTCCGGCAGGGTCAGCGGCTCGGCCACCGCGCGGCCCAGCGCCGCTCGCGCCTTCGCCGCGCCGGCCACCGCGTCGCCCACCACACGCGGCGGGGCGGAGGCACGGGCGGCGAGGTCGGCCGTGGAAGCCGACGGCTCCCACTTCTTGCCCTTCTTGCCCGCGTCCATCGCCTCGTTGGCGAGCCGGTCGGCGTGCTTGTTCTTCTCGCGGGGGATCCACTCGTAGGTGACCCGGACGCGCGGGAAGACCGTCGCGGCCTCGGCCGCGAGCGGCTTCATGTCCGGGTGCTTGATCTTCCAGCGGCCGGACATCTGCTCGACGACGAGCTTGGAGTCCATGCGGACATGGACGGTCGCGTCGGGCGCGAGCGCGTGCGCGGCGCGCAGGCCGGCGATCAGGCCCTTGTACTCCGCGACGTTGTTCGTGGCGACACCGATGTACTCGGCGGCTTCGGCGAGCGTCTCCCCCGTCTCCGGGTCGAGGACGACCGCGCCGTAGCCGGCGGGTCCCGGGTTGCCCCGGGAGCCGCCGTCGGCCTCGATGAGGAGGCTGCGTCCCACGGCTACAGGCCGGACTCGGACGTACGGACAAGGATGCGGCGGCAGTTCTCGCACCGCAGCACCGTGTCGGGGGCGGCGGCCCGCACCTCGTTGACCTCGGTGATGTTGAGTTCCAGCTGGCAGCCCTCGCAGCGGCGCTGGTAGAGGCGGGCCGCGCCGACGCCACCGGACTGGACGCGGAGCTTCTCGTACAGCTTGAGGAGGTCGGCGGGGATGGTCGCGGAGGCGACCTCGCGCTGCTTGGTGACCGTGGCGGCCTCGCCGTCGATCTGCTCCAGCGCGGCGTCGCGGCGCGCGGTCGCGTCGTCGGCCTTGGCCTGGACGGAGGAGACGCGCTCGGTCAGCTCGGCGACCCGCTCCTGGATGGACTCGCGGCGCTCCATGACCTCGAGGACCACGTCCTCCAGGTCACCCTGGCGCTTGGCGAGGGAGACGATCTCGCGCTGGAGGTTCTCCAGGTCCTTGGGCGAGGAGACGGCGCCCGAGTCGAGACGCTGCTGGTCGCGCGCGGCGCGCTGGCGGACCTGGTCGACGTCCTGCTCGGCCTTGGTCTGCTCGCGGGTGGTGTCGCTCTCCTCGGTCTGCGCGGCGACCAGCAGGTCGCGCAGCTGCGCGAGGTCCTTGGTGAGCGATTCGATCTCGGCGTGCTCGGGGAGCGAGTTGCGCCGGTGGGCGAGCTGGGACAGGCGCAGGTCGAGGGCCTGTACGTCGAGGAGACGGATCTGGTCGGCGGGCGCGGCGTTCAGTTGGGGGCTCCAGAAGGATCAAAAGGGGCGCGCGAAGCGCTCGTCGGAAGGGCGGTGGTGGGGGCGTGGTGGGAGGTCCAGGGGTCGGTGACCGTCTTCGAGACGTGGACCCGCAGGTCCCATCCGTGACGGTCGGAGATCTCGTCCAGCTGGGCGGCGGCCTGTTCGCACCAGGGCCACTCGGTGGCCCAGTGCGCGGCGTCGATCAGCGCGAGGGGAGTGTGTTCGCGGGCCTCCGAGGCCGGGTGGTGGCGCAGGTCCGCGGTGACGAAGGCGTCGACCCCCGCTGCCCATACGTCGGCGAAGAGACTGTCGCCGGAGCCGCCGCTGACGGCGACCGTGCGGACGAGGGCGTCCGGGTCGCCGGCGACGCGGACGCCCTGCGCGGTGGCGGGCAGCCGGGCGGCGACCCGGGCGGCGAAGTGGCCGAGGGTGGCCGGGGGGTCGAGCTCGCAGACGCGGCCGAGGCCGCGGCGGCCCTTGGGGTCCGTGGGGTCGGGGACGAGAGGCCCGGTGACCCGCAGGTCCAGCGCTCCGGCGAGGGCGTCGGAGACGCCGGGGTCGGCGCTGTCGGCATTGGTGTGGGCGACGTGCAGCGCGATGTCGTTCTTGATCAGGGTGTGCACGGCCCGGCCCTTGAAGGTGGACGCCGCGACCGTCGTCGTACCGCGCAGATAGAGCGGGTGGTGGGTGACGAGGAGGGTCGCGCCGAGCTTCACTGCTTCGTCGACGGTCTCCTGGACCGGGTCGACGGCGAAGAGCACCCGGGTGACTTCCGCGTCGGGTTCGCCGCAGACCGTACCTACCGCGTCCCAGCTCTCGGCCCGCTCGGGGGGCCAGAGGGCGTCGAGTGCGGCGATGACTTCAGACAGACGGGGCACGCAGACAGGTTACCTGCGCCGCGTGCCCCGCCGCCCATGGCGTACGCGGCCTGCTCGGCCGGGCGCCTACTTGGTCACATGCGTCCGCAGGTCGTCGAGGACCCGGTCGGCCGCCGTCACGCCGAGGCCCAGGTACCAGGTCTCGTCCGGGACGTCCTTGGCCTGCCCCTTCCGCACGGCGCCGAGCTTCTTCCAGAGCGCGTTGTCCTCGGCCTTGTCCTGGCTGGTGGCCTTGGGGTCGCCGTAGACGCCGGTGAAGATCCAGTCGGCGTCCGCCTCGTCGATCTTCTCGGGGCTGATCTCGGCGGCCAGGTCGTTGATCTGCTGGTTGGCCGGTCGCGGCAGGCCGGCGTCCTCCAGGATCGTGCCGATGAAGGAGGCCTTCGCGTACAGGCGGATCTTGCCGGGGAGGTAGCGGACCATCGAGATGGTGGGCTTGTTGTCGCCGAGGTCCGTGCCGAGCTGCTTCGCCTTCTTCTCGTACGCGGCGAGCTTGGTCTTCGCGTCGGCGCTCTTGTCGAGGGCGGCGGCGTTGAGGAGGTAGTTCTCCTTCCACGTGAAGCCCGGGCGGATGGAGAAGACCGTCGGCGCGATCGTCGACAATTCCTTGTACTTGTCGGCGGCGCGCAGCTGGCTGCCGAGGATGAGGTCGGGCTTGAGAGCCGCGATCGCCTCGAGGTTGAGGTTGTTGATGGTGCCGACGTTCTTGGGGGTGCCGGCGTCCTTCTTGAGGTAGCCGGGGATGCCCTCGTCGCCCTCGGCGGGCGCGTAACCGACCGGCTCGACGCCGAGCGAGACGACGTTGTCGAGCTCGCCGACGTCGAGGACGACGACGCGCTTGGGCGCGGACTCGACCTCCGTCCTGCCCATGGCATGGGTGAGGGTGCGCGGGAACTGGCCGGCCTTGGCGTCCGTACCGTACGCGGCGGTCTTGGCGGCGGCGTCGGCGAAGTCCTCGCCCCCCTGCGCGACGGTCTTCTTGTCGCCGGTGCCCTCGCTCTTGGCGTCGGTGTCGCCGCTCCCGCAAGCGGTGAGGGCGAGCGCCGCGGCCACGGCGAGGGAGACTGCGGCGGCACCACGGCGTCGTACGGACATCAAGAGCTCCAGACAGGGTCGGTTAGGCGCGCCTTACTTTATCGACATGGGGACATCTCCCAGCACACCAGCCCCCGCGACCTCAGCCGAATCGGATGATGGCCACCCTTATGTGTGAAGAGGTCTGTCTCGTGTTGTTCGGCAGGAAGTGCGAAAACTAGCTTCGTTCGCCGGAGGTGATGGCCTGATGACGGCCTGTGCCATCGAGACCGCGGCTGACGGCGACGCGGTGCGTGAGTCGGTGTTCACGATCGCCGCCGACGGTTCCTACGCCGCGCGGCTGGCGGGCGAAGGGGACGCGCGGTTCCCGGAGCGGTGGACGCTCGACGGACCCGAGCCCTACGCCGTACCCCTGCCCGCCGACCAGCCCGAGGAGCCGGACACCGGCCTCCTGCCGCTGGCGGACGGGCGAGTGCTGATCCACCGGCGGGAGGGGGGCGCTTCGCACGCCTTCGGCAGTGGCGGAGGGCGGCACCGCTTCTCCCTGCTGTATCCGACGGGACCGCGGACCGGGGAGCTGCCGGTGGGCGCGGTCGAGTGCGAGCGCCTGGAGCTGCTGCCGCCGGCTCCCGGCGGCTCGCGTGCGTACGCCCTGTCGGTGGGCGAACTGTCCACCACCGTGTGGCAGGTGGCGGGCGGTGCCTTCGGGCCCGAGCACGTCGCGGAGGTCGCCGGGCGCTGCTCGGGCGGGGTATGGCTGGACCGTACGGGCCGGATGCTCGCCCTGGACCGGGAGACCGACGGGGTGACGAAGGCGGTGGCGGTCGATCTGGAGCGGGGCGGTGAGACGACGCCGCTGCTGCAGATCGCGGAGGGCAGCAACGACCGGCTGCTGCTGGCCGATCCGGACAGCGGTCTGCTGCTGATCCGGTCGGACGCGCCGGGGCGCGACCGGCTGGGGTGGGGCGTGCTGGGCAGCATGCTGCCAGTGCGTTTTCCGGAGTGCCTGGGGCCGGCCGACTGCGCGGTGACGCCGTTCGCCGTGCAGCCGGGGCAGGTCCTGACGCCGGAGGGCTGCGCGGTGGCGCTGCGGATCGACGGAGCGGCGGAGCGCTGGGTCGGGGTGTGGCGCCCCTCGGAGCGGAAGCTTCATCACCGCGCGGCGCCGCAGGGGTGGTTGGCCGGGGCAGGACTCTGGACGCGCCAGGGGGTGCTGCGACTGCCGTACGCGACGGGGGCGGTGCCGTGCGGAGTGGCCCGGATCGAGGCCCCGGAAGGCGAGGTGATCACTGAACCGCCACCCATGGAACCCGCAGGTGGGGAACCATTCGAGGCTCCCGGCACTCCTGTGGTGTGCAAGCCCGTACCGCTCCAGCAGGCGCCCCTCACCGGGCGCTGAGCACGTGGTTAGACTCGGTCCGGGGCTACGCGGTCGTTTCGGCTGAACGCCGGTGGTGACGGCGGGGCGGGCCTTGCACCACCTGAAAGTGATCGCAGCGATTCCAGGGGATCTCCCAACATGTCTGAAGCCCGAACCGACACGACCCAGACGCGGCCGCAGCTTTCGGCCGCCGAACGGGACGACGCCGGCCACCGCTCCGGTAAGCACCGAGGGGGTGCGGCCACGACGGAGGACTCCACCGCTCCGGCCCATGGCCGCCACCGCCGGGCGTAGGAGCGCAGTTCCCGGCCCGGGGCTCCACCCCGGGCCCGGGAAGGGACGGGGTGGGGAACAAACCGCCCGCAGGGCCGCCCTCACTCCCGTTTCAGGCCCAGCACCTCCGTCGCCGCGAACGTCTCGTCCGCCGGCCGTCCCTCGAAGTGCGGCGACAGCTGCTCGGCCAGCTCCTCGTACGTGAAGGCCTCCTTCGCCGTGCCGAACTTGACCGCCACCTTCGGCCGTTCCATGACCGCGACCATGCCGCCGTGCACCACGAGCAGCTGTCCGTTGACCTTCCCGGCCGCCGGGGACGCGAGGTAGCCGACCAGCGGGGACACGTGTTCGGGGGCCAGCGCGTCCAGTTCGCCCCCCGCCGGCTCCGCGAAGCCGGCGAACACGTCCTCCGTCATCCGTGTCCGCGCGCGCGGACAGATCGCGTTGGCCGTGACGCCGTACTTCCCCAGCGCCAGCGCCGTCGAAGTCGTCAGTCCGACGATGCCACCCTTCGCCGCCGCGTAGTTGGGCTGGCCGGCCGATCCCGCCAGGTACGCCTCGGACGACGTGTTGACGATCCGGCCGTAGACCGGGGCGCCCGCCGACTTGGAGCGCGCCCGCCAGTGCGCCGCCGCGAAGTGAGTGGTGTTGAAGTGGCCCTTGAGGTGAACGCGGATGACCGAGTCCCACTCGTCCTCGGTCATCGAGAAGACCATCCGGTCACGGAGAATGCCCGCGTTGTTGACCAGGATGTCCAGCTTTCCGTACGTACCGACGGCCAACTGGACCAGCGCGCCCGCCTGTTCATGGTCCGATACGTCGCCGAGGTGGGCCACGGCCTGCCCGCCAGCCGCCCGGATCTCCGCCGCCACCTCCTCGGCCGGGGCCGCCGACGCCTCGCCCGAGCCGTCGCGCCCCGGCTGCCCGTAGTCGTTGACCACGACGCTCGCTCCGAGCCGGGCCAGTTCCAGGGCCTCCGCGCGGCCGAGCCCGCGCCCCGCGCCCGTGACGACGGCGGACAGGCCGTCGAGCGGCAGTGCCGGTGACAGTGACATCCGCGGTCCCTCAGATCTCGATGCACGTGCGCAGGGCCTCGCCCGTACGCATCTGGTCCAGGGCGTCGTTGATCCCGTCCAGCCGCACCCGGTGGGTGATCAGGCTCTCCAGGTCGATCCGTCCCGCACGCCAGAGTGCGATGGCCCGCTCGTACGAACGGAGCACGTCACCGCCGCCGTACATCGACGGCAGTATCCGCTTCTCGTCGAAGAACAGCTCGAACATGTTGACCTGGAAGAAGTCGTCCATCGCCCCCGCTCCGACGACGCACAGCGTGCCGCCGCGCCGCGTCGTCTCGTACGCCGTCCGGGCCGTGGCGGACCTGCCCACGACCTCGAAGACGTAGTCGAAGCCCTCCCCGGCGGTGACGCGCTGCCTGGCGTCGGCGAGTTCGTCCGGCGAGACCGCTTCCGTCGCGCCGAACCTCAGCGCCGCCTCGCGCCGCGACGCCACCGGGTCGACGGCGACGATCTGGGCCGCGCCCTGGACCCGCGCGCCCTGGATGGCCGAGATGCCGACGCCGCCGCAGCCGATGACGGCGACCGACGCACCGGCTTCCACCTGGGCGGTGTTGATGGCCGCGCCCAGGCCCGTCGTCACGCCGCAGCCGATGAGCGCGGCGATCTCGTACGGCAGGTCGTCGGGTATCGGGACGGCGCAGCCCGCGTCGACCACGACCTCCTCGGTGAAGGTGCCGGTCCCGGCGAAGCCGAATACGTCGGAAGTGCTACCGCCGACGCGCTTGAAGTTGGGCGTGCCCGCGTTCATGAGTCCGGCCAGGCACAGGTGCGTCTGGCCGCGCTTGCAGGACGGACAGGCGCCGCAGGCGGGCAGCCAGCAGACGAGGACCCGGTCGCCCTGGCTGATGCCGATGACGCCGTCGCCGACGTCGAGGACCTCGCCCGCGCCCTCGTGGCCCGGGACGAAGGGGGCGGGCTGCGGTAGTACGCCGCTCATCGCGGAGAGGTCGGAGTGGCACAGTCCGGTGGCCCGGACGCGGATCTTGACCTTGCCGGGGCCAAAGCCCACCGCCTCGACGTCGTCGAGTATTTCGAGCTTGTCCTGCCCTATCTCGTGCAGTACGGCTGCGCGCACGGTACGGCTCCCTTCACGGAGGTCAGGTGTGTACGACGGTGGTGTCGGCGAGGACCGGCGCGTCGTCCCTCTCGACGGCGGTGACCGACACCTGGACGCGCCCCGGCGACTTCCACATCCGCAGGCGCAGGGTCTCGCCGGGGAAGACGACCCCGGCGAAGCGGGTGCTGTACGAGCTCACGCGTGCGACGTCGCCGCCGAGCACGGTGTCGACCACGGCCTTGAGCGTCATGCCGTACGAGCACAGGCCGTGCAGGATCGGCCGGTCGAAGCCGGCGAGCGCGGCGAACTCCGGATCGGCGTGCAGCGGGTTCCAGTCGCCGGAGAGCCGGTAGAGGAGCGCCTGGTCCTCGCGTACGCGCCGTTCCGCTTCCGCGTCCGGCGGGCGGGCGGGCTGTTCGGTACGGGCGGAGGGGCCGCGCTCGCCGCCGAAGCCGCCTTCGCCGCGTACGAAGATCTGCGCGTCGCTGGTCCACAGCGGGCCGTCGTCGGCGGCGGTCTCGGAGCGCAGCACGATGACGGCCGCTTTGCCCTTGTCGTACACCGCCTGGACCCTGGAGGTCTGCACCGCCTTGCCCCGGACGGGAATCGGGCGGTGCAGCTCGATGCTCTGGCCGCCGTGCAGGACGTGCGCGAGGTCCACGTCGATGCCGGGCGCGGAGAGGCCGCCGGCGACGGCCATGCCGGCGCCCGCGACGGTGGCGAAGCTGGGCAGAACGTGCAGCCGGGATTCGAGGGTGTAGCGCAGCTCGTCGGGGTCGGTGGCGGGCGTGCCGGCGCCGAGGCCGAGGTGGTAGAGCTGGACGTCCTTGTGGTCCCAGGCGATCTCGGCGCTGCGGGGTTCGGCTGCTACGGCCTTTGCGGCATCGATGGGCATGGGGATGCTGCTCCCTTGTCGGATGGAAGACCTCGGTGCGGCCGTCCGCACCGTCGGCCGCACCGAGGTCGTACGGGACCGGCCGTGGACCGCCCGTTCTAGAACGCGTTCTAGGCCGATGGGGCCTATGTATAGCTCACGCCCGGACAGTTGTGAAGACAGCTCGCTGACGCTGCGTCAGATCACCGGCGACGGGCCGCCGGTACATTTGTCCCGGCCGAGTCCGTACAAGCGCATCTGCCGCCGCACCGCCCCTTCTCCGTAGCGTCGTCCTTATGAAGACGACAAGGGACGACCGGCTCGCGGTGAGCTTCACCGGGGCGGTCAAGAGCTTCGGCGCCGTGCGTGCCGTGGACGGGATCGGGCTGGACATCCGGCGCGGGGAGACGGTCGCGCTGCTCGGCCGCAACGGCGCCGGCAAGTCGACCGCCCTCTCGCTGCTGCTCGGGCTCGACGAGCCCGACGAGGGCACGGTCCGCCTCTTCGGGGACACCCCGGCGCGGGCGGTCCGCGCCGGGCGGGTCGGGGCGATGCTTCAGGACGGGCGGCCGATCCCCCGGGTCACCGTGCGCGAGCTGGTCGCCTTCGTCGCGTCGACGTATCCGAGCCCGATGCCGGTCGCCGAGGCGCTGGAGCTGGCGGGGCTGGGCGCGTTCGGGTCCCGCCGCGTCGACAAGCTGTCCGGCGGCCAGATGCAGCGCGTGCGCTTCGCCGTCGCGCTGGCGGGCGGCCCGGAGCTGATCGTGCTGGACGAGCCGACCGCGGCGCTCGACGTGGAGGCCAGACGCGCCTTCTGGGACTCGATGAGGGCCTACGCGGGCCGCGGCAACACGGTCCTCTTCTCCACCCACTATCTGGAGGAGGCCGACGACAACGCCGACCGGATCGTCGTCATCGACCGCGGCCGGATCGTCGCGGACGACAGCGGCGACCGCCTGAAGCGGGCGGCGGGCGGGAGCCTGGTCTCCTTCGACCGCGGCCCGGCGGGCCCGCGGGACGACGTGGCGCTCGCGCTGCTGCCCGGCGTCGTCTCGGCGCGGACGCGCGGCGGCCGCACGTATCTGCGTACGGACGACTCGGACGCCACCGTGGTCGCCCTCGCCGGACTGGGCGCGATCCGCGGCCTCGAAGTGGCCCCCGCCTCCCTCGACGACGCCTTCCTCCAGCTCACCGGGGAGACCGTGTGATGCTCGGATACATCAGGCTGGAAACACGCCGCACCCTGCGCGATCCCGGGTTCGTCATCTTCGGGATCGGGATGCCCGTGCTGATGTATCTCCTGTTCACCAACATCGGCAAGGGCGACGCCACCGAGAACACCGCCGACACCTGGCGCGTCTCGGCCATGGTCGGGATGGCCGCGTACGGAGCGCTGGGCGCCGCGACCTCCATCGGTACGGGTGTCGCATCCGACAAGGCGCTCGGCTGGCTGCGGCAGCTGCGCATCACGCCGCTGGACCCCCGGCGCGTGGTGCTGGGGCGCGCGATCAGCGGTTCGGTGACCGTGCTGCCGGCGGTGCTGGCGGTGCTGATGGCCGGCGCTTTGGTCAACGGCGTACGGCTCGACGCCTGGCAGTGGGCCGCGCTGACGCTGCTGCTGTGGCTCGGGGCGCTGCCCTTCACCCTGTTCGGCATGGGCAACGGCTACCGGCTGACCGCCCAGACCGCCGGCCTCGTCAACATGGCGTGCCTGACGGGGTTCTCGCTCCTGGGCGGACTGTGGTTCCCCACCGAGTTCTTCCCGGGCTGGCTGCGCGCCCTCGCCGAGTACAGCCCGGCCTACCGTTTCGCGGACCTCGGCCGGTCCACGACGGCGGGCGGCGCGCCGGACCCGGTGACGCTCGTGGTGCTCTGCTGCTGGCTGCTGGCCTTCGGGTCGTACGCCGTGGTCTCCTACCGTCGGTCGGCCAGGACCGCGTGAGCGCCCTGGCAGTACGGGGAGAAACGGGGACGGCTGTGGGCGGCGGGAAGTGCGACGAACTGCGGCGGCCCGGCCCGCCGAGCGGCTTCACCATGCTGCCGTGGCTGCTGTTCGGCCTGGGCGGCCTGTCCAACCTGATCCAGGGCAGGACACCGAACCCCTGGCTGGGCGGCGCCGGACTGCTCGCCTTCAACTCCCTCTACATCTACGTCGTGTTCAACGCCTTCGACGAGAAGAGGCGCAAGCACCCGTCGGTACTGGTGGCACTGGCCGGCATGGCGGGCGTCACCTACGCGGTGGCGCACGCCTACGGCGGCCCGTGGCGGCTGCTCTTCCCCCTGCTCGCGCTGGCCTGCGGGACCGTACTGCGCGACAAGGCGCTCATCGTGGTGCTGAGCGCCGTCTCCGGCTCCGCCGGATACCTCGCGAGCGGGGACGGCGGCCGGATCTGGGACTCCGCCGCCGTCGGCTACGGCACTTTCATCAGCGGCCTGGTGACCGCCACCATCCTGTCCCTCTCCGCGACGGTCCGTGAACTGCGCGCCACCCGCGAGCAACTGGCCCACGCCGCCGTCGAGAAGGAACGCCTGCGCTTCTCCCGCGACCTGCACGACCTCCTCGGCCACACGCTGTCCGTCATCGTCGTGAAGTCGGAGGCCGCCCGCCGCCTCGCCCCGCGCGACCTGGACGCGGCCCTCGCCCAGGTCTCCGACATCGAGTCCGTCGGCCGCCAGGCCCTGACCGAGATCCGTGAAGCCGTCACCGGCTACCGCGAGGGCAGTCTGGCCGCCGAACTCGACGGCGCCCGGTCCGCCCTCGGCGCGGCCGGCATCGAGCCGGTCGTACGCCGGACGGGTCCGCCCCTGTCCCCGCAGACGGAGGCGCTGCTCGGCTGGGTGGTGCGGGAGGCCGTCACCAACGCAGTACGGCACAGTGGCGCGGACCGCTGCGAGATCTCCGTCGACAGCTCACCCGAACGCGTGCATCTGAAGATCACCGACAACGGCCGGGGCGTAAGCTCCGACCAGCCCCTCGCCTCGATCGGCGGCACGGGCCTCAAGGGCCTCACCGAGCGTCTCGCGGCGGCCGGCGGCACGCTCGACGCCGGCCCTTCCACCCGCGGCGGCTTCCTGGTGAGCGCCGAACTGCCCGCCGGTACCGACCTCGAACTGGAGCCCACCCCATGATCAGAGTCCTCCTCGCCGAGGACCAGGGCATGATGCGCGGCGCCCTGGCCCTGCTGCTCGGCCTGGAGGCGGACATCGAGGTCGTCGCCCAGGTCGCCGCGGGCGACGAGATCGTGGACGCCGCCGTCGCCTCCCGGCCCGACGTGGCACTCCTGGACATCGAACTCCCGGGCCTCAGCGGTCTCGACGCCGCCGCGCTGCTGCGCGACGAGGCGCCCGACTGCCGGGTCGTCATCCTCACCACCTTCGGCAGGCCGGGATACCTGCGGCGCGCGATGGAGGCGGGCGCGGCGGGTTTCCTGGTCAAGGACGGTCCCGTGGAGGAGCTGGCCGCGACGATCCGCCGGGTGCTGACCGGCGAGACCGTCATCGACCCGGCGCTGGCGGCGGCCGCCCTCAGCTCGGGGCCGAGCCCGCTGACCGCGCGCGAGTGCGACGTACTGAACGCGGCGGTGGACGGCGCGACGGTGGCGGACATCGCGGGGAAGCTGCGCCTGTCGGAGTCGACCGTACGGAACTACCTGTCGTCGGCCATCGGCAAGACCGGCACCCGCAACCGCATGGAAGCCGTACGGGCAGCGCGGCAGCAGGGCTGGCTCTGACCCTGCCCGCTACCCCTGCCTCCTCCGGCGCGGCAGCCAGACCAGCATCAGCGCGACCCCGGCGAACAGCGCCCCCGCGCCCACCCGGAACGCCAGCGCGTATCCGGCCGTGACGGCCTCCGCGCTCGCACCGCCCGCCGTCCTGGACGCCGCGACCGTCGACAGGACCGCGAGGCCCAGTGCGCCGCCCATCGTGCGCGAGGTGTTGATGAGGCCCGACAGGAGCCCGGCGTCGCCCAGTTCGCCGCCCGATGTGGCGAGCGCGGCCAGCGGGGTCGACGCGAGGCCGGCGCCGGCCATCATCACGATGCCGGGGCCGAGGATGGCCGTGAGGTACGTGCCGTCGTCGTCCATCGAGGACTGCCACGCCATGCCGGCGGCCGCGATCAGGGTGCCGGTGACCGCGACCCGGCGGGCCCCGAACCCGGCCATGAAACGCGGGGCCAGCTTGGCGCCGAGGACGATGCTCATCGAGCTGGGGACGAGGGCGAGCCCGGCGCCGAGCGGGGTGTAGCCGAGGACGTTCTGGGCGTACAGCGTCATGAAGAACCACATGCAGAACAGCGCGGAGCCGTTCACGAACATCGCCGCGTTCGCCGCCGAGACCGCCCGTACGCGGAAGAACTTCAGCGGCATCAGCGGTGCCTTCGTCCGCGCCTCCACCGCCACGAAGACGCCGAGGAGCACGAGCCCCGCCGCCAGAGGCACCAGGGTTTCGGCCGCCGTCCAGCCCTGCGCCTCGGTCTGCACGATCCCGTACGCGAGGGTCGCGAGCCCGGCGGTGACCAGCAGTGCGCCGGGGAGGTCGAGCCGCCGGCCGTCCCTGGCGTGGCTCTCGACGAGCCACAGGGCCGCGCCGGCCAGGACCAGGGCGCCGACCGGCACGTTGATCAGCAGGACCCAGCGCCACGACAGCGCGTCCGTCAGTACGCCGCCGACGAGCCCGCCCGCGGCGCCGCCGCCCGCGCCGACCGCCGACCACGTTCCGATGGCCCGCGTCCGGGCAGGGCCTTCGGGGACGGCCGAGGTGAGGATGGTGAGCGTCGCGGGGGCCAGCACCGCCGCGCCGAGGCCCTGCACGGCGCGGGCGGCCAGCAGGTGCCAGTCCTCCTGGGCGAGCCCGCCGGCGAGGGAGGCGGCGGTGAACAGGCCGAGCCCGGTCAGGAACGTGCGCTTACGGCCGAAGAGGTCGGCGGCGCGTCCGCCGAGCAGCATGAATCCGGCGAAGGCGATCGAGTAGGCGTTGACGACCCATTGCAGCCCGATCGCGCTGAGCCCGAGGTCGGCGCGCATCGAGGGCAGCGCGACATTGACGACGGAGACGTCGAGGACGACGAGGAACTGGCCCGCACAGGCGGCGAGCACGACGGCCCAGGTGCGGGACGGCTTGCGGGCGGCGGGTATCCGGGTTTCGGAGGAGGGGGAGGCTTGGACCATGCCTGTCATGCTCGCAGCAACACTGCACCCCGTACATCGGCGTGGCGGCCCACGTCCTCGCTCACCCTCCGGGATCGCCCGGGGCACGGCCTCACGGGTCCTAGGCGGCGTCCTTCTGCCACATCTTCACGGTCGTCTTCGGATTGCTCGCGGAATTCGACTTGTGCGTCACCAGGCAGCGGTACTGCTTACCCAGGTGAGCGACGCGGTCATTCACCGAATACTGCCGGTTGACTTTCCATTCCGAATATCCCGCTGCCATGTGAGGACGCCCTTTCCATGGGCCGGCCAGTTGCCGGCCCGCACGAATCCTCCCACGCCCCGCGGCTCACGCTCCCCGCAGCAGCGTCACCACCGCCGCCCCGCCCAGCCCGATGTTGTGCGCCAGGCCCACCCGCGCCCCGTCCACCTGCCGCGCCCCCGCCTCGCCCCGCAGCTGCCAGGTCAGTTCCGCCGCCTGCGCGAGGCCGGTCGCGCCCAGGGGGTGGCCCTTGGAGATCAGGCCGCCGGACGGGTTGACGACCCAGCGCCCCCCGTACGTCGTCGCTCCGCTCTCCACGAGCTTGCCGGATTCGCCGTCCCGGCACATGCCCAGCGCCTCGTACGTCAGCAGCTCATTGACGGAGAAGCAGTCGTGCAGCTCGATCACGTCGACGTCCTCGATGCCGAGGCCGGACGCCTCGTACACCTGCCGCGCGGCCGCCCGGGACATCGGCTTGCCCACCACGTCGACGCAGGAACCGGACGCGAAGGACTCCTCGGTGTCCGTCGTCATCGCCTGGGCGACGATCTCGACGGCCTTGCCGTGCAGGCCGTGCCGGACGACGAATCGTTCGGAGACGACCAGGGCCGCCGCCGCCCCGTCGGAGGTCGGGGAGCACTGGAGCCTGGTGAGCGGCCGGTGGACGGTTTTCGCGGCGAGTATCTCCTCGGCCGTCCACACGTCCCGGAACTGGGCGTTGGGGTTGTCCGCCGAGTGCCGGTGGTTCTTGGCGGCGACTGCGGCCAGCTGCGCCTCCGTCGTGCCGTACCGCTCCATGTGCTCGCGCGCCGCGTTGCCGAAGATCTGCGCGGTGGGCGGGGTCATCTCGAAGCCGTGCGCGGCAGCCATCACGCCGTAGTGGCGGGCGACGGGCGACGTGGCGAAGTCGCCCCCGTCCGAGCCGCCGCCCAGTGCGCCCCGCTTCATCTTCTCGAAGCCCAGCGCCAGCACACAGTCGCTGATGCCGCCCTCGACGAACTGCCGGGCCATCATCAGCGCCGTCGATCCGGTCGCGCAGTTGTTGTTGACGTTGTAGACGGGGACGCCGGTCAGGCCGAGTTCGTACGCCGCCCGCTGGCCGGCTGTCGAGGCCTGGAAGCAGTAGCCGACGGGGACCTGCTGGACCTCCCCGTACGCGACCCCGGCATCGGCCAGCGCCTTCGTCCCGGCCTCCTTCGCCATGTCCCAGTACTGCCAGTCACGACGCTCGGGCTTCTCGAACTTCGTCATCCCGACACCGACGATGTACGCCTTCATCAGCGGAGCTCCCTTCAGTCACGCGGCAGGCCGAGCAGGCGCTCGGCGACGACATTGAGCTGGACCTGCGTCGTGCCGCCCGCGATCGTCAGGCAGCGCGACATGAGGAAGCCGTGCACGGCCCGCTCCCCCGCCCCCTCGCGCACCGCGCCCCGCGGGCCGAGCAGCTCGAGGGCGAGTTCGGCGACCTTCTGCTGGTGGGGTGTCTGGACGAGTTTGCGTACGCTCGCTCCCGCGCCCGGATCGAGCCCCGACACCTGGCGCGTCGTCGTACGCAGCCCGATGCAGGCGAGGGCGTGTGCCTCGGCGAGGAGCGCCCCGATGCGCGCCCGGTACGCGCCGTCGAGTCTGTCGGACCCCGCGATCAACGCTTCGAGCCCGGTGTCGAAGGCGACCTGCCCTGCCATGTGGACCCGCTCGTTGCCGAGGGTGTTGCGGGCGACCTGCCAGCCGCCGTTCACCTCCCCGACCACCGCGTCGGCGGGCAGCAGTACGTCGTCGAAGTAGACCTCGTTGAAGAGCGAGTCGCCGGTGATCTCCCTCAGCGGCCGGATGTCGATGCCGCGGGCCGCCTTCATGTCGACGACGAAGTACGTCAGCCCTTGATGCTTCGGCGCGTCCGGGTCCGTGCGGGCGAGCAGGATCCCGTAGTCGGCCCATTGCGCCGCGCTCGTCCACACCTTCTGGCCGTTGACGCGCCACCCGTCGGCCGTCCTGTCCGCCCGCGTCCGCAGCGACGCGAGGTCCGACCCCGCCTCCGGCTCCGAGAACAGCTGGCACCACAGCACGTCGCCGCGCAGCGTCGGCCCCAGGTAGCGCTCCTGCTGCTCCGGCGTGCCGTACGTGATCAGGGAGGGCACGACCCAGGTGGCGATCCCCAGGTCGCTCACCTTCACCCCCGCCTCCCGCATCTCCCGCTGCACGGCGAGCTGCTGCACGGGGCCCGCCCCCAGCCCGTACGGCGGCGGCAGGTGCGGGGCGGCGTACCCGGTCGGCGCGAGGGCGCGGCGGGCGGCGCCCGGGTCGAGGCCGCGCGCGACCCCGATCGCCTCGCACGCCTGTTTCCGGTACGCGTCCGCTTCCGGCGGGAGCTCCAGCCGCAGCTCGCGCCGCGCACCGGCCGCGGCGAGGCGCGCGGCGCGCAGCCGGTGGGCGTCGCCCGTGCCGAGCAGCTGCCGGGCGACCAGCGCCCTGCGCAGGTACAGGTGGGCGTCGTGTTCCCAGGTGAAGCCGATGCCGCCGAGGATCTGGACGCAGTCCTTGGCGCAGGAGTACGCGGCGTCGAGTGCGGCCGACGCGGCGAGTGCGGCGACCAGCCCCCCGGCCTCGGTTCCGACGGAACGGGCCGCGTCCCAGGCGAGCGCCCTGGCCTGTTCGAGACGTACGAGCATGTCGGCGCAGAGGTGCTTGACCGCCTGGAACTGTCCGATGGGCCGCCCGAACTGCTCGCGCACCTTGGCGTGCTCGGCGGCGGTGTGCAGCGCCCAGCCGGCGGTGCCGCACGCGTCGGCCGCGTACAGCACGGCGGCGAGATCGTGGACGGTGACGGACGCACCGCCACCCTCACCGTCGCCGACACCGCGCACACCGCCGGCACCACCGCCGTCGGCACCGAAGACGAGCAGCCGGTCGGCGGGGACGGTGACGGCGTGCGCGGTGACCTCGGCGGTGAGCCGGGTCGGGTCGGCGCTGTCGTGCGTGCGGACCGCCAGCTCCCCGGCGTCCACGGCGAACCACTCGCTCCCGGCGGCGAGCACGAGGACGTCCGCCTGCGCGCCGCCCAGGACGGGCGGGGCGGTCCCGTCCAGCCGGTAGCCGCCGTCGACGGGCGTGGCGGTGAGTGTCCCCGCGCCGAGCGCTACGGCCCCGATGCGCGCGCCCGACGCCAGCGCGGCGACGAGCTCACCACGGCCGCCGCGCCGCAGCACCTCTGAGGCGAGCACACTCGGCAGATACGGCCCGGGAAGCGCGGCACGGCCGGTCTCCTCCAGTACGACGGCGAGGTCGAGCAGCGTCCCGCCTCCGCCGCCGCACTCCTCGGGCAGATGAATCCCGTGCAGGCCCTGCTCCGCGGCCCCGTCCCAGTACCCGGGCCGCCGCTCTTTCGTCCCGTCGAACCCAGTCCCGTCGAGCACAGTCCCGTCGAGCACAGTCCCGTCGAGCACCTTCCGCACGGCCTCGGGCGGCACGGCCCGCGCGAGCCAACGGCGTACGGAGTCCGCCAGGTCGCGATGCTCTTGCGTGATTCCGATACCCATGCGCGGCAGACTAGAACACGTTTCAATCTGACGGAAGGTCAGGTGTGGGGTGAAGAATCGATACGGCTACACCCGTTCGAGTGGCGGGGACATCGTGGGGCATCCGCGTGGGCAACGGACAGAAGGCACAAAGCCTTCAACATCAACCGGATGGAACTTCATGCGACTCCGCAGCACCCTGGCGGCCACTGTCGGCGCCTTCGCGCTCGTACTGACGCTGCCCGCCCCGGCCGGTGCGGCCGACGGCACCTTCACGTACAAGTACGCCGACCAGACCGGCACGCTGACCAACCCTCCGAGCGGGGAGTGCGTCACCCTTCCCGAGGTGGCGGACGAGACCGTTCTGCCGGCCCACACGCCAGGGAACGCGACGAATGCGGCCGCCACCGTCTACGCGGGGGCAGAGTGCACCGGCCCGCAGTTCGACCTCCAAGCCCACACCGGCCACGGCTCCGAGCGACTCAAGGTGCGCTCGGTCGTCTTCCACTGACAACCACCCCTTCCGCCCCGGTGCCCGCACCCGCACCGGGGCGGAGCGCTGTGGCGACGGGGATCAGGGGGCATCGCGAACGGCCGCCCCGCAGTGTCGGGCGGCCCCCGCCTACGATGTGACCGCCCAGTAGACGCGCACGACCAGGAGGAACCCCATGGCCGCCGCCCCCAAGCCGGAGACGCTCGCCGCTTTCGAGGCCGCCAAGGGCTTCATGCCGGTGCGCGAAGGGCTCGCCCTGTACGCCGCCGCCGCCGAAGCCGGTGCGCTCGGGCTGCCGCTGGTCGAGGTGGGTACGTACTGCGGGCGCTCCACGATCCTGCTCGCCGACGCCGCCCGCGAGGCCGGCACGGTCGCGATCACCGTCGACCACCACCGGGGCAGCGAGGAGCAGCAGCCCGGCTGGGAGTACCACGACCCGACGGTCGTGGACCCGGAGGTCGGCCTGATGGACACCCTGCCGACCTTCCGCCGCACGCTGCACAAGGCAGGCCTCGAAGACCACGTGGTCGCGATCGTCGGGCGTTCGCCGCAGGTCGCGGCCGTGTGGGGCGGCAAGGCCGGTCTCGTCTTCATCGACGGCGGCCACACCGACGAGCACGCGAACGGCGACTACGAGGGCTGGGCGCCGTACGTCGCCGACGGCGGGCTACTGGTGATCCACGACGTCTTCCCGGACCCGGCGGACGGAGGCCAGGCCCCTTACCGCGTGCACCAGCGCGCCCTCACGTCCGGCGCTTTCACCGAAGTCTCGGTGACCGACTCGCTGCGCGTCCTGCGCCGCGTTTCCCCGGGGATCTGACCGGCCCGGATAGCATCGCCGGGTGTCGTACGACAGCCAGCCCCCCACCCCCCCGTCCTCTTCCCGCCGCTTCGGCCGCGGGAACGTCACCGTCGCGGTCGCCGCGCTCGTGCCGACCGCGCTGGCGGGCTGGCTCGTGTGGCAGGCGATGAGCGGCCCCGGCGACAGCGATCCGCCGAAGGTGATGCCGCTCCCCGGCCAGAGCCGGTCCGCGTCGCCGCCCGCCGACGGAAAGCCGTCGGCGCCCACCAAGCCGCCCGCGTCGAGCGCCTCCCCGTCCGCCGCCTCGCCCTCCCCTTCCGGAACCAAGAAGGACGGGAAGGACGGGAAGACCCCGAAGCCGGACGGGACCGGGCCGCTCGCCGGCAAGGTCGTAGTGGTCGATCCCGGTCACAACCCCGGCAATTTCCGCCATACGCGCGAAATCAACAAACTCGTCGATGTCGGTACGCATCACAAGGAATGCGACACCACGGGCACGTCCACCAACGGCGGCTACACCGAGGCCTCGTTCACCCTCGACGTCTCGCGCCGCCTGCGCTCCCTCCTGGAGGCACAGGGCGCGACGGTCAAACTGGTGCAGAACGAGGACCGCCCGTACGGCCCGTGCGTGGACGAGCGGGCACGCATCGGCAACGAGGCGAAGGCCGACGCCGTGGTCTCCGTGCACGCCGACGGCTCGGCGGCCGGGAACCGCGGCTTCCACGTGATCCTGCCCGCCCTGGTGAAGGACGGAGCCGCGGACACCACGAAGATCGTCGGCCCTTCGCGCGATCTGGGAACGCGCATCGCGGGCAAGTTCGTCCAGGCGACGGGCAGCGCGCCCTCCAACTACGTGGGCGACGGCACCGCGTTGGACGTACGCAAGGACCTCGGCGGCCTCAACCTGTCGACTGTGCCCAAGGTGTTCATCGAATGCGGCAATATGCGTGACGCGAAGGACGCGGCTCTGCTGACGAACGAAGGCTGGCGCCAGAAAGCGGCGCAGGGGATCGCGGACGGCATCGGGAGTTACCTGAAGGGGTAGGTCTGACACCCGGGGGCCGACCCCGCGGAGGGGACGATACATTCATCCGTACGATGGGGAGCTGCCCCCGAGCTTCACACTGTGCCGCCCCGACGAGTCGACCCACTAAGGACCTTCAAAGTGAACATCCGCTCCCTCACTCGAGGCGACGGCGTGGTGATCGGAGCAGCGGTGGTGCTGTTCATCGCCTCGTTCCTCGATTTCAAGTCGTACGACAAGCCGGCCTGCTCGGGCAACTTCTGCCCTCCGGACGTCGGCTCCTTCAACGCCTGGGACAGCCTGGGCCTCCTGATGAGCATCTACCTCGCCGGCGTGATCGCGGCGGCGCTCATCGTGGTGTCCCGTTCCCTGCCGCAGCAGCGCAAGATCGCGGGCCTCGACCTCGGCCAGTTCGGCGTCGCGTTCGCCGTCTTCGCGGCCTGGACCGCGTTCTGGACGATCATCGACGGCAGCGACTCCGGTCCGGGCCAGATCCTCGGCCTGCTCGCGGTGCTGATCCTCGCCGCCGGCGCCGTCGCCGCCCCGCTCGTGCCCGCGCTCAAGGCCCCGCTCATGGGCGCCCCGAAGCCGCAGGTCGCGCAGCCGTACGGCGGGCAGCCCGGTCAGCCGGGCCCCGGTGGCTACGGTTACCCCGGCGCCCAGCAGCCGCCCTTCGGCGGGCAGCCCGGTCAGCCCGGCCCCGGCCAGCAGCAGCCGTACGGTGCGCAGCAGCCCCAGCAGGGTCAGCAGCAGGCGCAGCAGCAGGCCCCGGCACCGCAGGCGCAGCAGGGTGGCGGTCCCACCACCGCCGCCGCGGACTTCGCGCCGTTCTGGTTCGCGGTTCCGGTCGCCCGTCCGCTGTACGCCGAGGACGGTTCGCAGACGCCGATCGCCGAGCTGGCGCCCGGCACCTGGTACCTGGCGGTGGAGCAGCGCGGTCCCGGTCTGGTCGCCCAGACGCAGGACGGCCGCCGCGGTGTCCTCCAGGACACCACCGGCATCCAGCGCGGCTGACATCCCGTAGCGCGACAGCGACGGCCCCTCGCCCTTCCGGGCGGGGGGCCGTTGTCGTACAGTCGCCCGGTCATTGTTCTGACGCACCGTCAGCAACGGTCGTACGGGGAGGACTCAGGGATGCGCCTCGGACTCGCTCTCGGTTACTGGGGCCGCGGGCCCGACCCCGGCCATCTCGCCCTGGCCCGCGAGGCCGAGCGCCTCGGCTACGACTCCGTGTGGACCGCCGAGGCCTGGGGTTCCGACGCCTTCACTCCCCTCACCTGGATCGCGGCGCACACCTCCCGCATCGGGCTCGGCACCGCCGTGGCCCAGATGGCCGCCCGCACGCCCACCGCCACCGCCATGCACGCCCTCACCCTCGACCACCTCTCCGGCGGCCGGATGACGCTCGGGCTCGGACTTTCGGGCCCACAGGTCGTCGAGGGCTGGTACGGGCGCCCCTTCCCCGCCAGTCCGCTCACCGCGACGCGGGAGTACGTCGACACCATCCGCCAAGTGCTCGCGCGTGAGGCGCCGGTGGAGGTGGACGGGCGGTTCCACCCGCTCCCGTACCGGGGCGCGGACGCCGTCGGAATCGGCAAGGCACTCAAGCCGATCACTCACCCGCTGCGGTCCGGCCTCCCCCTCCTGCTCGGCGCAGAGGGCCCGAAGAACATCGCCCAGACGACCCGCATCGCCGACGGCTGGCTCCCGCTCTACTGGTCGCCGATGCGCACAGAGGTGTACGCCGCGTCGCTGACCGCTCTCCCCGCCGGGTTCATGGTGGCGCCGATGGCGCGGGCCAAGGTCTGCGACGACGTGGCGGAGGGCCTGCTGCCGGTCAAGGCGATGCTGGGCTTCTACATCGGCGGCATGGGGCACGCGGCCCGCAACTTCCACGCCGACCTGATGGCCCGCATGGGTTTCGAGGAGGAGGCCCGACGCGTCCAGGAGCTGTTCCTCGCGGGCCGGAAGGAGGAGGCGGTCCTGGCGGTTCCCGACGCGTTCGCCGACGAGATCTCCCTCGTGGGCCCGCGCGAGCGGATCGCGGAACGCCTGGAGCTGTGGCGCGAGGGCCCGGTCACCGACCTCCTGGTGACGGCCCCCGACCGGCATACCTTGCGCGTACTGGCCGACCTGAACAGCTGATCAGGAGCCAGTTGTACGACCGGGGTACCGAGCCGGACGGCCTTCCGGCTCCTGCCGGTCGGTCTGCGGGCCGGACCGTACGCGGCTCTCAGCCGAACGACGCCCGCTCCAGCCAGAAGTCCAGCAGCGCCGCGTCGCCCAGCACCTCCACCCGGTCGCTGTCGGTGGGCAGGCGGCGGTAGAAGGCCAGGAGTACGTCGGCGAGCGGGCCGCGCAGCGCGACTGTCGCCTTCTCGTGGGCCCGGCGCCAGGTGAAGCCGTCCGCGCCGAACTCGATCAGCCACTCCGCGTCCGGCACGTCCGTCGCGTGGAGGTGGAGGGAGCGGCCCGCGCCCCGCAGCTCGTTCGCCTCCGCGTCGGTGCCGGTGGACTGCGTCCAGGCGACGATCTCCAGCCACTCGTCGATCGCGTCGGCCGCCACTTCCGGAGCGACCTCGAAGGCGATTTTGGCGGCGATCGCCGCGTCCGCGCGGTGGACCACCGTCTCGTGGGTCATGCGCCGCGCCCAGAACGCCGCCCGGTGGTCCGCGCTCCAGGACCACACCTGGGCGTCCGGCCCGGCCGCGCGCAGCGTGTCGGCCGCCTTCTGCGCGCCCTCCGCCAACCACGTGTCCAGGGCGGCCGGCTCGGCGTCGCCGGGCCCTGTGAAACCGCGCACCCGGTCCTCGGGGACGTCGCCGGAAGCCTTCGTCCGTACGATCGTCTCGACCCAGCGGTGCGCGCCGCCGACGTGCCGCGCGAGGTGTCCCAGGGTCCAGTCGGGGCAGGTCGGCACCTTCGCGCCCAGGTCCGCGCCGATCAGGACGGCCCGCAGGAGGTCGGTCTGCCGGACGATTTCGTCGCAGTACTGCGCGTGCCCCAGGTCAGTCATGCGGGCACTCTAGTGAATCGAGCAATCGGGCGGCCCGGTTTTGACCGGCGCAAAACGGCAACACGTTCGACATGTCCCCACGCCATCGCAGTGGAAGCAACCAGGCAGCGACGGTCATCGTCGTCATCGCCGACATCATGGCCGTCATCATCGGCCTGTGGATCCTGATGTACCTGCTGGACGCCAACCGCGCGAACGACCTGGTGAACTTCGTCCAGGACGCCGCCCGGTGGCTGGCCGGCTGGTCCTACGACCTGTTCACCTTCGACGAGGCCTGGGCACGCGTCGTCGCCGGCTACGGGCTCGCGGCCATCGTGTACCTCTTCGCCGGGCACGCTCTGGCGAACGTCGTCCGCCGTCACTGAGCCCGCTGTCAGCAGCAGTCCGGGTCCAGGCCGAGCGGCAGCCGTTCGCCGCTGAAGACCGCGGTGGTCGCCTCGTCTCCTCCGAGGGCGGCCACCGCCAGCAGCAGTGAACCCGCCGTCCAGGTGGTGAGCTCCTCGGGCCAGACGGCCCGGTTGCCCTCGAAGACGTACCCGGTCCAGTACATGCCGCCCGGCGCCCGTAGGTGCTGGATCGACTGGAGAATCTCCAGCGCGCGGTCCGACTCCCCCATCACCCACAGGGCGAGGGCGAGTTCGCAGCTTTCGCCGCCGGTCACCCACGGGTTCGGGAGTATGCAGCGCACGCCCCGCCCCGGGACGACGAACCGGTCCCAGTCCGCCTCGATGCGGGCCTTGGCCTCCGGCCCGGTGACCGCGCCCGCCAGGATCGGGTAGTACCAGTCCATCGAGTAGCGGTTCTTGTCGAGGAACCGCTCCGGGTGGCGCTGGATGGCATGGCGCAGCGCGCCGACCGCCAGCTCCCAGTCGGGCTGCGGCTCCTCGCGCTGCTCGGCGATGGCGAGCGCGCAGCGCAGTGCCTGGTGGATGGAGGAACTGCCGGTGAGCAGCGCGTCGTTGACGGGCGTGCCGTCCTCCTCGCGCTTCCAGCCGATCTGGCCGCCGGGCTGCTGGAGGGCGAGGACGAACTCGACCGCCGCGTAGACGGCCGGCCACATGCGGTCGACGAACGCGTCGTCGCCGGTGGCCAGGTAGTGGTGCCAGACGCCGACGGCGATGTACGCGCAGAAGTTGGTCTCGCGGCCCAGGTCGGTGACGCGCTCCGCGTCCCCGTCGTCGTACGCCGCGTACCAGGAGCCGTCCGCGTTCTGGTGCCGGGCCAGCCACGCGTAGGCACGGGCGGCGGCGTCGTGCTCGCCCGCCGCGTCGAGCGCCATGGCGGCCTCGGTGTGGTCCCACGGGTCGAGGTGGTGGCCCCTGAACCAGGGGATGGCGCCGTCCTCGCGCTGCGCGGCGAGGATGCCCGCCACGGTCGCGGCGGCCTCCTCGGAGGTGAGGACACCGGGCAGGACGAGGTGTTCCGTGCGCTCGGGGATGGTCACTTGGCGTCCGCCGTGACCGACGTGGCCGGCAGGTGCGGCTTGGTCGCGTACGCCACGAAGCTCTTGCCCACGAGGGGATTGAGGGCCTGTTCGGCGATGCGCGTGGCCAGGGGCTTCTTCATGATGTCCCAGACCAGCAGCTTGTGGTAGGCCCGGACCGGCAGCGCTTTGTCGTTGTCGACGCCGAACGCGCACTTCAGCCACCAGTACGGCGAGTGCAGCGCGTGGGCGTGGTGCGTGCCGTACGGCTTGAGGCCCGCTTCGCGCATCTTGCCGAGCAGCTCGTCGGCCTTGTAGATGCGGATGTGGCCGCCCTCGACCTCGTGGTACGCGTCGCTCAGCGCCCAGCAGATCTTCTCCGGCCCGTAGCGCGGCACGGTGACGGCGATGCGCCCGCCGGGCTTCAGTACGCGGACCATCTCGGCCAGCACCCCCTTGTCGTCGGGGATGTGCTCCATGACCTCGGAGATGATCACGACGTCGAAGGAGGCGTCGGGGAAGGGGAGGTTGAGCGCGTCGCCCTCCATGGCGGTGGCCGTGGCGCCCGCCGGGGCCTCACCGGCCTCCTTCATGGCGGCGAACCACTTGGCGACCTCGCGGATCTCCTCGCCGTTCTGGTCGAGGGCCACCACCTGGGCGCCGCGCCGGTAGCACTCGAAGGCGTGCCGGCCCGCGCCGCAGCCCAGGTCGAGTACGCGATCGCCCGGGGCGAGCGGGAAGCGGGAGAAGTCCACGGTCAGCACGGGGTCTGCCCTTCCGGATGGAGATGGTTACGGCGCCGGATCACCGGGCGCGCATGGCGGGGGCCGCGGGGCGGCGGGGGTTCTGTGTCGGCGGGGGCGTCCGCGTCAACGGGGTCTCACCGGGCTCCCCCGCGCACCGCGCTGTGGGCGGCGATCCGCTCCCGGTAGAGCTCGGCGGTGCCCTGGGCGGCCTTGGCCCAGGTGAACCGGTCCAGCACGCGGGCCCGTCCGGCCGCGCCGAGGCGCAGGCGCAGCGCGGGGTCGTCCAGGAGCCGGCCGAGAGCGGCGGCCAGCGCGCCCGCGTCGCCGGGCGGCACGGCCAGGCACGTCTCGCCGTCCCTTCCCGTGACTTCGGGGATCGCGCCGCCGGTGGTGGCGACGAGCGGGGTGCCGGTGGCCATGGCTTCGGCGGCGGGCAGTGAGAAGCCCTCGTACAGGGAAGGAACGCAGGAGACCTGGGCGCTGCGTACGAGGTCGACGAGCTCCTGGTCGCTGATGCCCTTGACGAACTCGACGGCGCCCTGGAGGCCGTACCGCTCGATGGCCTGGGCGACCGGACCGTCCTCGGCGCGCTTGCCGACGACGACGAGGTGGGCGTCGGGCTGCTCGGTGCGGAGCTTGGCGAGCGCCTCGACGAGGTGGACGAGTCCCTTGAGCGGTACGTCGGCGCTGGACGTCGTCACGATCCGCCCCGGGATCTCGGCGACGGACGGGTCCGGGGACCACAGGCCGGTGTCGGCGCCGATGTGCACCACGCGGATGCGGTCGCGGCGCACCCCGAGGTGCTCGACTATCTCCTCCTGCGAGGAGCCGGAGACGGTGAGCACGGAGGGCAGGCGGCGGGCGACGCGCTTCTGCATGCGGGTGAAGCCGTACCAGCGGCGCACGGAGGCGCGCTTGCGGCGGCTGCCGGCGGCGTCGAGGTCGAGCTGCCGGTCGACGGTGATGGGGTGGTGGATCGTGGTGACCAGGGGGGCGCCGAGGTCGGCGAGCAGTCCGTAGCCGAGCGTCTGGTTGTCGTGGATGACATCGAAGTCGCCCCGGCGGGCCGCCAGGTGGCGCTTGGCGCGCAGCGAGAAGGTGAGGGGCTCGGGGAAGCCGCCGGTCCACATCGTCGCCACTTCGAGGGCGTCGATCCAGTCGCGGTACTCGTCGCGCCCCGGCGTACGGAACGGGTCGGGGCTGCGGTACAGGTCGAGGCTGGCCAGCTCGGTGAGCGGGACGCCCTCGTCGAGCACGGGGTAGGGCTGGGAGCCGAGGACTTCGACGCTGTGGCCGAGCCGGGCGAGCTCGCGCGAGAGGTGGCGGACGTAGACGCCCTGGCCTCCGCAGAAGGGGTTGCCCTTGTACGTCAGGAGCGCGATGCGCAGCGGACGGTCGCCCTTGACGAGGTCCCCCGCGTGGGGGCCCGCCTCTATGGCCTCAGCGGTCACTCCCGGCCCCCTTCTTACTGCTCTTTCACCGGAGCGTAGCCGCTGGCGCTAACCTAGAACAAGTTTCAGTATCGAACGTCCGACGAGGTCTGAATCTACCGGCAGGTAGCGCAACCGTAAGCGCCGGATCAGGTGATTCGCACCACGACCGGCACCCTGCCATGCTGTGCCACCCGGGGGCCCCGGCCCCCCATGCCCGGCGTACGGACAAATGCCATGGAATGGGACGCATGACAGCGGAAGTCAAGCCCTCGTCGCCGCCTCTGACGGAACGCCAGGAGGCGCGCCGCCGCCGGATCCTGCACGCCAGCGCCCAGCTGGCCAGCCGGGGCGGTTTCGACGCGGTGCAGATGCGCGAGGTCGCCGAGGCCGCCGGCGTCGCGCTGGGCACGTTGTACCGCTACTTCCCGTCCAAGGTCCACCTGCTGGTCGCCACCATGCAGGACCAGCTCCAGCACATGCACACCACGCTGCGCAAGCGGCCCCCGGGCGGCGAGAGCGCGGCCGAGCGGGTCGCCGAGACACTGATGCGCGCCTTCCGGGCCCTGCAGCGGGAGCCGCAGCTGGCGGACGCGATGGTGCGGGCCCTGACCTTCGCGGACCGCAGCGTCAGCCCCGAGGTGGACACGGTCTCGCGCCAGACGACGGCGATCATCCTGGACGCGATGGACCTGAAGGGACCGCCGACCCCGGAGCAGCTGTCGGCGGTCAGGGTCATCGAGCACACCTGGCACTCGGCACTGATCACCTGGCTTTCGGGCCGGGCGTCGATCGCGCAGGTGAAGATCGACATCGAGACGGTGTGCCGGCTGATCGATCTGACCGACCCGGCCGGCCCCGGCGGAACCCCGGTGACCTACCGCCGGTAACAGGCGCACGCACGCCTGGAGTGCGCCCGCCGCGCCCCTGCCGCGCTCCCCAATGGCCTGATTTCGCACCGTGAGATCGGCCGCCCCGGGTACTAATGAGCGACGTGCCATGTCCATGCAGGACACCGGGGGACCCCAGGGGGAACAGGCAGTGACAAGCATGATCCGCGTTCTTCTCGTGCACGATGTCTGTCTGGTGCGGTCGGGACTCGCCGCACTGCTCGAAAAGGAGTCCGGCATAGAGATATCGACGAGCACATCACTCGGAGCGTTACGCAGCGCGGGGTCAATGCCGCCGCAGGTCTGCGTGGCCGACTCCGAAGGGCCGGGATCACCGTGCCTGACCGCCGCCGCCGAAGTGTCGGATTCGCACCCCGGCTGCTCGCTGCTCGTCCTCGTCCCGGCAGGCAAACCCGGTCTGCTGCGGCGCGCGTACGAGACCGACGCCCAGGGGTACGTCAGCAAGGACGCCCCGGCCGAGCGGCTCCTCGAAGGAGTACGGCGGGTCGCGGCGGGCGAACGGTTCGTCGACGACTCGCTGGCGTGCGGCTTCCTGGAGGCCGCGCGGAGTCCCCTCACCACACGGGAACTGAGCGTGCTGTCACTGGCCGCCGAGGGGGCGGACGTCACCGAGATCGCCCACAGCCTGCACCTGACCAACGGGACGGTGCGCAACTACATGGCCGCGATCACCCGGAAGACCGGGGCCCGCAATCGCGTGGACGCCATTCGCATCTCCCAGGGCGCCGGCTGGCTCTGACCAGCCGCCGGCCAGGTCCCGGTACAGAGCCGAGCGCCGGATCAGCTCGTCGTGGCTGCCGCAGACCGCGTGCGTACCGTCCATCACCAGCACGCGGTCGGCGCGCCGGGCCGAGCTGATCCGGTGGGCCACGACGATCAGCGTGGTGTCCGGGCGCTCGGCGAAGGCGCGTTCGGCGCGGGCCTCGGCGGCGGGATCGAGATGACAGGTCGCCTCGTCCAGCAGGACGACGGGCACGGGTGCCAGATGGGCGCGGGCGAGGGCGATCAACTGCCGCTCGCCCGCCGACAGTTCGCCGGGGGCCACGGTGGCGTCGGGACCACCGAGCCGCAGGAGCAGCTCGTACGCCCCGACCGCGCGGGCGGAGGCGAGCACGGCTGAATCGGACGGCGGCTCCGGGCACAGATAGGTGAGGTTGTCGCGCAGGGCGCCGGAGAAGACGTACGCCTCCTGCGGCACCAGTACCCGCCGGTGTGCGGCGTCGCGCACCGGCTCGCCGCAGAGCAGGACTTCGCCGCGGCCGGGGGCCAGAAGTCCCGCGACGAGGGCGGTCAGGGTGGACTTGCCGATACCGCTGGGCCCGACGACGGTGAGACGGCCACCTGCCGGGACGGCGAGATCCAGCGCCCGGAACACCGGCTCGGCGCGCGGCCCGTAGGCGAAGGTCACGCCCCGCAGCTCCACCGCGGGCCGCCCGCGAACGGCCGAGCGGGACGGGCTCCCTCCCCACGCCGCCCCTTCCCGGACCGGGGCTCCGGCACCGGGAGGAGCACCGCCGCCGACGTCGGCGTCCGCTCGGGGCCGCCGGGAGATGGGCGTCCCCACGGAACTGCCCGCCTCCGCGTCCTCCCCGTGCCGGGGGTCGGGCCGCGGGCCGGACCCGCCCCGGACGGCATCCGGGCGTCGGGACTCGGCCCGCCCGGCATCCGGGTGTCGGGGCCGCGCCCGTCCGGTGTCCGGGACGTCCTCGTCCGCCGACGGCCCGGACCCCCGCTCCGTCAGGCGGCGGAGGACCACCGTCAGGCGGGAGCCCGCCGTTCCCAGGGCCTGCATCAGGCTCTGGAGGGCGGGCACCAGGGCGTACATGAGGTACGTGAGGGCGCCCACGAGGTCGCCGGGTGTCACCCCGCGGCCCAGCAGCCAGGGGGCGGTCACCAGCAGCAGGACCACCGGCAGCCGGCCGCCCACCGCCACCGCGAGCACCCGCAGCACGCCCCACCGGGCGAGGGTGCGCGCGGCGCGGAACTCGGCGGCGAACCGGGCGTCGGCCCCGGCGGCCGTCCGCGTCTCGGCGCCCGCCGCGGCGATGTCCCGCAGCCCGGCGGCGGTGGCGTCCAGTACCTCCGCGACCGCCTCGTCGGCGTCGAGGAACGTCTCCTGCCGACGGGCCATCGGGCGCAGGGTCACGAGGAACAGGCCGAGCCCCAGGACCAGCGGCGGCACCACGACGAGCAGCAGCGCGGGCGCCAGCGACGCCAGCCCGGCCAGCGCACCGGCCGCCGTGAAGACGAACGACCGGGAGACCATCACCAGACCCGCGAAGGTGTCCCTGGCGATCTCCACCTGATGGGTGAGCCGGGACACCGCCGCGTGGTCGGCGTCCTGCAGGGCACGGCCGACGACCCGGCGTACGAGGCCGTCGCGCAAGGGTTCCACCAGCTCGGACACGGCCCGGAAGACCCGCGCGGTGCCGTACGCCCCGGCCGCGACGGCCACGGCGGCGGCCCCCAGCCAGCCCAGCCCCTCGGCCGTACGTCCGGCCAGGAACCCGTGGTCGAGCGCGCGCGCGACGGCGTACCCGAAGAGGAAGGTCTGCGCGGCTTCGAGCAGCGACCAGAGGCCCAGTCGGGCCAGCACGGGCCGCCGCCGGTTCAAAAAGCGCAGCCCTTCGGTGCGCAGGGGGGATGCGTCGGGCGTCATGACCTGCCTTGGTCCGTTGCGGGGTCCGTCGCGGGATGCACGGTCTCCGGCGCGGTGCCCGGGTCGGCGTGGGCGTCGACGTCAGCGTCGGCCGCCGGGTCGGTGAACACCGCCCGGTATCCGGCCAGTTGCCGCCAGAGCACCGCGTGCGGCCCCACCGCGCGGATGCGGCCCCCATGGAGCCAGGCAACCTGGTCGGCGCGGGCCGCCGTCGACGCCCGGTGGGCGATGATCAGGCGGGTACGGGCACCGGCCTCCCGGGTCAGCGCCTCACCAACCCGCAGCTCGGTGACCGTATCGAGGCTGGAGGTCGCGTCGTCGAGGATCAGCAGCCTCCCGGGATGCGCGAACGCCCGGGCCAGCCCGAGGCGTTGCGCCTCGCCGCCGGAGAGCGGCGCCTCGGCGCACGGGGTGTCGTAACCGAGCGGAAGGCGGCGTACGAAGTCGTCCGCGCAGGCTGCCCCGGCCGCCTCCCGCACCGCTGACGCGTCCGGTTCGTCGCCACCGAAGGCGATCGTGCCGCCGATCGTGCCGCCCAGCAGCGCGGGCCGCTCGAAGGCTTGGCCGATCGCGCGGCGCAGCACGTCACGGGGCAGCTCCCGCAGTGGTACGCCGTCGAGTGCGACCGTGCCCGCGTCGGGGTCGGCGAGGCGCCCGGCGACCGCGGCGAGAGTGGACTTGCCGGAACCGGAGCGGCCGACGAGGGCCAGCGAGGTGCCGCCGGGGACGGTGAGGTCGAGAGCGTCCAGGATCGTACGGTCACCGTGGGCGACCGTGACGCCGCGCAGCTCCAGTGTCCCGGCGCCGGGCGGCAGCTCCGCGTCGCCGTGCGCGGTGGCCGGTACGGCGAGCAGGCCGGCGAGTCGGCGGGCCGCGCCCCGGCTGCGCACCAGGCCGTTCAGCCGCCCGACCAGCATGCCGATGCCGGTGGCTAGCGCCGCGTACCGGGCGGCGGCGAGCAACCCGCCCACCGAGAGTTCACCGGCCGCGAGGCGTGTTCCGGCCACCGCGAGCACGGCGATCTGGAGCAGCGGCACGATCACGGCGGCCTGGGCGGTGGAGCGCCCCTGGACCCGCCACATCCGGTAGCCCTGGGCGCTGAGCCCCGCCAGCGGCTCCAGGACGCGGGCCTGTTCGCGGCGGGCCGTGCCGGCGGCGGCGATCGTACGGGCGCCGCCGACCGCCTCCACGAGGCGTGCGGCGATCTCGCCCTGGCCCTCCTGATAGCGCGCGACGCTGTCGCCGGATTCGCGGACGAAGGCTTTCAGCAGCAGGACGAGCAACGGCATGCCGACGAGGAACGCCCCCGCCGTCCACAGGTCCACGACCGCGAGGGCGACGAGCCCGCCGACGGGGGTGACCACGGCGGCGAGCGTGCCCGCGAGCGCGGCCGGGGCGCCTCCGGCGTGGGCCGCGTTGCCGACCAGTCGGGCCACGAGGTCGCCGGGCGGCACCCGGTCCGTGCAGCGTGGCCCGGCCGCCAGGACGTGCCGCAGCAGGCGGCGGCGGAACCAGACGGTGGAGCGGGCGTTGGTGGTGCCGGTCAGTACCCCGTCGACCGCGTCGACCAGGACGAGCAGGCAGGTGAGGGCCGCGCAGGCGGTGAGCCACGCGGTGGCGGACCGCCCGGAGAGCAGCAGGTCGAGTGTGTGGCCGAGCACGGCGGGCAGCGCCAGGCCAGTCGCGGCGCCCGCGGTACTGAGGACCAGGATCGCGGCGCCGGGGACCGCGCTGTGCCGTACGGAGCCGAGCAGCAGCCGGTCGGCCGCACGGGGTTGGTCCGGCTCCTGGGCCGGCTTCCGGTGCATCCGCCTTCGCCCCTTCCCCTCGTGCGGGCAGATGTGCGGGCCCCGGGAGGTGTGCCGTACCCCCCGGGGCCGCATCTCTGTCAGAACGCCGCAGAGATCTCTCTCGACGTCACAGACACAGCAGGAAGCTGTTGGAGCTGTGCTTGTCGCACGCCAGCAGGCTCAGGCTGCTCTGGTCGCCGCCGTCGGTCTCGGGGGTGTCCAGGCTCTGAAGGTCGAGAAGTGCCATGGTGTTTCCCTTCGGTTGTCCGTTCCCGTGGGGACGGGTTCTTTTGGGCGGTACGGCTCCAGGCCGGAGCCGGACCGGTTCTAGGGCCGCCGGAGCGGCGGGAGGAAGGGCAGGTGCGCGCCGGTGCCGTGCGCCGCTGCCAGTGCGAGGAGCACACCGGCGCCGCCGGTGCCCAGGTCCATGGACAGGCGCATCATCTGGTCGCCGGGGAAGGCGAGGTGGCCTTCGTACGGCAGGGCGTACCAGCCGAGTCCTTCGAGCTGCGCGGCGAGGTGTTCGGGCCGCGCCCCGGGGGCGGTGGTCCTGGCCAGGTGGAGCGCCATGCCGGCGCGCCCGTTGAACAGCCCCGGCTGGGCGTAGTAGCGCGAGCGGGCGGCGCGTAGGATGCCGGCCCGCGCGGCCTCGAACTCCTCGTCCTCGCGGTGTGCGAGGAAGTCGTCGAGGACCATGCCGATGCCGACGGACCCGGCCCCGAGGTACGGCATCGTGCGCGTCCCCTCGTCGACGAGCAGGGTGCCGGTGCCGTTGCTGACACAGCGCGCGAGGTCGGCGCGCAGGGCGTCGGCGGCCAGGTCCAGGAGTTGCGGAGCGCCCGTGTCCTCGTACAGCCGCAGGAAGAGCAGCGCGGGGCCGGTGGCGCCGTGCAGCAGTCCGGCGCGCTTGCCGCTGCCGGCGGCGCTCCCCGGCTGCAGCTGGTCGGCGAGGAGTTGCGCGGCTTCCAGGGCACGCTGGCGCAGGAACGATTCCCCGGTGGTCCTGGACAGCTCCGCCAGGACGAGCCCGACGCCGGCGAGGCCGCCGTACAGCCCGGGAACGAGCCGTTGCCACTTCTCGTCCAGCACCCGCTGGGCCAGGTCCAGGGCGCGTTCGCGGTGGCCGAGCCCGTCGAGCACGTGGGCGACACCTGTCAGGCCGTCGTACAGGCCGAGCGGGGTGCCGAGCGGCGGCGGACCGGTCTGCCGCAGAAGCCACTCCTCGCCCTCCTCGTACCGGCCGGCGCCGGCCTGGCCGAGTGCGTGCAGGACACCGGCGACGCCGTGCGCGATGCCGAGGCCGCCGCCGTCCGCGAACTGGGCGATGTCGCCGGGGAAGATCCTGTCGTCGCGGCCGGGTGTGGCGGAGGCCAGGACGCCCGCGGCGATCGCGTCACGGCTGCGCGGCCAGTCGGCGGGCTCCACGGGCACGTACGGCCGGTCGGGTGCGGTGTCCGTCCCGCAGATCACCGCCACCGCGTCGTCGAGGAACTCCTTCGGTACGTCCGGGAACTGGCGCGCGGTGACCTCCGCCAGGTGGTGGGCCTTGTCCCGGTCGACGACGAGCAGGGTGGTCATCGGCAGGAAGAGCGCCAGCCGCAGACAGGCCAGGGCGTACAGATCCACGTCGAAGCCGGTGCGCTCGCGGGGCGCGATGAAGCCGGGGTGCGCGATGGCCTGGCGGTGGTTCTCCTCGACGCGCGCGGCGGCCTCGAAGTCCAGCAGGCGCACGGACTCCTCGTCCGGGCCGACCATGATGTTGAACATGTGCAGGTCGTTGAAGACGACGCCCCGTCTGTGCACGGCGGCGACCGCTTCCTCGACGGCGCTATGGATGCGCAGCGCCCACTGCGTGTAGTCGGCCACGGCGGCCGGGTCCGGCTCCGGTTCGAGCAGCGGATGCCGCTGCGCGAAGAACGAGTTGAGGGTGCGGCCGGGCAGGTGGTCCATCACCAGGAAGCGGTGGTCACCGAGCATGAACCAGTCACGGACCTCGGGGGCGACGCCGAGCCCGGACAGCTGCTCCAGGGCGGTGCGCTCCCGCTCCAGGCGGGTGACGGCGTCGGCCCGGTCGGCGGCGAGTCCGGCATGCGGCCGCGCCTCCTTGAGGACCACCTTCTCCCCGCTGCGCAGGTCCTCGCCGAGGTAGACCCCGCCGCCGTTGGAGAAGTGCAGCGCGCTCTTGATGCGGTACGGCAGGTCGTTGGTGGTGGTGGCGTTGCGGGCCGCGAGGTGCGGCTCCAGGAACGCGGGGAACTCCACCCAGTCCGGTACGTGGAAGGCCGGCTCGCGCAGGTCGGGGACGAGCGTCCCCTCTTGGTTCTCGATCGCCGGGACGAGGGTGCCGGTGGCGTCGACGCAGTAGCGGTGCGCGAAGCCGCCGTAGCGGACGTACAGCGGGCCGTCGCCCCAGCGGAGGTCGGTGAGGATGTACGGTCCCGGCTCGCCGTCGAGCAGCTCGCCCAGCTCCCGGAGGATGACGTGCAGCTCGTTCTCGTCGGCGGGATAGACGGTCACGAACTTGCCGCTGGAGCCGCGTCCGGCGTATTTGGAGTTGCGCAGGTGGAGCGGCTGCGGGCCCGGTACGAACTTGAACGGGACGGCTCGCGGCACGCAGTAGTCCCACACCTTCGCGGCTGTCTTCTCCGCGTTGTCCAGGCAGGCCGAGACGTGGATCTTCCAGCCCTGCAGCGGCCGGCCGGGGAGTGGCGCCCCCGTGTCGTCGACCGGGTTGATGTGCATCCAGTCGCCGGACACGAACCTCCGCCAGCCCGGCGGCAGTTCACGCCTGGCCGTTTCGAAGAGCGCATCCGACGAAGACCGGCCGGACTGTCCGGGCCGGATCGCGGAGAGACGGTCCGGGGTCTCGTAGAACTGTCTGTCGGCGAGGCAGAAGACCTCGTACCGGTTGTCCATGGGCCCCCCTCGGCTGCGGTGACACCGAGATTTCCACGCGGCCGAGGGGGAGGAACAGTCACACCTGTCACGTCATGACAGTGCGGTACTCACAGGTAAAGAACCGTTCGCACTTGTTCGACGCTGAACTTCCGCCGGGCGGCGGCCGGTTCAGTCCTCCGGCGGGAAGACCACCTCCCCGCTTCCCGGCAGCGTGATCGCGATCGCCTCGACCGGGCAGCCCTCCGCCGCGGCCAGCACCTTCTCGTCGGCGTCGAGGTCGGGGTCCGCGGGGTGCGACTGGCGGGCGGTGTCCAGGGTGAAGGAGCCCGGCGCGTGGTTCACGCACATGCCGGAGCCGATGCACACCCCCCGGTCGACCTCGACGTGCCAGCGGTCCCCCATCACGCCTCCCCGAGGCCGTGCCCGGCCGGCAGATGGATCATCTTGTGCTCGAGGTACTCGCCGAACCCCTCGGGCCCGAACTCCCTCCCGAGGCCGGAGTTCTTGTAGCCGCCGAAGGGCCCGAGCATGTCGACGCTGAAGGTGTTCACGGAGTACGTACCGGTCCTGACCTGCCGCGCGATGTCGATCCCGTGCTCGGTGTCGGCGGTCCACACACTGCCGCTGAGCCCGTACTCCGAGTCGTTGGCGATCCGCACCGCGTCGCGCTCGTCGTCGTACGGCAGCAGGCAGATGACCGGGCCGAAGATCTCCTCGCGGGCGATCCGCATCGAGTTGTCGACGCCGCCGAAGAGCGTCGGCTCGACGTACCAGCCCCGCTCCATGCCGGCCGGGCGTCCGCCGCCGGTGAGGATCTTCGCTCCCTCCTCCTGTCCGATCCTGATGTAGTCCAGGGAGCGCCGCTGCTGGCGTGCGGCGACGAGCGGGCCGACCTCGGTGGCCGGGTCGAGCGGGTCGCCGACCTTCAGCGCGCCGGCCGCCGCGGCGAACGCCTCGGCGAACTCGTCGTAGCGCGAGCGCGGGGTGAGGATGCGGGTCTGGGCCACGCACGCCTGCCCGTTGAGCATCCAGGCGAAGGGGACGATCCCCGCGACGGCGCTCTCCAGGTCCGCGTCCGGCAGGATCACGGCCGCCGACTTGCCGCCGAGCTCCAGCGTCACGCGGGTGAGGTTGCGCGAGGCGACCTCCATGACGCGCCTGCCCGCCGCGACCGAGCCGGTGAACGACACCTTGTCGACGTCCGGATGCCCGACGAGGTACTCACTGACCTCGCGGTCGGCCGGGATGATCGACAGGACGCCCTCCGGCAGCCCGGCCTCGGTGGCTATCTCGGCCAGGATGTACGCGTCGAGAGGCGTCTCCGGCGACACCTTGAGCACGGCCGTGCAGCCCGAGAGCAGCGCGGGCGCGAGCTTGGCCGCCGCCGTGAACTGCGGGACGTTCCACGGCACGACGGCCGCGACCACCCCGACCGGCTCCCGGCGTACGAGAAGCGGGCCGAGCACACCGGTCCGCCGCTCCTCGTACGGGAAGTCGCGCGCGACGGCGAGGGTGGCGTCCCACACCATCATCGCGGCCAGCGCCTGCATCATGACGCTCGCGGTGTAGGGCGTCCCGTTCTCGGAGGTGATGCTGCGGGCGATCTCCTCGTGCCGTACGGCGATCGCGTCCTTGATCCGCGTGACGACGGCGATCCGCTCGTCGAGCGTCGTCCGGGGCCAGGGGCCTTCGTCGAACGCCTCGCGTGCCGCCGCCACCGCGCGGTCGACGTCGGCCCGGGACGCGTGCGGCACCCGCCCGATGACCTGCTCGGTGTGCGGCGAGACGACCTCGATGACCTCGGTCCCCAGCGGATCGGTCAGCTCGCCGCCGATGTAAAGCTTCCGGTGCTCCACAAGCTCGGTCATGACTGTGTGCCTCCCACGGCCCGGCAACGCTCCCGAGTTATCTGACGGTTCATCAGAACTGTTACCAGCTGCGGTCGTCGGAGTCCATGACCCGACCCCTTTGCAAAGAAGTCGACCTGGGCGACTATTGGAACGAGTTCTAGTCCTGGACGAGGAATTGGGGACCCATGACGCAGGTGACCGAGCACGGCGGTGGCGTCTGGTCCCTCAAGGTGCCCATCCCGGACAACCCCCTCGGCCACACCCTGGTCCACCTGCTCGACACCGACGACGGCCCGGTCCTGATCGACACGGGCTGGGACGACCCCACGTCCTGGGACGCGCTGGTCACCGGTCTCGCCGCGCTCGGTACGGCGGTCACCGACATCCACGGCGTGGTCATCACCCACCACCACCCCGACCACCACGGCCTGTCCGGCCAGGTGCGCGACGCGTCCGGCGCGTGGATCGCCATGCACGCCGCCGACACCGAGGTCGTACGCCGGACCCGCGGCGCGGAGCCCGGCACCTGGCTCGGCTACATCACCGCCAAACTCACCGCCGCCGGCGCGCCCGACGACCACCTCGCGCCGCTCCGCGCCGCCCGCGGCTCGGGACGCATGCGCACCCTGCCCGGCCTCAGGGCCGCGCTCCCCGACCGCGAGATCGTCCCCGGTGACGTCCTCCCCCTGACCGGCCGCCGCCTGCGCGCGATCTGGACGCCGGGTCACACTCCCGGCCACGTCTGCCTGCACCTGGAGGAGACGCACCCGGCGAACCTCCCCGGCAACGGCCGCCTCTTCTCGGGCGATCACCTGCTCCCCGGCATCACCCCGCACATCGGCCTGTACGAGGACCCCGACGACACCACGGTCACCGATCCCCTGGGCGACTACCTCGACTCCCTCGAACGCGTCGCCCGTCTCGCGCCCGCCGAGGTGCTTCCGGCCCACCAGCACGCGTTCACCGACGCCCCCGCCCGCGTCGGGGTGCTCCTCGCCCACCACGAGGACCGCCTCACCGGCCTCCGCGCCCTCCTCGCCACCCCCCTCACCCCCTGGCAGCTGGCCGAGCGCATGGAGTGGAACCGGCCCTGGGACCAGATCCCGTACGGGTCCAGGAACATCGCGGTCTCGGAGGCCGAGGCACACCTGCGCCGCCTGGTGAAGCTGGGGCACGCGGAGGCGGTCCCGGGCGGCGAACCCGTCACGTACGTCGCTGTGTGAAGGCCCGGCGGTAGTCGCGGGGCGGGATGCCCCGCCGGCGGACGAACTGCTCGCGCAGGACGGCGGCGCCGGCGTAACCCACGCGGCGGGCGATGTCCTCCACGGACAGCTCCGTCGTCTCCAGCAGCTCCTCGGCGATGTTGAGGCGCTGCGTGAGCAGCCACGCGTGCGGGGTGGTGCCGGTCGCGGCGGTGAAGCGGCGGGCGAAGGAGCGGCGGCTCATGAGGGCGCGGCGCGCCAGTTCGTCGACCGGGAGGGGCTGGTCGAGGTGGGCGCGGGCCCAGTCGAGGACCTCGGCGAGACGGTCGTCGGCGCAGCCCTCGGGTACCGGGGCGGCCAGGTACTGGGCCTGGCCGCCCTCGCGGTGCGGCGGCAGGACGAGGTCCCTGGCTACGGTGTTGGCCACCGCGGCGCCGTGTTCGCGGCGCAGCAGGTGCAGGCAGAGGTCGAACCCCGCGGCGGCGCCCGCCCCGGTGACCGTGCGGCCCTCGTCGACGTAGAGGGCGCCGGGGTCGAGGGTGACGCCGGGGTGGAGGGTCGCGAGCAGGGCGGCGAAGCGCCAGTGGGTGGTGGCGCGCAGGCCGTCGAGCAGTCCGGCGGCGGCGAGTGCGAACGTACCGACACAGTGGGCGGCGACCGTGGCGCCGCGCTCGTGGGCGGACCGCAGCGCGTCGAGGACGGGGGGCGGAGGCGGGGTGCGGAAGCCGCTCCACGGCAGGGCGAGGACCAGGTCGGCCTCGGCGAGCCGGTCCAGGCCGTGCTCCACGGTGAGGGAGAGGCCGTGGTCGGTGGGGACCGGGCCCGGACGGTCCGTGCACAGGGTGAAGTCGAAGTCCCTCTCGTCGAAGATCTCGCTGACGACGCCGACGCTGAGCATGCCGACCCCCGGTGGCGCGTAGGCGGCGACGGTACGGAACGGGGTCATGCCCGCAGTCTGGCAGCAGGCAGGCGCGGTTATGGCACGAATCCCGCGATGCCTGGCACATCTGCCACTCGTGCGCACCGCGCATCGACGGAAAGCTGATCCCCATGAGCGACACACCGCGCGGCCGTACGGCCGGCTACACGATCCTGACCACGGGCTACACCACTTCCACCGGCCCCGGCGTCGCCGCCACCGTCTCGTACGTGACCGACGGCGACCTGCGGATCGTCATCGATCCGGGCATGGTCGCGAGCCGCGACCGGATCCTGGGCCCGCTCGCCGCGATGGGCGTGGGCCCCGACGACATCACCGATGTCGTGCTCAGCCACCACCACCCCGACAACATCATCAACGCGGGGCTGTTCGGCAGCGCCAGGATGCACGACCACAAGGCGATCTACCACGGCGACCAGTGGACCGACCGCGACGCGGAGGGGTACGAACTGACCCCGTCCGTAAGGCTGATCAGGACTCCGGGACACAGCCGGGAGGACGTGACGGTGCTCGTCGGCACACCGGACGAGGTGGTCGCGTTCGTGGGAGACCTGTGGTGGCGGCCGAACGGACCGGTCGAAGACCCGGTCTCCCCGGACCTCGCGCAACTGCGGGCCAGCAGGGAACGGGTCCTCGCGATCGCCGACGTCATCGTCCCCGGCCACGGCGGCGCGTTCCCGGCGGACGCGTCCGCGCCGCTGTAGGGGCCGCGCCGGGCGCCGCCGCCGCGCCCGGACCGCCCGGGGGCCGCTTGCTACGGGCCGGTAGAGTGTGCGAGTCGTCATCATGCCGTTCTGGGGGAAGCCGGTGCGAATCCGGCACTGACCCGCAACCGTGAGCCGCCCGCCGAGGGCGGTGAGTCGGAACGCCCGGTCCGGCATGACTACTGGCTCGGCACCGTCGAGGTATACGGAGCCGGAGCCTGGTGCGTGGTTTCCGCGTGCCCGGGCCCGGCTCCTCAGCAGGAGAGGCCCCCGCCCGTCATGACCCTTCGCCGCAGCGCAGCAGCCGTGCTCGCAGCTTCCGCCGTACTCTGCGCCACCGCGGCCACGGCCACGACCGCCGTCGCAGCGCCTTCCCCCACTCCCGTGGTTCCCTCGGGGCTCTACGGCGAGAAGGACCCGACGTACGACGGTGTCTGGCGGCAGTCGCTGGCCCTCCTCGCCCAGGACACGGTGGGCGTCAAGCCCGCCGCGAAGGCCGTGAACTGGCTCGTCGGCCAGCAGTGCGACAGCGGCGGCTTCCCGTCGTTCCGTGCCGACGCCGCCGAGCCGTGCACGTCGAAGACCATGGTGGACAGCAACGCCACCGCCGCGGCCGTGCAGGCGCTGAGCGCGCTCGGCGGGCAGGACGCCGCCGTGAAGAAGGGCGTCAGCTGGCTGAAGGGCGCGCAGAACCAGGACGGCGGCTGGGGTTACAACCCGGGCGGCGCGAGCGACTCCAACTCCACGTCGATCGTGATCGGCGCGCTGGCCGCGGCGGGCGAGAAACCCGGTGAGGTCACGTCGCAGCAGGGCAAGTCGCCGTACGACGCCCTCGTCACCTTCTCCGTCCCCTGCGACGCGAAGTCGGGCGGCGGCGCGTTCGCGTACCAGCCGGACAAGGGCGGCAAGCTCGCGCCCAACGCCGACGCGACGGCGGCGGGTGTACTCGGCGGGCTCGGCCAGGGCCTGGACGCCCAGGGGAAGAAGGACGGCCAGAAGGCCGCCGAGTGCGACAAGTCCGGCAAGCCGACGCCCGAGCGGGCCGCCGCGAACGGCGCCGCGTACCTCGACGGCGTACTCGCGAAGACGGGCCACCTCGACACGCCTCCCATGCCCGGCGCCGAGGACAGCGAGCCGCAGCCCGACTTCGGCAACACGGCCGACGCCGTCGTCGCGCTGGCCGCGCAGGGCGGCGCCGAGCAGGCCGAGAAGCCGCTGGGGTGGCTGAAGAAGAATGCGGCGTCCTGGGCGAAGGGGAACGGCCCCGCCGCATACGCGCAGCTGGTCTTCGCCGCGCACGCGACCGGCACCGACCCGAAGAACTTCGGCGGCACCGACCTGGTGAAGTCGCTCAACGCGACCGGGCCGGCGCCGGAGACCACGGAGACGAAGACCGACGAGGACAAGGGCTCCGAGCAGGGCTTCGGCGACTGGTGGCTCGTCGGCATCCTGTTCGTCGCCAGCGTCGGCGTCGGCATCCTGTTCAGCGGCCGCAAGAAGAAGAACCAGCAGCGGTGACGACGGTACGTACGCGGCCGGCCTCCCTCTCCCTCGTCCTCGTGCTCGGCGCCGCGCTCCTCGCGGTACTGGGCGCGGGGCCCGCGCACGCGGGCACGGGCTACCGCTACTGGTCGTTCTGGGAGAGCGACGGCGGCCGGTGGACGTACGCCACTCAGGGCCCGGCGTCCGCCAGGCCCGCCGACGGCGATGTGATCGGCTTCCGGTTCTCGGTGAGCGAGGACGCGCGGGACTCGGCGCGGCCGCGCCACGCGGCCGGTGCCTTCGGTGACGTCTGCGGCGGGACGCCCGCCAAGGAGGGCGCCAAGCGGATCGCCGTCGTCATCGACCCCGGTACGGCGGCCGACGCCCCGGCCGGCGAGCGTCCACCGGCACTGCGCACGGCGTGTGCGCGCACCGGTGCGGACGCAACCGCCGCGGACGCGCTCGCCCAGGTGGCGAAGCCGCTGCGCTACGACAGCGCGGCGCTGCTCTGCGCGATCTCCGGCTACCCGAAGACGGGCTGCGGGGAGCAGGTGTCCGGCCGCGAGGACACGCCTCGCTCGTCCGTGACAGCGACCGCGACCGTCGGCCGGACCACCGACGACGACGGCAGCGGCCCCTCCGCCGGGCTGCTCGTCGGCCTCGCCGCCGTGTTCGCGCTCGGTGCCGCGGGCGTGTGGCAGGCGCGCCGCCGCCGCGGATGACCTCCATGACCCTGCGCGCGCCGCAAGCCGCCCGTAGCAACGCCCTGCCCGCCGGGGCGTGGTGGCTGTGGGCGCTCGGTCTGGCCGTCGCCGCGTCCAGGACCACCAATCCGCTGCTGCTCGGCATGCTGGTGGGGGTGGCCGGGTTCGTGGTGGCGGCGCGCAGGACGGACGCCCCGTGGGCGCGTTCGTACGGGGCGTTCGTGAAGCTCGGCCTGTTCGTCATCGGCATCCGCCTCGTCTTCTCGGCGTTCCTGGGCTCACCGATCCCGGGCGCCCACATCCTCTTCACGCTGCCCGAAGTGCCCCTGCCCGACTGGGCGCAGGGCGTGCGGATCGGAGGGCGCGTGACGGCGGAGCAGCTCGTCTTCGCCCTGTACGACGGGGCGAAGCTGGCCACGCTCCTCATCTGTGTGGGCGCCGCGAACGCGCTCGCCAATCCGGCCCGGCTGCTCAAGTCGCTGCCGGGCGCGCTGTACGAGGCCGGGGTCGCCGTCGTCGTCGCGATGACGTTCGCGCCGAACATGGTGGCCGACGTGGTGCGGCTGCGCACCGCGCGCCGGCTGCGCGGCCGGCCGACCGGGGGCGTCGGGGCCGTGCTCCAGATCGGGCTTCCCGTCCTGGAGGGGGCGCTGGAGCGGTCGGTGGCTCTGGCCGCGTCGATGGACGCGCGCGGGTACGGCCGCACCGCCGAGGTACCGCCCGCCGTACGGCACACCACGACCGTGCTGACGCTGGGCGGGCTGCTGGGGGTGTGCGCCGGGGCGTACGGGCTGCTGACCGCCGACGGGGCGACGTACGGTCTGCCGGTCATGGCCGCTGGGCTCGTCGCGGCGCTGGCGGGGCTGCGCCTCGGCGGCCGGCGCAGCGTCCGAACCCGCTACCGGCCCGACACGTGGGGCGTACGGGCATGGCTGGTGGCGGGGTCGGGGGTGACGGTCGCGGCGCTGATGATCTGGGCGGCCGCGTACGACCCGGCGGCGCTGCACCCCGGGGTGATCCCCCTGGTCGCTCCCGAGTTGCCGCTGTGGCCGGCGGCGTCCGTACTGATCGGCCTGCTGCCGGCGTTCGTGGCCCCGGTGCCTCCCGCACTTTCCGTACCTCCCGCAGTGAAGGCGACTCCGAAGTGATCCGGTTCGAGAATGTGTCGGTCAGTTACGAGGACGCCGCGTCGCCGGCGATCCGGGGTGTGGACCTCACGGTGCCCGAGGGCGAGTTGGTACTGCTGGTCGGCCCTTCCGGAGTCGGCAAGTCGACCCTGCTGGGCACCGTCTCCGGCCTCGTCCCCCATTTCACGGGCGGCACCCTGCGCGGACGGGTGACGGTCGACGGCCGTGACACCCGGACCCACAAGCCGCGCGAACTCGCCGATCTGGTCGGGACGGTGGGTCAGGACCCGCTCGCCCACTTCGTCACCGACACCGTCGAGGACGAGCTGGCGTACGGCATGGAATCACTCGGCCTTGCGCCGGACGTGATGCGGCGCCGGGTCGAGGAGACGCTGGACCTGCTCGGCCTCGCGGAGCTGCGCGACCGCCCCATCGCCACGCTCTCCGGCGGCCAGCAGCAGCGCGTGGCGATCGGCTCGGTGCTCACCCCGCATCCGAAGGTGCTGGTGCTGGACGAGCCGACGTCGGCGCTGGACCCGGCGGCGGCCGAGGAGGTGCTGGCGGTGTTGCAGCGCCTGGTCCACGACCTGGGTACGACGGTGCTGCTGGCCGAGCACCGCCTGGAGCGGGTGGTGCAGTACGCGGACCAGGTGATCCTGCTGCCGGGCGCGGGCGAGGCACCGCTCGTGGGGGCGCCGGCCGACATCATGGCCGTCTCACCGGTGCACCCGCCGGTGGTGGCGCTGGGCCGCCTCACGGGCTGGGAGCCGCTCCCCCTTTCCGTACGGGACGCCCGCCGGCGCGCCACGGCCCTGCGGGCCCGACTGGCCGACGCGGAGCCGGCGCGCCCCGGGCCGCCCGCCGCCGACCGGGATCAGGCCCGTCCGGCGACTGACGATGCGCCGGATGCGCCCGCCGGACACCCGGGGGCCCGGGGGCCTGTCCCTCGTTCCGGCACGGGCCGGGCAGGGGAGAAGCTCGCCCGCCTGCTGCGGCGCCGCACCGACCCGTCCCCCGCCGCAGAAGCCGCGAGCACCCCCACCACCACCGTCGCCTCCGTCACCGGCCTCGGTGTCCGCCGCGCCCGCATCGAGGCCCTGCGCCGGGTCACGCTCACCGTGTCCCGGGGCGAGACCGTCGCCCTGATGGGCCGAAACGGCGCCGGCAAGTCCACCCTCCTGTCCGCCCTCGTCGGCATGGTCGAGCCCACCTCCGGCACCGTCACCGTCGGCGGCCGCACCCCCCACCGCACCCGCCCCCGCGACATGGTCCGGGAGGTCGGCCTGGTTCCCCAGGAGCCGCGCGATCTGCTGTACGCCGACACCGTCGCCGCCGAGTGCGCGGCGGCCGACAGCGACGCGGGCGCCGCACCGGGCGCCTGCCGGGCCCTTGTCGCCGAGCTGCTCCCCGGCATCCACGACGACACACATCCGCGCGACCTGTCCGAGGGCCAGCGCCTCGCCCTCGCGCTCGCCATCGTGCTCACCGGGCGGCCCCCGCTGCTCCTCCTCGACGAGCCGACCCGCGGCCTGGACTACGCGGCGAAGTCCCGCCTGGTGGGCCTGCTGCGCGAGCTGGCCGCCCAAGGGCACGCGATCGTCCTGGCGACGCACGACGTGGAGCTCGCGGCGGAACTCGCGCACCGCGTCGTGATCCTCGCCGACGGCGAGGTGGTCGCGGACGGCCCGACGGCCGAGGTCGTCGTCTCCTCCCCCGCCTTCGCCCCGCAGGTGGCGAAGATCCTCACCCCGCAGAAGTGGCTGACCGTTCCACAGGTGCGCGACGCGCTGGGCGGGGCGACGCCATGAGCGCGACGAAGCCGCCCCGCCCCGTACGCCTCGGCCCCCGCTCCGTGGCAGCGCTCCTCCTCATCAGCGCGATCGGGGTGATCGCCTTCGGCTGGCCGCTGCTCGCCGACCCCGCCTCGGGGCTGGCGCGGGACCACTCCCAGGACGCCCCATGGCTCCTCGCCGCCCTTCTCCCCCTCCTCGTGGCTGTCGTCGTGGCGACCATCGCCGACTCCGGGCTCGACGCGAAGGCCGTCGCGATGCTCGGCGTACTGGCCGCCGTCGGAGCGGCACTGCGCCCGCTCGGAGCGGGGACGGCCGGCCTGGAACCGATGTTCTTCCTGATGGTGCTGAGCGGCCGCGTCCTCGGCCCCGGCTTCGGCTTCGTACTGGGCTCGGTGACGATGTTCGCGTCCGCGCTGCTCACGGGTGGCGTCGGGCCGTGGATGCCGTTCCAGATGCTGTCCCTGGGCTGGTTCACGATGGGCGCGGGCCTGCTGCCGGGCGCGGAGCGCCTGCGCGGCCGGGCGGAGCTGGCGATGCTGGCGGCGTACGGCTGCCTCGCCGCCTTCTTCTACGGCACCGTCATGAACCTGCAGGGCTGGCCGTACATCGGCGGCGCCGACCTGTCGAGCAGCATCTCCTTCCAGCCCGGCGACCCGGTGCACGAGAACCTGGTTCGCTTCCTCGTGTACTGCCTCACCACCTCCCTCGGCTGGGATCTGGGCCGGGCCGCGCTCACCGTCGTACTGACCCTCACCATCGGCGCCACCCTCCTCAAGGCGCTGCGCCGGGCCACACGCCGTGCGGCCTTCGAGGCCCAGGTCACATTCGAAAGCCCGCAGCGCTGACCCGGCGGTGAGAGGGCCCACAGGACCTTGGCCCTCCACCAACCAGGGCAGTAGGCCCACGAACCCACCGTCGGCCCCTCCAAAGGGCTCCGGGAGCCACCCCCGTACGCACGGACCTACAGCCGCTGGATGATCGTCCCGGTGGCCAGTGCGCCGCCCGCGCACATCGTGATGAGCGCGAACTCCTTGTCCCGCCGCTCCAGTTCGTGCAGAGCCGTGGCGATCAGCCGGGCCCCGGTCGCTCCGACCGGATGGCCCAGCGCGATCGCCCCGCCGTTCACGTTCACCTTCTCCAGGTCCTGCTCGAAGACCTGCGCCCAGCTCAGCACCACCGATGCGAAGGCCTCGTTGATCTCGACGACGTCGATGTCCTTCAGCGACATGCCCGCCTTGCCGAGCACCGCCCGCGTCGCGTCGATCGGTCCGTCGAGATGGAAGTGCGGGTCCGAACCGACCAGCGCCTGGGCCACGATCCGCGCGCGCGGCCTGAGCTTGAGGGCGCGCGCCATCCGCTTCGACGCCCACATGATCGCGCTCGCGCCGTCGGATATCTGCGACGAGTTCCCGGCCGTGTGCACGGCCGTCGGCATGACGGGCTTGAGCCGTGCCAGCGCCTCCATCGACGTGTCCCGCAGTCCCTCGTCTCGGTCGACGAGCCGCCACATGCCCTGCCCCGCGACCTGTTCCTCCTCGGTCGTCGGCACCTGCACAGCGAAGGTCTCCCGTTTGAAACGCTCCTCGGCCCAGGCCGTCGCCGCCCGCTCCTGCGACAACAGGCCCAGCGAGTCGACGCGTTCGCGCGTGAGCCCGCGCTTGCGGGCGATCCGCTCGGCCGCCTCGAACTGGTTCGGCAGGTCCACGTTCCACTCGTCGGGCCACGGCTTCCCCGGCCCGTGCTTGGACCCCGACCCCAGCGGCACCCGCGACATGGCCTCGACTCCGCAGCTGATGCCGACATCGATGACCCCGGCGGCGATCATGTTGGCGACCATGTGACTGGCCTGCTGCGAGGAGCCGCACTGACAGTCCACCGTGGTCGCGGCCGTCTCGTACGGCAGACCGACCGCCAGCCAGGCATTGCGGGCCGGATTCATGGACTGCTCGCCGGCGTGGGTGACCGTACCGCCGACGATCTGTTCGACGCAGTCGGCGTGGATGGCCGTACGGCCGAGGAGTTCGCGGTACGTCTCGCCCAGCAGATAGGCGGGGTGGAGGTTGGCGAGCGCGCCTCCGCGCTTGCCGATGGGGGTGCGTACAGCTTCGACGATGACGGGTTCCGCGGCCATGAGCTCGTCCTCTCCTTACCCGCAGGACGTCCCGGCGGCCCACGGCAGGCTCCGAACTAGTACGCGTTCTAGTTCTCTATGCAGTCTTATGAGTGCCGCCCCGGCAGCGCAAGGGTCTTGCACGCCTGTGCACGTACTCCACACGCAACAGATGGCGCCGCGACCCTTGCCACTTGTAGAACTCGTTACTACATTCCCGGCAACTTCTGATGGGTCGTCAGACATTGGAGCTGCCGATGCACTGCCCCGCGATGCCCGAAGGGTTCGACTTCACCGACCCCGACCTGCTCCAAGCCCGCGTGCCGCATCCGGAGTTCGCGCAGATGCGGCGGACCGCGCCCGTGTGGTGGTGCGCGCAGCCGCCCGGCATCTCGGGCTTCGACGACGCGGGCTACTGGGCCGTCACCCGGCACGCCGACGTCAAGTACGTCTCCACCCACCCGGAGCTCTTCTCGTCGAACACGAACACCGCCGTCATCCGCTTCAACGAGACCATCAGCCGGGACCAGATCGAGGTCCAGAAGCTCATCATGCTCAACATGGACCCGCCGGAGCACACCCGTGTCCGCCAGATCGTCCAGCGCGGCTTCACCCCGCGCGCGATCCGCTCCCTGGAGGACGCCCTGCGCCACCGCGCCCGCTCGATCGTCGAGACGGCGATCGCCGAGGCGGCCGACGACAAGTCCTTCGACTTCGTCACCAACATCGCCGTCGAACTCCCCCTCCAGGCCATCGCCGAGCTCATCGGCGTACCGCAGGAGGACCGCGTCAAGATCTTCGACTGGTCCAACAAGATGGCGGCGTACGACGATCCCGAGTACGCCATCACCGAGGAGGTCGGCACCGAGGCCGCCATGGAGATCGTCTCGTACTCCATGAACCTCGCCGCCGCCCGCAAGGAGTGCCCGGCCAAGGACATCGTGTCGCAGCTCGTGGCGGCGGAGGGCGAAGGAAACCTGGGCTCCGACGAGTTCGGCTTCTTCGTCATCCTGCTGGCGGTGGCCGGAAACGAGACGACGCGCAACGCGATCAGCCACGGCATGCACGCCTTCCTGACCCATCCCGAGCAGTGGGAGCTCTACAAGAGGGACCGCCCCGAGACGGCGGCGGAGGAGATCGTGCGCTGGGCAACGCCCGTGGTCGCGTTCCAGCGGACCGCGACGCAGGACCTCGAACTGGGCGGGCAGCAGATCAAGAAGGGCGACCGCGTCGGCATCTTCTACTCGTCTGCCAACAACGACCCCGACGTCTTCGCCGAGCCCGAGGCCTTCGACATCACCCGCGACCCGAACCCGCACCTCGGATTCGGTGGCGGCGGCCCGCACTTCTGCCTCGGCAAATCACTCGCCGTACTGGAGATCAACCTCATCTTCAACGCGATCGCCGACGCCCTGCCGGACCTCAAACTCGCCGGCGACCCGCGCCGCCTGCGCTCGGCGTGGCTGAACGGCATCAAAGAACTCCAGGTCACCCGCACCTGACCGGGAGGGCGCCGGACAGACCCCGGACATGGGAGGTGGGGGCCAACTCCCCCCACCGCCCCGCCCCCACCTCTCACCGGGTCTGCCGCCCCTGCGGTCTCTTGGCCGCGTTACGGAGCCGAATCGGCGTCGTAGTCCTGGCGCGCCCGGTCCACCTTGTCGAGGTTGGCGCCGGCCCATTCGGCGAGGTGCGCGAACAGCGGGGCGAGGCTGCCGCCGAGCGCGCTGATCTCGTACTCCACCCGGGGCGGGACCTCCGGGTGGTACGTGCGCACGATCATGCCGTCGCGTTCGAGCTGCCGCAGGCGCTGGGTCAGCACCTTCGGCGTGATCCTGGTGATGCGCCGCTCCAGCTCGACGAAGCGCTGCCGGCCGTGTGTGTGGAGCGTCCACAGGATCGGTGTGGTCCACCGGCTGAACACGATGTCCACGACCGGAGCGATGGGACAGGCCTGTTCGGGGTCCACCGGCGGCGCGAGCGCCGCCCCGGTTGCCGCATTGCCGGCCATGCGCTTCCTCCACCGGTAGTCACTTTCCTCTAGGTACCTACTATACCGACGCTGTTAGCGTCGGCATGGACAACACAGCGCAGCGACAGGGGAGTTGTTCATGATCGTGGCAACGGGAGCGACCGGAAACGTCGGCCGACCGCTCGTACAGGCACTCGCGGCAGCCGGTGCGCGGGTGACGGCGGTGTCCCGGGGAATCACGGGCGCGGACGTACCGGAGGGCGTCAGGCACCACCAGGCGGACCTCGCGGCCCCCGAGAGCCTTCGGCCCGTACTGGACGGCGCCGAGGCGCTGTTCCTGCACGACACCGGCGCAGGGGCGCATTTGCTCAGACCGCAGCACATCCTCGACGTCGCGCAGGCGGGCGGGGTGACACGCGTCGTACTGCTGTCGTCCCAGGGAGTCGCGACCCGTCCGCAGTCCGCCTCGCACGGGGGTACGGGGCGGTCCACGGAGGACGCCGTCCGGCAGTCGGGCATGGACTGGACGATCCTGCGGCCCGGCGGCTTCGACTCCAACGCGTACGCCTGGGTCGAGTCGGTACGCCTCCGGCGGACCATCGCCGCACCGTTCGCCGACGTCGGCCTGCCGACCGTAGACCCGGCCGACATCGCCGAGGTCGCGGCGGAGGCCCTGCGCGGGGACGGTCACGCCGGCCGGATCTACGAACTGACCGGGCCCGCCCTGACCACGCCCCGGCAACGTGCCGAGGCGATCGGTGCCGCGCTCGGCGAACCGGTCCGGTTCACCGAACAGACGCGGGAGGAGGCGCGGGCGCAGATGCTGGAGTTCATGCCGGCGCCGGTGGTCGGGACGACCCTGGAAATCCTGGGCGACCCCAAGCCCGCCGAGCAGCGGATCAGCCCCGACATCGAGAAGGTCCTCGGCCGCGCGCCCCGCAGCTTCGCCGACTGGGCCGCCCGCCACGTCGCGGCCTTCCGGTAAGGGGCGCAACCACGCGGGCCCCGGAGGTTCCGCCGCAGCTCAGAGGGCCACCCCTGCGGCCCGGACGAAGGCCGCGAAGGCGGTACGGGAGACGGTGAAGGCGGGGCCTTCGGGGTCCTTGGAGTCGCGCACGGCGACGAGGCAAGCGCCTTCGGCGATCTCGACGCACTCGCCGCCCTGGTCACTGCTGTAGCTCGACTTGCGCCAGGCTGCCGCGCCCAGGGGGGCGCACTCGACGCAGTCGCCGCCCTGGTCACCGCTGTAGCTCGACTTACGCCACTGGGCGCCGGTCAGTCGTGAGGTGCTCCCCATAGCGTTCCTCCATGATGCGCCGGATCAGCTCCGCCGAGTCCTTGAGGGACAGGGCCGCCGCTTGGAGGTGATCGTAACGGAGTGAACAGTCCTGGAAAGTCTCCGGATTGGCGGTCGGATGCCCCATTCCATAGCCCTCGGTGTAGACAATGCCCGGATCGCTGGCGAAGCGAAAGAGGCTGAAGGAACCCGTCAGTCCCGCATGCGCCCCCGATCCGAACGGCAGCACCTGAATGAACACCCTGGGGTCGTCCGCGAAGGACATCAGGTGTCGCAACTGCCCCCGCATAACCTCAGGGCCGCCGATCGCCTGGCACAGCGCCGCCTCGCTGAGGATCGCCCACAGCACCGGCGGCTCGCCGTTCTCCAGGATGCGTTGCCGGGCCAGCCTGACCGTCGTGCGGTCGTCCAGATTGCTCTGGTCCATGGCGCCGAGTACGGCCCGTGCGTACGCCTCCGTCTGCAACAGCCCGTGCACCATGTGCGTGTGGAACGTACAGATCTCGACGGCCCGCACTTCGAGCTCCGCCACCTTCCTGAACCACGCCGGAAGCTGGCTGCGCAGTACGAGCCCGAGCAGGCGGGACAGCATCCCGCCCGTCTCCAGGGCCAGATCCACGCGCTCGCTGAACTCGGCGGTGGGGAGTTTGCGGGCCGTCTCCACCTGGCCGATCAGCGAACCGGTGTAGTTGATGACGACACCGAGCTGCTGCTGCGTGAGCCCGGCGGCCTCGCGGTAGCGGCGCAGCTCGTAGCCGTAGTAGTCGAGCGGCGACGCACTCGGGTCGAGAACGTTGATGTTGGCCAAGGCGGACACCCCTTCGCTCAACTCCACCCCGTCCGGAGCGGGTTGTGTTCGTACAGTTGCTGAGCGTAGTTGCCCACGGCGGTCCGTGACCACACAAGTGGCGGATCGGGACGTACGGGCGGATCCTGGCTGAACGCGACGATCCATGCGAGGGGGTGTCGGGACAGCGATGTCCCGGCACCCCCTTGAGCATCCTCGCAACAACTGAAACAGTTGATCCGGAGCAATTAATCAACTGGATCGGTTGGGGAATGAGCGACAAAGAACAGAATCAGCACAAACTGGCGGTCACCGAGCGCACCCGCCACCGCCGCCTGCGCGACCAGGGCCGCACCTCACGGGCGAACCTCGACGCCGTCCTGAGGGCCGGTTTCGTCTGCCACCTCGGGGTCGTGGTCGACGGGACCCCGATGGCGCTGCCCACTGTCTACGGCGTCGATTTCGGCACCCGCACGCTCTACGTCCACGGGTCCGTCGCCAGCCGCAGCCTCGCGCCCTCGCCCGACGACACCACCGTCTGCGTCACGGTCACCCATGTCGACGGGCTGGTTCTCGCGCGCTCGGTCTTCGAGCACGGTGTCAACTACCGCAGCGCCATGGTCTACGGCGTACCGCGCCTCATCACGCAGCGCACCGATCCCGAAGCACTCCTGCACGGACTGCGGGTCGTCACCGAGCACTGCGCGCCGGGGCAGTGGGACTACGCCCGACGCCCCAACGCCAAGGAGCTCGCCGCCACTTCCCTGCTGGCGCTCCCTCTCGACGAAGCGTCGGTGAAGGTGGCGTCAGGACCGCCCGAGGACGGGGACGGGCCCGACGGAGAGCTGGGGCTGTGGGCGGGAGTCGTGCCGATGAGCACCTACTTCGGCATACCGGAGCCGGACCCCGCACTGCCGGCCGGGATCTCCCTGCCGTCGCACATATCGGCACTGGGCAGTGACGGTTCACGCTCGGCCGACGCGGGCTGAAGGAGCTTGCGCGGGCCGGCCAGGACGTACGTCAGGCCGAAGCCGGCAACGACGACCGCCGCCCCGCCCACCGCGTCCAGTACCCAGTGATTGGCGGTGGCGACGATGGCGCACACCGTGAAGAAGGGGTGGAGCAGCCCGAGAAGCTTCATCCACAGCTTCGGGGCGATGAGGACGACTACCAGGCCGCACCACAGCGACCAGCCGAAGTGGAGCGAGGGCATCGCCGCGTACTGGTTGGTGAGGGCGGTCAGCGCGCCGTACTCGGGGCTCGCGAGGTCCTGCGCTCCGTGGACCGTGTCGATGTACCCGAGGCCCGGCATCAGGCGCGGCGGGGCCAGCGGGTACAGCCAGAAGCCGACCAGCGCGAGGACGGTCGCGAAGCCGAGTGAGCTGCGGGCCCAGCGGTAGTCGGCGGGGCGGCGGGCGTACAGCAGACCGAGGATCGCCAGCGGTACGAGGAAGTGGAAGGAGGAGTAGTAGAAGTTGAAAAAGCCTTCCAGCCAGTCCGCCTTCACGACCGCGTGGTTGATCCAGCGCTCGATGTCGATGCGCAGGAACTGCTCCGCCGAGACGACCTGGCGGGCGTTCTCCTCGGCGGTGGCGCGCCCGCCCGTCGCGGCCGTGCGGACCTGCGAGTAGGCGGAGTAGCCGGCCCGGATGAGCAGGAGTTCGAGGAGCAGGTTGGGGCGGGTGAGGACGCGGCGCCAGAACGGCAGCAGCGGAACCCGGCTCCAGCGGCCGGCGACGGGTTTCGCGTAGTCGGTGGGGAGGGGCTGGAGCCAGTACGGCGAGGTTCGCGAGAGGAAGGGCACCGCGCAGGCCGCCGCGACGGCCGCCACCAGCAGGATGTTGTCGCGGATGAGGATGAGCGGTCCCACGTTCGGCAGCAGCATCGTGCCGGGCAGCGTCATCACCAGGACGACGGCCGCGGGCCACACCATCCGGTCCGAGGCCCGCTTGCCGACCCGGCCGACCACCGCGAGCAGCACCCACAGCAGTTGGTGCTGCCAGGCCGTCGGCGAGACGGCGACGGCGACGCAGCCGGTCAGGGCCACGGCGAGGAGCAGCTGGCCGTCCTGGGCGTAACGGACGGCCCGCCGCAGTCCGAGTACGACGACGGTCGCGGCCAGGAGCAGGAAGAGGGCGATCTCCAGCGGGCCCTCGAGGCCGAGCCGCAGCAGCGCGCCGTGCAGCGACTGGTTGGCGAGGCTGTCGGGGCGGGCGCCGAGCCCGGCGCCGGCCACATGGTGCACCCAGTACGTCCAGGAGTCCTGCGGCAGAGCGGCCCAGGCGAGCGCCGAGCAGGCGGCGAACGTGGCGCCGGTGGTGAGCGCCGCGCGTCTGCGGCCCGTCAGCCACAGCAGGGGCGCGAACAGCAGCACGGTGGGCTGGAGGGCGGCGGCGATGCCGATGAGGACGCCCGAACTGCGTTGCCCGCGCGCCTGGAAGCAGCCGAGGAGGACGAAGAGGACGGGGATGACGCTGGTCTGGCCGAGGTGGAGTGTGTTGCGGACGGGCAGCGACAGCATCAGCAGGCTGATGGCGACGGGTGCGGCGAGCAGCGCGGTGCGCCGGGACACGGGCCCTGGCAGGGCGCGGGCTGCGACCATGCCGAGTACGGCGACGAGCAGCAGCGTCCCGAAGGTCCACGCCACGCCGAGGCTCTGCTCGGCGGAGCGGGCCAGTGGCTTCAGTACGAGCCCGGCGAAGGGTGTACCGATGAAACGGTCGGTGTCGTAGAGCGAACCCGCCACGTGCAGTACGCCCTCGTCGCCGATCCAGGTCTCCAGGTCGGTGAGGCGCTCGCCCGGCGGCGTACGCAGCAACATCGCGATCTGCCGCACGCCCAGTGCGGCCACGACGGCCCAGAGGGCGATCCGTGCCGCTCCGAGCCTGTTTCCGGCGCCCATTGCCCCTACGGCGCCGCCCGCCGCGCCCCGCTCCGCATTCGCCACGTCGCGCTGACCCTCCCCACTGTCCCCGCACCCGCGTGCATGGTGCGTAGAGCCTCGCACTGACCTGTACAGAAGACGCAGGCAACCCCCGCTTCGCCTGGCTGTCATCCGGTTTTGTCCGAACGACTTCACTTTCCACGATCCACGTTCCGCCGTGAGGGCGCGAGATGGATCACAAGTGAGGGGGGTGCGGCGGACTCGGCGTGCGGCACGTTTGCCCAGCTTGTGGCTGGTCAGGTGGACGAAGAGCGATCAACTCCACACTGCCCGTAAAGGCCGGTTGGACCCCTATGGTCGTGTTTGAGCCGCCGGGCAGGGCGGCTCGTGTCATGTCGTCCATCAAGAGAAAGCGCAGGCGGGCAAATTCGTGCCGACTTCCATACCTGTTGACTCCCGCGTCCACCCGGCCGGGACCGCCGACATCACCGTCACCGACCCCGCGATGGTGAAGCGGGCCGTGAAGGCCGCCGCTCTGGGCAACGCGATGGAGTGGTTCGACTTCGGCGTCTACAGCTACATCGCGGTCACGCTCGGGAAGGTGTTCTTCCCGTCCGGCGACCCCACCGCGCAGTTGCTGTCGACGTTCGGAGCGTTCGCCGCGGCCTTCCTGGTGCGGCCCGTCGGCGGCATGGTGTTCGGTCCGCTCGGCGACCGCGTCGGCCGCCAGAAGGTCCTCGCCATCACCATGATCATGATGGCGGCCGGCACCTTCGCCATCGGCCTGATCCCGTCGTACGCGTCCATCGGCATCTGGGCGCCCGCGCTCCTCTTCCTCGCCCGCCTGGTCCAGGGCTTCTCGACCGGCGGCGAGTACGGCGGCGCCTCCACCTTCATCGCGGAGTACGCCCCGGACAAGCGCCGTGGCTTCTTCGGCAGCTTCCTCGAATTCGGCACCCTCGCGGGCTACATCGGGGGCGCCGGCCTGGTGACCCTGATGACCGCCCTGCTCAGCGCGGACGACCTGCTCTCCTGGGGCTGGCGCGTCCCGTTCCTGATCGCGGGCCCGATGGGCATCATCGGCCTCTATCTGCGGCTGCGCCTCGAAGAGACCCCGGCCTTCGCCCAGTTGGAGAAGGAGGCGCGCGCCGATCAGGCCGACCGCAAGAAGAAGGCCGGCCTCAAGGACATGGTGGTCGGCCAGTGGCGGGCGATGCTGCTGTGCATCGCCCTGGTGCTCGTCTTCAACGTCACCGACTACATGCTCCTGTCGTACATGCCGACGTACCTGACCGAGCAGCTGAAGTACGACGCCACGCACGGCCTGCTCGTCGTCCTCGGCGTGATGGCGCTGATGATGTGCGCGCAGCTCTTCATGGGCCGCCTCACCGACCGCGTCGGCCGCCGCCCGGTGATCGCGGCGGGCTGCGCCGGATTCCTGGTCCTGTCCGTCCCCGCCCTGCTGCTGATCCGTCAGGGTTCGCTGCTCGCCATCGCGTGCGGCATGGGCGCGCTGGGACTGCTCCTGGTCTGCTTCACCTCGTCGATGCCGTCCGCGCTGCCGGCGCTCTTCCCGACCAAGGTGCGCTACGGCTCGCTGTCGATCGGCTTCAACATCTCGGTCTCGCTCTTCGGCGGTACGACGCCGCTGGTCGTCACCGCGCTGATCGGCGCCACCGGCAACATGATGATGCCCGCCTACTACATGATGGCCGCGGCCGTCGTCGGCGGCGTGGCGGTGTTCTTCATGACGGAGAGCGCCCGCAGGCCGCTGCCCGGCTCGCCGCCGTCGGTGGCCACGGAGGAGGAAGCCCGGGAACTGCGCGCTCCGTACGGCAGGATGGGCGCATGAGTATCGTGAAGATCAATGTGCTGAGTGTGCCGGCCGAGCAGCGTGAGGTACTGGAGAAGCGCTTCTCCGCGCGGGCCGGGGCCGTGGAGAACTCCGACGGCTTCGAGTGGTTCGAGCTGCTGCGGCCCGTCGAGGGGACCGACCAGTACCTCGTCTACACCCGGTGGGCCGACGAGGCGTCGTTCCAGGCCTGGATGGAGGGGCCGATGAAGGCCGCGCACCAGGGTCCGGGCGCGGGTGAAGGCGGCGAGCGTCCCAAGCCCGCCGCCTCCGGCTCCACGCTGTGGTCGTTCGAGGTGGTCCAGCAGGCCGGTCCGAAGAACGGCTGACCGCCGGAACCGCCGCGTCACATCCGCAGCAGGCGTTCGGTCGCCTCGCGGTACGTGCGCAGGGCGACCCGCAGCTCCTCCGTCTCGGCCTCGTGGTCCTCGGCCGCCCAGCCCGAGCGGAGGGAGCCGCGCCGTTCGGTGACGGCGTCGGTCAGGCAGCGGGTCACCTCCTCGAAGACGCTGTCGGCCTCCTCGACCGCGCGCCGGGGGCCGTCCACGAAGGTGTTGACGGCCTGCTGGAGACGCAGGGCCAGCTTGTCGCGCTCGCCCCGCGGGATGAGCTGCGCCTGGGTGGAGGTGGTCGCGGAGGTGCCGGCCGGGGTGCCCGCAGAGGTGGTCGCTGAGGTGTCCGCGGGAATCCCCACAGAGGTGGATTCGGGGGTCGGGGCCGGGCCGGGACCGGCCGGCCGTGGGGTGCCTCGTTCGGGCACGGCGCGCGGCGGCTGCTCCGCCCGCTGTCGCGACTGCTGGGCCCTGGTGTCCGGATCGGCGTCGTACGTCATCACGCACCACTCCCCTTCGGGTGATGGCCCTTGCCCAGGGACCACGGGGCGTGCGAACGGCTGTGGCGGTCGTCGGCGCGCTGCGGGCGGTTCCTGCCGCTGTCCGTCGGCTTGGCGGTGACCAGCGTCTCGAAGAGCTCACGCGCGTCGAGCATGGCCTCGCGCATCTGCTCCGTACTGCTGTCGGTGTGCGCCGCGCCGTGCACCCTGCGGTAGCCGTGCACCTTGTCGGCGTGGTGGACGGAGAGCGCGGAGACCTGCTCGTCGTACTGGCCGTCCGCCGGGAAGCCCCGGTCGGCCGCCAGCCGCGCCAGCAGCCGGTCGGCCTCGGCGACGGCGTGCTGCGGGGAGTCGACGAACTGCTCCTGGACCGCCGCCCAGCGGGCGACGTACTGCTCACGGATCTCGGGGGTCAGCGGCCGCGGTTCGAGCGACCCGTGCCGCTTCACGCGCTCGTCGAGCTCGCGTTCAGCCGCTTTCGTGTCGCCGTCGTGGTGGGCGACGACCCTGTCGTACTCGGGACCGAACCGCCTTTTCAGCCCGCGCCCGCCACCGCGCCTGCCGGGTCCGGCGACGAGGAACACGGAGACGAGGAGAATGACGACCACCGCTATCAGGGCGATGATCCAGACTGTGGACATGGCTGCCTTCCCGGTTCTCGGTCTGTCAACGGCTTGTCACGCTGCGAGTTGCCCGTAATTCGTTGGTCAAACGGCCGGGCGCTCCGGTACAGACGTGACCATGAACTGGAACGTGACCCCCGAGCGCTACGACACCCGGGAGTCGACGGCCCTGCGCCGCGACTACTACGACGAGGTGGCCAGCCGCTACTGGGGGCGGCCCGCGACCGCGCGGGAGATCGACGAGGGACTCACCGACGACGGCGTGGAGCGACTCGTGCGGCCCACGGGCGAGTTCGTCGTCGGCCGGTACGACGGCACGGCCGCCGCCTGCGCCGGGCTGCGCGTGGTGGACCCGGACACCGCCGAGCTGACGCGGGTGTACGTACGCCCCGCCTTCCGCGGCACCGGCGGCGGCGGGCTGCTGCTGGCCGAGGCCGAGGCGGCGGCCCGCGACCTCGGGGTCAAGCGCGTCCGGCTGGACACGCGCAACGACCTGGTGGAGGCACGCGCGCTGTACGCACGGCACGGGTACACCGAGGTGCCGGCGTTCAACCAGGGGCCGTACGCGGAGCACTGGTTCGCCAAGCCGCTGTAACGCGCCCGGCCCTGTCGCCCGCGCTCACAAGTGATGATCGGGTGTGGGCGCCGGGCTGTACGGGCGGTCCTGGTCGGAGCCGCTCACCTCGGCGCTCAACTGCTCGACCAGCTGGATCAGATCGGTCGGCCGGTCGGGCCCCCACCAGTCGCCGAGCAGCTCGGCCAGGGACTCCTCGCGGGCCTTGACCAGCTTCTCCGCGACCTCCTTCCCCTTGTCCGTCAGCACCAGTTGCAGGCCGTCGCGCCGGGCGAGCCCGCGCTCCTCGATCTGCCGTGCGGCGTCGGTGACGACCCGCAGCGGCACCGGGGTGACATCGGCGAGCATGGCGGGTTCGACGGCGCCCTCGCGTTTGACGCGCAGCAGCAGCCAACTGGCCGCGGGCAGCAGGTCGTAGCCCGCCTTCGCGGTAATCTTCTCGTAGATGTGCCGACGCCCCTCCCGGGTGGCGAGCACCGACAGGGCGCGGACGCACTCGTCGTACGAGGAACGCTCGACAGGGTTGGACGCGAGCGTCTGGCCCGCGTCGGGCGCCGTCACCGACCTGCGCAGCCTGTCCTCCCTCAGGAACCAGGCGATCACGAAGGCGATGAGGACGACGGGCGAGGCGTAGAGGAAGACGTCGGTGATGGACGTGGAGTACGCGTGCAGGACCGGAGGACGCAGTCCGGACGGCAGCAGGGCGATGTCCCGGGGGTCGGCCGCGACCTGGTCGGGGCCGATGCCCGGCGGGAGCTGCTGGCCGGCGAGGGCGTCGCCGAGCTTGTCGAGCAGCCGGTTGGTGAAGATGGTGCCGAAGACGGCGACGCCGAAGGACGCGCCGATGGAGCGGAAGAAGGTCGCGCCGGAGGTGGCGACGCCGAGATCCTCGTACCGGACGGCGTTCTGCGCGACGAGCACCAGCACCTGCATGACGAGGCCGAGGCCGGCGCCGAAGACGAAGAAGAAGGCACTCATCTCCCAGGTGCCGGTGGTCTCGGTCAGCTGGTGCAGCAGGAGCAGGCCCAGGGCGGTGATGCCCGTACCGGCGATGGGGAAGACCTTCCAGCGGCCCGTACGGCTGACGATCTGGCCGGAGGCGGTCGACGTGATCAGCATGCCGAGCACCATCGGCAGCATGTGCACGCCGGACATGGTGGGCGTGACGCCCTGAACGACCTGGAGGAACGTCGGCAGATAGGTCATCGCGCCGAACATGGCGAAGCCGACGATGAAGCTGATGACGGCGACGAGCGTGAACGTACGGAGTTTGAAGAGCTTCAGCGGCAGGACGGGCTCGGCGGCCTTGCGCTCCACGAGAACGAACCAGACGAGCAGTACGACGCCGAGGACGGCCAGCCCGATGATCTGCGCCGATCCCCAGGCCCAGGTGGTGCCGCCGAGCGAGGCGACGAGGACGAGACAGACGGCGACCGATGCGATCAGGGCGGTGCCGAGGTAGTCGATGGTGTGGCGCGCGGAGCCGACCGGGATGTGCAGTACGGCGGCGATCACGAGGAGCGCGACGACGCCGATGGGAAGGTTGATGTAGAACACCCAACGCCAGCTGAGGTGCTCGGTGAAGAGCCCGCCGAGGAGTGGTCCGAGGACGCTGGTGGCGCCGAAGACCGCACCGAACAGGCCCTGGTACCTGCCGCGTTCGCGTGGTGGCACGAGGTCGCCGACGATGGCCATGGACAGCACCATCAGTCCGCCACCGCCCAGTCCCTGCACCGCGCGGAAGCCGATGAGCTGCGACATGTCCTGCGCGACGCCGCACAGCACCGAGCCGATCAGGAAGATGACGATCGCAGCCTGGAAAAGCTTCTTGCGGCCGTACTGGTCACCGAGCTTGCCCCACAGCGGCGTGGCCGCGGTCGCGGCGAGCATGTACGCCGTGACGACCCAGGACAGGTGCTCCATGCCGCCGAGTTCGCTGACGATCGTCGGCAGGGCGGTGGAGACGATGGTCTGGTCGAGCGCGGCGAGCAGCATGCCGAGCAGCAGCGCTCCGATGGCTACAAGAACGGTCCGTCGGCTGTCGCCCGGTTCTGTGCCGGGGCCGGCTACCGGGGCCGCGGCGGGGGCGCCGCTCGGTTGCTGGGCCATGGACTACTCCTCGGGTCCCCTGGGAGTCGTGCATCTTCCATCCTGATCGTTGTGGGCCGATATGGCCTGCCGAGCGGGGAACCCCGCTGGGCATCGGGTCCGCCGGTCTGCATAATCGCTGGCAGTTCGAGGGAGGGGACCCACGGTGAACGGACATGCATGTCCCGAGTGCGGTACGGACCGGGGTGCCGCGTCCAACGACGGCAGACCCGGGTGCGGGTGTGCGGAGCGGGCGGCGGAGGACTTCAGTCCGCTGCGCATACGCCCGTACGTGACGCTCCACGGCCCGCCGGAGACGGGAGGGCGCGCAACTCCTCCGTACCCGGAGCACGACTGCGCCGCGGCCGTCACACGAGCGCTGGGGGTGCTCGGCGGGCCGGCCGGAAACGGGCCGGGGCCGGAAGGCGGGCAGGAGGACGGCGCGACCGCGGCCATGGCTGCCGTACCGCTGCCCGGGGCGGGTCCGGGCAGCGCTTTCGACTCCGAGTACCCGAGCGCCGACACCGCCGAGGACCTGTACGCATTCGGCTCCGGTCAGGGGCGTGCCGCACGCCGCCGTGAGCAGCGCAAGGGGCCCTCGCTGTGGCTCGCGGTGGGTGCGGCCGTCGTCGCCGTCGTGGGCACCGCCGCGTTCGCCGGGGGCCTGTTCTCGGGGAGCGACGAGCAGGAGTTCGCGCTGCCGGACATCGCGACCAGCCCACCGGCACCGAGCGGCACCCCCGAGACGTCCGCGTCGAAGGGCCCCGAGTCCGCCGCCGCGTCCCACGCTCCGGGCCCGTCGGCGACGGCCTCCTCGCCCGGGGCCGCGACCGGGTCCGCCCCGGCGTCGGCCGGCGCCTCCCCGGGCATCGGGGCCGGCTCGTCGGAGCCGGGCACGGCGACCCCGTCGTCGGCGCCCTCCACGGCGGAGAACACCGGCACTGTGAAGCAGGCGCCGGAGCCGCCCGCCGGCGGCGCGGTGCTCAGCAGGGGCGACCGGGGGCCCGAGGTCGCGGAGTTGCAGGACCGGCTCGCCCAGGCCCAGTTCTACAACGGTCCCGACAACGGTCAGTTCAACGACCGCGTGGAGCAGGCTCTGCGCGCGTACCAGTCGTCCCACGACATCCAGGGTGACCCTGCGGGCACCTACGGCCCCCACACCCGCAGCGCGCTGGAGGCGGAGACGCGGGAGCCCTGAGAGGGGAGCCCTGAAGTCGGGCGCTCCGACGGGCCCTGACGGACTATGGCCTTCGCGCCGCGCCGGGCGGACTGTCGAAGGATGAACAAGAACTCCTGGCTGCTGCGGGCCCTGCCACTCCTTCCGCTCCTTCCGCTCCTTCCCCTGCTGCTGATCTTCCGGCTGCTGCGCCGCCGTACCGCCGGCACCTGGAACGGTCCCGACGGCGGGCCGCCGCCCTCCGGCGTGCGCGAACCGCGCAGGCCGAAGCCCTCCCCACCCGCCGTCACGGAGGCTTTGCCGCTGCCGTGAGCCGGAGCGAGAGCCGGAGCGTGCGGCAGTTCGGGAGGGGGCGGCGGGGGGCGGGGTGGCGCTCTCCCCGTTTGTTTTGTACCTTGGAGAAACAAAGTGGCCTCCGCCCGTTTTCCCTGACCGGCGGGCGGGGCCGCTTGTCTCTTTCTTCCGCGCTCTGGAGTACGTCGATGCCGGCCACCACCGTTCTGAACGCCAACGCGCTCCTGCTGGACATGGACGGCACCCTGGTCAATTCCGACGCCGTCGTGGAGCGCGTCTGGCGCCACTGGGCCGAGGCGCACGGCCTGGACCCGGAGGCCGCCCTCAAGGTCGTACACGGCCGCCAGGGGTACGCCACCATGGCCGTGCTCCTGCCGGACCGTCCGGTCGAGCAGAACCACGCCGACAACCGCGAGCTGCTCGCCCAGGAGACCGCCGACGTCGACGGCGTCGTACCGGTCCCCGGCGCCCCCGCGTTCATGTCCGCGCTGTCCGGCCTCCCGCACGCCCTGGTCACGTCGGCCGACGAAGCCCTCGCCCAGGCGCGCATGACGGCCGCCGGGCTGCCGATGCCGGTCACCCGCGTCACGGCCGAGCAAGTGGGTGCGAGCAAGCCGGACCCCGAGGGCTTCCTGAAGGGCGCGGCGGAGCTGGGCCACGCCCCGGCCGACTGCGTCGTGTTCGAGGACTCCGAGGCGGGCATCACGGCGGGCAGGGCGGCCGGCATGCGCGTCGTGGGCGTGGGCCCGCGCGCGGCCGTCCACAGCCCGACGGTGCACGTGGACGACCTCACGCAGGTGCGGATCGAGGCCCTGCCCGACGGCACGCTGCGGCTTCACATCGCCGCCTGAGCGCCGCACGAGGGCGGGCCGGTCCGGCGGTCAGCCGGCGATCGCCTCGTAGAGGCTGAACGCCGCCAGCGCCAGCATCAGCGCCGCCGCCACCTTGGTGATCAGGTTCAGGGGGACGTACTTCATGAGCGTGCGGCCGCCCACGATCCCGATGCCCGCCACCGCCCACAGGGCCAGCACCGCGCCGATGCCCACGGACACCGGGTTGTCGTAGCGGGCCGCCAGGGTGGCCGTCATGATCTGCGTGAGGTCGCCGAACTCCGCGACGAGGATGAGCATGAAGCCCGCGCCCGAGACCTTCCAGAACGACTGGTCGGCGGGGGCCCTGACCTCTTCCTCCCCGTCGTCCTTCTTGAAGAGCAGTACCAGCGCGCCGGCGAGGAAGAGAACACCCACGACCGCCTGCACCAGCCGGTGCGGCAGCAGGGTCAGTACGCTGCCCGCCGCGATGGCGAGGGCCACGTGCACGGCGAAGGCGGCCGCGACGCCCGCGAAGACGTACGACGCGCGGTAGCGGGTGCCGAGCATGAGGCCGGCCAGGGCGGTCTTGTCGGGAAGTTCGGCGAGGAAGACGGTGCCGAAGGTGATCGCCATGATGGTGAAACTGATCATGGGGTGGGGTTCCTCAATCGGTCGGGCTGCCCGCACCGAGAGAAACCTGCGTGAATCAGGGGTCGCTTCGGCACGGCAGCGTCGCAAAGACAACAACACTGCGGCCGAAGGTCTCGCTGGCGGGCTGGATTCCGGCTGGATTCCTGTCCGCCTCCGGGCGCCGGCTGAGGCGTGCTCAGCAGTATGTCGACGGTCCGGCGAAGAGCTACTCCCCTTCTGCTCCGAACAGGGTACGCGACCGGGGCCGGGCCCCGTCAGGGCCCTTGGTCCCCCGCCCCTCCCCCCTCGTCCGCATCCTCTTCCTCCGCGTCCTCTTTCTCCGCCGCCTCCCGGTGCAGCCGCCCCCGTGCCACCAGTTCCAGCACCGCCGCGACCGCCACCGCCTGCACCGCGAGCAGCGCGACCAGTACGAACAGCTGCACCACCCCCGCGAGCAGCGGCGAGGCGCCACCCAGCAGCATGCCGACGAAGGCGCCGGGCAGGGTGACCAGGCCCACCGTCCTGGTCTGGTCGAGTCCGGGCAGCAGCGCGTCCGAGGCCGCGGGGCGGGCGATCTCCAGCCGGGCGTCGCGGTCCAGGAGGCCGAGCGCCATGCCCGCGTCCACTTCCCCGCGCCGTACCACGAGCTCGTCGAGCGCCCGGCGCCCGCCCAGCACCGTCGCGGTGAGCGCGCCGCCGATGAGGATGCCGGTGACGGGGACGAGCGCGATGCCGTCGGCCGGCACGAGGCCGGTGAGCAGGAGCGCGGTGACGACGGGAAAGACACCGGCGGCGATCGGCACGGCGGCCCACCACCAGGTGGCGTTGGGGGTGATCCGGCGTCCGGCGGTGCGCACGGCGACGGCGTACATCAGGGCGAGGAAGGCGAGCAGCAGCCATCCCGACCGCACGACCCAGCCGATCAGCAGCGACACGGCGGCGAGCTGGACGGCGGCCCGCAGACCGGCGACGGCGACGGAGCGGGCCCGGCGCCGCGATCCGTCGTCGGAGAGGCGGGCGCAGGCGACGACGGTCACGGCGACCGCGAGCAGCACGGCGAGGACCGCCCCGAGCGTGGGGTTGGCGGGCAGCAGGACCTGGGCATCGGCGGCGAGGGGGGTCGCTGGCGGGTCGGGCACCCGGCCAACTCTAGGGCGGTGAAGGAACCGTGTCGGGACGTCAGAATCCCTTGATGTGACGTGCTCATGTCGTCACTCTGTTACCTGGCGCCCATCCCCCGGCAACCTGGCGCCGCCACGATGACCGAGCCCGGCGACGGGCATCGCCACGTCCCGGTACCGGTCAGCCCCCCCACACATCGAGGAGTTCGCATGTCAGGTGTCTACGCGCGTCGAGCAGTGCGCCGAATAGCCGTCCTCACCGCCACCGCCGCCCTCGTCGGCACGAGCGTCCTGCTCACCGCCCCCACCGCCCAGGCCGCCCCGCCCACCCCCGTGAGCGCCGCCACCGCCCGCACGTACCTCGGCCAGCTGACCGAGCGCGCCGAGGGCTCGTCCACCGGCTACAGCCGCGACAAGTTCCCGCACTGGATCACCCAGTCGGGCGCCTGCAACACCCGCGAGGTCGTCCTCAAGCGCGACGGTACGAACGTCCAGCAGGACTCCGCCTGCGCGGCGGTCAGCGGCAGTTGGTACTCCGAGTACGACGGCGCCACCTGGACGGCCGCGTCCGACCTCGACATCGACCACGTCGTGGCCCTCGCCGAGGCCTGGCGCTCGGGCGCGAGCAGCTGGACGACCGCCCAGCGCCAGTCGTTCGCCAACGACTTGACGCGCCCGCAGCTCATCGCCGTCACCGACAACGTCAACCAGGCCAAGAGCGACCTGGACCCGGCGGAGTGGATGCCGTCCCGCACGGCCTACCGCTGTACGTACGCCCGGATGTGGGTCCACGTGAAGCACCACTGGAACCTGAGCGTGGACTCCGCCGAGAAGAGCGCGCTCCAGGGCGTGCTCAACAACTGCTGACCAGGATCGGAATCAGCCCGCGACCAGCACCGGGATCAGAACCGGGAACGCAGGAACCTCGCCATCCCCCTCCGTCGTTCCGTACCGTACGGGGCGACTGAGGAGGACGACTTATGGCCGGGCTTCGGCTGGGACCACTGCTGCGGTACGTCGACCGTGAGGCCGGTGACGCGGCGACCGTCTGGGTCGAGACGGACCGGCCGTGCACGGCGCAGGTGCGGTGCGACGACGGCGCGGGCGGTTCGTCCCGTACGTTCCAGATCGCCGGCCACCACTACGCGCTCGTCACCGTGACCGGGCTGCGGCCCGGCTCGGAGACGGCGTACGAGGTGCTGCTCGACGGGCGGCGGGTGTGGCCCCTCGAAGGCACCCGCTTCCCGCCGAGCACCATCCGTACACCGGCCGCGGGCACCGAGGAGGTGCGTGTCTCCTTCGGCTCGTGCCGGTGGGCCGCGCCGGCCGACGGCGAGCACGACCCGGTGGGGCCCGACGCCCTGGACACGCTGGCCACGAGCCTGGCGGCGGACCCCACGGCGGTACGCCCCGACGTGCTGCTCCTGCTCGGCGACCAGGTGTACGCCGACGAGACGTCGCAGGCGACGCGCAGCTGGCTGGCCGCACGGCGCGATCTGCGCGAGCCGCCGGGCGCCGAGGTCGCGGACTACGAGGAGTACACCCGCCTCTATTACGAGTCCTGGCTGGACCCCGAGGTGCGCTGGCTGCTCTCCACCATCCCCAGCTGCATGATCTTCGACGACCACGACGTCATAGACGACTGGAACACCAGCGCGTCGTGGCTCGCGGAGATGCGCACCACCCCCTGGTGGCGGGAGCGGATACTCAGTGGCCTGATGTCGTACTGGGTCTACCAGCACCTGGGCAATCTCCCGCCCGCCGTGCTCGCGGCCGACGAGCTGTTCGCGGCCGTACGGGCGGTCCCCGACGGGACGGACCACCTGCGCGCGTTCGCGGCGCGGGCCGACGCCGACACGGCCTGCGTGCGCTGGAGCTACCGGCGCGACTTCGGGCGGGTACGACTGCTCATGGTCGACACGCGGGCGGCCCGCGTCCTGGAGGAGGACCGGCGCGCGATGCTGAACGACGCCGAGGCGAGGTGGCTGCGCGAACAGGCGCTGGAGGACCCGGGCTCGTACGACCACCTGCTGATCGGGACCTCGCTGCCATGGCTGCTGCCGCCGCTCATCCATGACGCGGAGGGATGGAACGCGGCGCTGTGCCGGGGCGAGCGGGGTGGCCGCGGCGGACGCTGGGCGCGGTTCGGCGAGGATCTGCGCCGGAGATCGGACCTGGAGCACTGGGCCGCGTTCCCGGCGTCCTTCGAGCAGCTCACGGATCTGATCGCGGAGGCGGGTTCGGGCCCCGCGGCGCCGGCGACGGTGTGCGTGCTGTCGGGCGACGTGCATCACGCGTACGTCGCCGAACCGGACTGGCTCGGCGGGGGCGGCCCGGCGGCGCGGGTGCTCCAGCTGACCTGCTCCCCCGTGCACAACAGCATTCCCGCTTCGATACGGCTCGGGTTCCGCTTCGGCTGGAGCAGAACCGGACGGCGCCTCGGCCGCTTCCTGGCACGGCACGGGCGGGTCGGTGAACCACGGATCGACTGGCGCAAGACGTCGGGTCCGTGGTTCGGCAACCAGCTCATGACCCTGACGCTGCGGGGCCGGTCGGCAGTGCTGCGACTGGACCAGGCGCGGGCGAGGAAGGGCGGGGGCGCGGGGCTGTCGACCGTACTGGAGAGGGAACTGGCGGACCCGGATCCCGAACACGCGACCCGGGGGTGACCGGGCCGCGCCGGGCCCGGCGCGGGCACCCCGGCGGGCCTCCCGTGATCCTTCCCACAGCGGCGGGGATCCTGCCCGACAGGGGTACGACTTCCCGCACTCCACCGGCATGATGATGCGGACCCTCCGCCTCCAGCGCCCCACACCACGCTCGCCCCGGGAGTCACCGCCTTGTCCGTGCACCAAGCCCTCGCTGTCGTGGGCGCCGGCCCCCGTGGCACCAGCGTGCTCGAAAGGCTCTGCGCCTCCGTGCCCGCGCTGGCACCGGACGCGAGGCTGACGGTGCACGTCGTCGATCCGGCGCCCCCGGGGGCGGGTCAGGTCTGGCGTACCAAACAGCCCGCCGAGCTGCTGATGAACACCGTCGCCTCGCAGGTCACGCTCTTCACCGACGCGAGCGTCGCCTGCGAGGGCCCGATACGCCCGGGGCCGAGCCTGTACGAGTGGGCGACCTCGCACGGCGGCGAATGCCAGGGCGACGGTCCTCGTGACGGCGAGGCGGCGCTCGGCCCCGACGACTACCCGACCCGTGCCCACTACGGCCGCTACCTGGAGTGGGTGTTCCGCCAAGTGGTGCGCGGCGCACCGGAGTCGGTCACCGTGCGGGTGCACCGGGCCCGGGCCGTGAGCCTCCAGGACGCCCCCGACTCAACCCAGACACTCGCGCTCGACAACGGCGAGACGCTGACCGGCCTGAGCGCGGTCGTCCTCGCCCAGGGTCATCTCCCGGTCCACCCGGACCGGTCGGACTCGCACCTCGCCGCGTACGCCGCCCGCCGCGGCCTGCGTCACCTGCCGCCCGCGAACCCCGCCGATCTGGACCTCTCCGCCCTCGCGCCCGGTGAAGCGGTCCTGTTGCGCGGCCTCGGACTCAACTTCTTCGACCACATGGCCCTCCTCACAGCGGGACGCGGCGGCACGTTCACCCGCGCCCCCGGCGGCGGCCTCGTCTACCACCCGTCGGGCCGCGAACCGCGCCTGTACGCGGGGTCGCGGCGCGGAGTACCGCACCAGGCGCGCGGCGACAACGCGAAGGGCCCGTACGGCAGGCACGAGCCGCTGCTCCTCACCCCCCGCGTGATCGCGGCCTTCCGCGCCCGCGCGGACGCCGGGGACCCTCCGGACTTCCTGGCCGAGATATGGCCGCTGGTCGCGAAGGAGGTGGAGACGGTCTATTACGAGACGCTGCTCGGTGCGCAGGCCGCCGCACAAGGCACCGGTTTTCGCGGGCGGTTCCTCGCCACCGCGCACCGCAGCGCCCAGGAGGCGGACGTACTGGGCGAGTTCGGCGTACCGCACGACGAACGCTGGTGCTGGGACCGGACGGCCCGCCCGTACACCGGACACGCCTTCCGCGACCCGGCGGACCACCGCGCCTGGCTGCTGCGCCACCTGCGGCGGGACGCGGCGCACGCGGCGCTCGGCAATGTGGCGGGTCCGCGCAAGGCGGCCCTCGACGTACTGCGCGACCTGCGCAACGAACTGCGGCAGATCGTGGACCACGCCGGCCTGCCCGGCGCGTCGCGCCGCGACCACCTCGACCGCTGGTACACACCGCTGAACGCGTTTCTTTCCATAGGCCCGCCGCGTCGCAGGATCGAGGAGATGACGGCACTGATCGAGGCGGGCGTACTGGACGTCATAGGCCCGCGCATGACAGTGGAGACGACCGGCGACGCCTTCGTCGCCCGGTCCCCCGACATCCCGGGGTCCGAGGTCACGGCCAGGACCCTCGTGGAGGCCCGGCTGCCGGAGCCCGATCTGCGGCGCACGTCGGACGAGCTCCTCGCGCGGCTCCTGAAGACCGGCCAGTGCCGACCGCACACGGTCGGCGGGTACGAGACGGGCGGCCTCGACGTCACCCGCCGCCCGTACCGCCTGATCGACAGTCAGGGGCGGGCACACCCACGGCGGTTCGCGTTCGGAGTGCCCACGGAGGGCGTGCACTGGGTCACGGCGGCGGGCGCCAGGCCCGGGGTGGACTCGGTGACGCTGACAGACGCGGACGCGGTGGCCCGCGCGGCGCTGCGGGCGGCGGTGCGCTTGCGTACGACGGCGGTCCTGACCTCGCAGCCGGCGGACCGGACACCGGGCTGAGCCGCGGGTCCGCTCCACGCTCCGGGCTCCCCGGGGGTGTGCCCAGGCCCGCATACAGGCCGTATCCGGGGCGTATTCCCGGGCGTATTCCCGACACCGCATTGAACGTGACATGTCCAACATCGTCGGGCCCCTGACGATCTCCGCCGATATGGCAGGCGTACGCTGTATGGCTGTACAGCCGCCCCTGCCGCTCCCCTGCGACGTCGCGGCGTTGTTACGAACCGGGGAGTCACGTTGTTCGAAAGTGTGGGGGCGCTGACCGGCAGCCCGTGGATCTACGCGGTGGTCGCGGTCTCGGTGGTCATGGACGTCTTCCTGCCGGTCCTCCCCAGCGGAGTACTGGTGATCACGGCCGCCACCGCCGCGGCGGCGGGCACGACGACCGTCGCGACAGCCGGCCAGGTGGCGCACCAGGTGCCCGACATCCTCGCGCTGATGGTCTGCGCGACGACCGCGTCCGTACTGGGTGACTTCGTGGCGTACCGGCTGGCCTGGCGCGGCGGCGACCGCCTCGACCGCGCCATCGCCCGCTCCCGCCGCCTGACCACTGCGCAGGAACGTCTCGGCACCGCGCTCAGCCGCGGCGGCGGCATCCTCGTCGTCATCGCCCGCTTCGCCCCGGCGGGGCGCTCCGTCGTCTCCCTGGGGGCGGGGGCCGCGCACCGCAAGGTCAAGGAGTTCCTGCCCTGGTCGGTCCTGGCGGGCATGGCGTGGGCCGGCTACAGCGTGGGACTCGGATACTTCGGCGGCCAGTGGCTGGGCGCGTCGTGGCTGGGCGCGGCGGTCTCGATGCTGGCGCTGTTCGTGGCGGGCTCGCTGGCGGCGCTGTTCGTACGCCGCCCGGTGCCTGCGACGGCGGCGACGGCGACGGCGACGGCGACGGCTTAAGCGTTCTGCCCGGCCACGTCTCGTACGGCCGCTCTCGCTCCCCGCGCTCCTCGCACTTCGATACCGGCGAGCAGCTTCCGGGTCGACTCGGCCACTTCCGCGACGGCCTGGTCGAAGACCTCGCGGTTGTGGGCGGCGGGCACCCGGAACCCGGAGACCTTACGCACGTACTGCAGGGCAGCGGCGTGGATCTCCTCGTCGGTGGCCTCTTCGGGGATGACGGGCGGGCGGAGCGTCTTGATGCTGCGGCACATACCACGACGGTAGCCCCGGACGCCCGCCCTTGGCACGGGCGGGCAGGGTCGGAGGCTTCCTCGGCACAGCCGTCGCGGGCGGCGGTCCCGCTAGCGGCCCGACCATCCCCGGCCGGCGCCGGTGCCCGCGAGGAGCGCTTCGGTGATGAGCCGGACGGCACGGGCCAGGCGGTTGAGCTGCTCGAGCTCGACGGCGTACATCTTGATGGTGCCCTCGATGACCGTCTCGGAGACGCCGATGGTGGGCAGTTCCGCCCGGCAGGTCCGCAGCGCGACCCGCACGGCCCGGATCTCGTGCTCGACCTGGAGCTGCGCGTGGCGGGCGAGGAGGACGGGGTGGCGGGTGAGCGTCGAGTATCCGGCGTAACGGGCCGGCAGGAGGTCTCGCAGCCAGCGGGCCGCCGTGCGCTCCCAGTCGTGACTGCCGGGGGCCTTGACCTGACACGGCCAGTCGGGGCTGATCGCTGAGAGGGTCTGGGACATCGTCGTCGCTCCGGCGGGTGGTGGACGGGCTCTGATCGCGGGATGCCGCGGAAGTATGCGGCGGTCCCGGCCCAGGGGTAGACCGGGACCGCCAAGGAGGGCTTCCGCCGAGGAAAGCGGAGCCCCGAGAGAACACCCGCGGGCGACGTGAGGAGGAGTGCGCCGCTCGTGGGTATCCACTGATGTGAGGTGCATAGGCTCTGTCGGCCACACGCAGTAAACATATATACCGCCGAGTACGCAAGGGTATGAAAAAATTCATACCCTCCGTGCGCTGAAAGGAGGCGCTCTGTAACCGGCGGGGTGGTCGGAGGCCGGGAGCGGGAGTCAGGCTCCGGGGCCCGGAGTCGGTGCCCGGAGCCGGGGCCCCGGAGTCAGGGGCCCGGGTCGGGTCAGTCCTCGAGGAAGAAGTCGTGCTGCTCGGCGACTTGCTCGTACCCCTCGAGCCGCGACTGGGTGCGTACGGGGTCGGCGTCGGCCATGGCCTGGAGAACGGCTGCGGAGAGGACCCCCGGTGCCGAGTAGGAGTCGAAGACGAGGCGGGAGCCGGTGCCGGCGGTAAGGGCGACGTCGGCCTCGTCCACGAGCGACCCGAGCGTCAGGTCGGTGATCAGCGCGACGCGCAGCCCCGTGCTGCGGGCGGCCTGCATCGCCGCGAGGGTCTCGTTGGCATGCCGGGGCATGGCGAACGCCACCACCCAGGTCCCGCCCGCTTCCCGCGACTGGAGCAACGCGTCGTAGGCGACGCTGCCCCCGCGGGTCACCAGCCGCACGTCGGGGTGAATGCGCCGCGCGGCGTAGGCGAAGTACTCCGCCAACGACACGGAGATCCGCAGGCCCAGAACGGTCAGAGGCACCGAACGGGCCAGCTCCCGCCCCATGTCGAGCACCCGGCTGGGGTCGGCAAGGGTGCGCCGCAGACTCTCCAGGTTCTCGATCTCGGCATCGACGGCCGCCTGCAGCTCATTGCGGCGGATCTCCTCCCGCGTGTCCGGGGCACCGGCGACAGAGCTGAGCGCGATGGGCTGCAGAGCCTCGCGGAGTGCGGGGAACCCGCTGAATCCCAGGGAGGACGCGAAGCGGGTGACCGACGGCTGGCTCACCCCCACGCGCTCGGCGAGATCCGTGATCGACAGGAACGCGGCCTCGGTGAGGTGGTCGACGATGTACTGGGCGATACGCCGCTGCGCCGGGGACAGCCGGTGCCCGCCGAACAGTGCGCGAACCCGGTCGGTGGGAGAGGCCTCCGTATCCGGAGTCTGCCTACCAGGCGTGATCGCAGACGCCTGTGCGCGTGCCTGCTGCCGTGATGGCACCGGTGTGCCTCCCTCTCGTCCCACTGGTGCTCAACATAGCTCACCCCCCGTGACCACACCCCGAGCCGTCCCCCGAGCCCCACCCTCCACACCCGCCCGCGCCCACCCTCGCCCACGAAGGAGACCCCCGGCTGATCACAGCCGGGGGGGGGCATGGGTCCCTCTGCACGTCAGGCAGCCAGCGGCACCTGCTCGCCCTCCGGCAGGTTCTGGTACTGAGCCCAGATCTGGTTCAGCTCGTGCTGGTAGTAGAGCGAGTGCAGACCGGCGACGATCATGAGAATCAGCCCGATCCAGGGATTGCAGGTGGGCCGCATCCCGGCCGACTGCTGCATCTGGGCAATGCGTTGACCGGTGTTGTACACCGACACGAAGGGCGGGACGATCACCAGAAAGCCGACGGTGACGGCCAGCACGGCGTACACCGGACTGACCTCGATCCGATGGTCGAAGTCGCGGGCCTCACGGTTCACTTTGTAGTACCAGACCAGATGGTAGATACCCAGCGTGATCAGCGGCCAGACCAGCCAAACGAGAAGGATGTTCCGGGACTTGCCGACGCGACCTGACACGACGCACCTCCTGTCAGTCCAGTGCATCACGACCGGCGGACACACGCGCGCCATGTGCCGGCAGCGCACGGCAGAGGGCCCCAGTCATGATCGGCTGGGGCCCTCTGCACTGGTGGGCGCGGACGGGTTCGAACCGCCGACATCTGCTTCTTAAGTTCGACCATTAGTTCTATGCCTCAGGTAGGCCAGGCCCAGTTCCAGCGGGTCCTCCGCGCGGTCCGCGCACTTCGACCTGTCGCTCGTGAGGGTCACCATTCCGTCACTCTGGTCCCCGGAATCCGCACAGCCGGGATGACGCGACCACGAGACGCACGTCCTTGGGGGGACCATGCGCACCACCACCGCCGCCCTGCTCCTCGCCGCATCCGCCACCCTGCTGGCTGGCTGCGGCGACTCTGACTCCAGCACAGAGAACAAGGCCAGCCACCAATCGAGCCCCGCGCTGTCCACCAAGGGGTGCCGAAGCGAAATGGTCGGCCTTTTTCTGGCGGCGGTCATCAACCGTTCTTTGGATTGCGCCGCGCAGCCCCCTGCATTGCTGCTCGTTGTTCCCGAGGGTTTCAGAGATGCACTCGCGGACCGATGTCACCATTTCATCAATGCCTACGTCATCGAGCGCAGATTCCTCGCTTACGGGTACGCTTTTGGGCTTCTTCCCCCCAATACCTCATGGCGGAGATACTCGACCAAGGCGACCCAATAGTAATTCCGCATTTCAGGGTCATAGGCGACGCCGATGACAGGGATTCGGCTCCTGGTCCAGTCTTCGACGTGCTCTCGGCATGGGATCGCGTAGCCAACCGCCCGGCGGTACTTGACGCCACTCTTGATCTGAACCGCTGCTAATTAGTGAACTTGCCAGGCTCGGGACGATCAGCGCGGCTGCCTCAGTGCCCGGAACGACGACGGTCTGCTCGTCCAGAGCGGCGAAGGGCTCGTCGACCAGCCGCTCGGCCATCCTCGGGGCCTTTGGCCGTAACAGCGTGGACGGAAGAGCAGGAACGCGACCAGAAGAAGGCCCATGCGGATTCGCCGCGGGGGGGCCTTCTCGTGGCCTACCGGAAGCCTGGACCTGACCTCGGGGCCTTACTCCTTGGGAACGGTACCCACACATTCAGAGAATGGATTGCGCCCCACGCATTCAAACAGCGGACCCCACTTGCCGCCTTCGCTGGCACCCGTAGATACCGTATCGGCACACGACGGGTCAGAAAGACCCCAGAGAGATCCCTCCGGCCAACCAGCCTCATCCGTTCGGCTCTCGATCTTCTCGACACAGGACGCGGGCGCCCCGAGGCGCTTTACTTCTTGCAGGAATTCCTGGTACTGGGAATTCTGGGAAGCGCCGTCCAGACGGTCCACCGTTGTCTGAGCTTCCTTCCGCTCACCCTCCGGCGCGTCCGGGTTCTGGACTGTCAGCAGCGCCTTGGTGTTCTTCTCCACGACCTGCTGGATCGCCTTTTGATCCTTCGGATCCTTCGGCTTCGTCTTCGGATTCTCGATTGCCTTCATCGCTTCGACGGTCTTCTTCACGCCCGTCTCGATCTTCTTTTGCTCCTGCGGAGGCATCGGGGTCGCCTTCGGCTTCGCGAGTGCGACCAGCGCGTCGCTGAGCAATTCCGTGTTCACCCTGTAAAAAGCTCGTCTCTCCGCCGACACACTGGGATCCCCCGCAACCGAAGAGAAAAATCCGATGCTCTGCGCGATATCCCTGTACGCGAGCCGGTCAGCCGCTGACCTCTTCGTGTCCTGGGCCAGTTTCAGCGCTTCGGCCATCCCCGCCACGGCCTTCGTGAACATGGCCTTGTCCTCCGCCGAGGTGTTCACGTCATCGATTTTGTTCAGCGTTACGCTGAGCTGGTTCAGGACTTCTGTGTACACGGCCTTGTCCTTGGCCGACGTTGCCGGGTTGTTGATTATCTTCAGCGTCTCGGCCACAACCCTGTCCAGCTCGGCCTTCACCTGCTCCGGCGCCTTCTCTACCTGTTCCTCCATCTCCTGCTGCCGCTGCGGCGTCACGAACTGCTTCTGTCCATCCTGCTGCTCCTGCTGCTCCTGCTGCTGCTTTTGCTGCTGCTCCTGCTCCTGCTGCTGCTCCTGCTGGTCCTGCTCCGGCTGGTCCTGCTGCTCCTGTTCCGGCTGGTCCGGCTGCTCCTGTTCCGGCTGGTCCGGCTGCTGCTCTTGCTGTTCCTCCGGCTGTTCCGGCTGCTCCTCCTGCTGGTCCGGCTGCTCCTCCTGCTGTTCCGGCTGCTCCTCTTGCTGATCCGGCGGCGGCGGAGGCGGCGGCGGCGGAGGATCTGGTGACCCCGCCGTCGCAACTTGAGCGATGACATCAGGCGCTGCCACAGCAGTGCCCATGCCTACCGGCACCGCGAGCGCGGCAGCCAAGCAGGACGCGCCAACAATGCGGGAGATTCGTCGCCGGGCGTTTTTGGCCATGAGGAATCCAGGTGCGCTTGCAGTGTGCTGCTCTGCCTTTGTGGACTTGGCCCCTCGAGGCGGCCCAAGGTCACCGGAGCTCCATAGCTCAACGGTGCACTGGCACTACAAAACAACTCTTCGCCCGCTCACTGCATCCCGCAACCCGGGCCCATGCTCTGGCTCGCCGGGTGGGGCCGTAGCGTCCTGAGGACCGCGTTGACCGCCGCGTGCAGGGAAGAGCTGGTCATGCGGAACGTGGCGACGCTGGTCGAGCCGCCCTCGGTCGAATCGCGCAACATATCGCCGTGGTCGCTTGGACGAAACGTTGGCCTTCCTGACGGCCGCCCGAAAGGACCCGCTCTACGCGGCCTTCGCAATCGCCATCGCGCTCGGCTTCCGCCGCGGTGAGGTGGTCGGCCTCCGTTGGGAGAATCTCGACCTCGAAAAGCGTGAGATCCGCGTCCGTACCCAGCGACAGCGTGTCCGGGGTGAGGCATACGAGGACGATCCCAAGGGGCGCCGCCGTCGGCAGACCTTGCCTCAGCCCGCTCTTTGCGTCGCTCCCCTGCGGTGGCAGCGGATGCGGCAGGCGGCGCTGCGCGAGAGCGCCGGGGACGAGTGGGAGGAGACCGGTTACGTCTTCACGACACGCACCGGCCGGCCGATCGAGCCGCGCAACCTGTACCGCTCGTTCACCCGCGTGGCGCAGACAGCCGGGATTCGAGTGATCCGGCTGCACGGTGCCCGGCACGGCTGCGCGACGCTGCTGACCGCTGCTGGCGTCGCTCCCCGTGTCGTGATGGAGATCCTCGGTCACAGCCAGATCGCCGTCACGATGAACATCTACGCCCACGTCGTCCAGGACACGCAGCGTGAGGCAGTGAGCCACCTGGACCGGATGCTAAAGCGACCGCCGGTCGTGAATGACCGCCCCGGTTGATGTCAGATCTGGATGTCAAAGGCCTCCAGCCATGATCGGCTGGGGGCCTTTGTACTGGTGGGCGCGGACGGGTTCGAACCGCCGACATCTGCTTTGTAAGCGAGGTGGGGCAACATGCGGGCTGACCTGCGAGAGCCCGGCTAGGGCCGGTTCCGGGTGTCGTGGCCGTCAGGAACCTTGTTTTCCCGTGGTTCCCCGCTCGTTCTGGCACAACTGTGGCACGGCGGACCTGTTTGCTGTGGACTGACCTCTGGGAGGGGCATGAGGTCTGCCGAACGAGCAGCGGGCCGTCGACCATGTGCTGCACGGACCGCCGCTGCCCGTACCTCGTTCGCCCGATCACTGGCACAAACGCCCCCGGCGTACCCGATCTTCGACTGTGCTGACCGCCGAAGTGGACGCCGCTGCGGTTTAGCTGGAGGACACGTCCGGCTTCGCTGCGCAGCTCACGTGTGAGCGGATGGCTTCGCTGAGATCTACCGGCACTCCGCCGAACAGTCGGCGGCAGGAGTCGCGGAGGGCGGATGCGAAGGTACGCGACGCGCCACAAGACGGCAGGCCGCCCCATCTCATCGTCGCCGTTTCAGCGCGTGTGCGGCGCGGGGGATCTCCTCGTGCAGCAGTCGGCCGACCAGGGCACCGCCGAAGATGACGATGCCCACGCCGACCAGCCAGGACTGGATGACCAGGAC
>NZ_JBSHNE010000013.1:80331-240324 GCF_053646035.1 Streptomyces sp. NPDC055287 | reverse complement strand
TTTCCCTTTCCGGCGGTTCCGACTCTATCAGATCCTTTCGGGCCTGACTCCCAGTCAGCGGGCTTTGTCTTTGCGGCTGTTCTGCCGTTCCGACGAGTGAGACTTTAGCGGAATCCTGGCTCCCGAGCTAATCGGGGTGGCGTTCCTTCGAACGCGGATTCCTCATTTCGCAAGCGCGCACAAAAGAGGGACGACAACTGTCGTTCGTTCCAGTGATTGCTGCGGAATGGCTGTCCGGGGCCGACCGGGGCCGGTGCTCACGTCGGACAACTCGGAGAACACTACGTAGGCGTCAATCCTCTGTCAACCGGGGCCTGCGCCGCTAGGGTGGGGCCCATGACTTCGCGTACGTACACCCAGGGGTGGCGGGCTGCCTGACGGCGGCCGGCAGACACGTATGCACTCAACGGCCGCCGCTTCGGCGGCCGTTCGCGTTTCCCCCTCCGGGAGGCCGGCCGCTGGTGGAGGTGGCTCCGATCAGGAGGCAAGAGAGATGACGCGGATCTTCAGTGGGGTCAAGCCGACCGGACACCTGACGCTGGGCAACTATCTCGGGGCCGTGCGGCGGTGGGCTGCGACCGATCAGCACCGGGCCGACGCGCTGTTTTGCGTGGTGGACCTGCACGCGCTGACCGTCGAGCACGATCCGGCGCGGGTACGGCGGCTCAGCAGGCAGGCGGCGACTCTGCTGCTGGCGGCCGGGCTGGATCCGGCGTTGTGCACCGTGTTCGTACAGAGCCAGGTGGATGAACACGCCCGGCTCTCGTTCGTACTGGAATGCACTGCCACGGACGGCGAGCTGCGGCGGATGATCCAGTACAAGGAGAAGAGCGTGCGGGCGCGGGACGCCGGGGAGAGTGTGCGGCTGTCGCTCCTCACCTATCCCGTACTCATGGCCGCGGACATCCTGGCGTACGGGACGGACGAAGTGCCGGTGGGCGACGACCAGACGCAGCACGTGGAGCTGACCCGGGATCTGGCGGTGCGGTTCAACCAGCGGTACGGGCACACCTTCGTGGTGCCGAAGGCCACGCATCCTGAGGTGGCCGCTCGGGTCATGGATCTCCAGCAGCCGACGTCCAAGATGGGGAAGTCGCACGCGGCGACCGCGGGAATCGTCTATTTGCTCGATGAGCCCGAGGTGGTGCGGAAGAAGATCATGCGGGCTGTGACGGACAGCGGTAGCGACGTGGAGTACGACCGGGAGGAGAAGCCCGGGGTCTCGAATCTGCTCGATGTACTCGCGGCTTGTGAGGGGGGGAACCCAGAGGAGCTGGCCGGTGTATATGAGTCGTACGGAGCGTTGAAGAAGGACACCGCGGAGGCTGTCGTCGAGCTGCTGCGGCCGGTGCGGGAGCGGCATGCGGAGCTGGCGGCGGATCCCGGATATGTGGATCAGGTTCTGAGGGAGGGGGCTGAGAGGGCTCGGGGGATGGCGCGGCCGACGGTGGACGCGGCCTATCGGGCCATCGGGTTGCTGCCTGCGGGGTGAGGCCGGGGTGCGGACTTGGGCTGGGGCTCCGGGCGGGGGCGGGCTTCGGGCTGGGGTTGGGGCCGGCGGAAGGCTGCGCGGTAGTCGCGGGGGCTCGTCGACAGGTGGGTGGCGAAGTGCTGTCGCATGGTCACCTCGCTGCCGAAGCCCGCGCGGCGGGCGATTTCGGGGATGGGGTGGTCGGTGCGTTCCAGCAGCTTCTGTGCGGCCGCGAGGCGCTGGGTGATGAGCCAGCGCTGCGGGGTGGTGCCGGTGGTGGCCGCGAAGTGGCGGGCGAAGGAACGGGGGGACATGCCGGCGCGTGCCGCCAGGTCGCTGATGGTGAGCGGTTGGTCCAGGTGACGCAGGGCGTATTCGCGTACGGCGGCGAGGGTGTCGGCGTCGCGGTCGGCTCTGGGCGTGGGGTGCTCGATGAACTGGGCCTGGGTGCCGGTGCGGAAGGGGGCGGTGACCATCGATCGGGCGATGGCCGCGGCTGCCTCGGCGCCGTGCCGCGTACGGACCAGGTGGAGGCACAGGTCGATGCCGGCGGCGGTTCCGGCGGATGTCCAGATGTTGCCGTCCTCGATGAAGAGGGCGTCGGGGATGACGGTGACTTTGGGGTGGCGCGTTCGGAGGAGGGCGGTGAGGTTCCAGTGGGTGATGGCGCGGCGGTCGTCGAGGAGGCCCGCCTGGGCGAGGGTGAAGGCGCCGCCACAGAGTGCGGCGATGGGGGTGCCTCGGGTGTGGGCGTGACGGAGGGCGTCCAGGACTTGGGGCGGGGCCGGAGTGTGGTGGTCGTCGAGACCCGGGACGAGGACCAGGTCGGGGGCGGTGTCTTCGCCGGCGTCGGCGAGCCAGTCGAGGGTGCGGTCGGGGGTGAGGGTGAGGCCGCCGCGCAGGGGGACGGGGGTGTGGTCGACGGCCACCCGGCGGAGTTCGAAGGCGGGGACGCCTCGGTCGGTGCGGTCGACGCCCCAGACCTCGGTGATGACGGAGACGTCGAATGCTCGGATGCCGGGGAAGGTGAGGAGCGCGATGCGGCTGGAGGGTGTGGGTCGGGGGGCCATGGCATGGCAGTAAACCATCGAGCGATGGCCTTCTTCCGTATGGGAAGGAGCAGCGGGTGACGGGAGCATCGTGCGTATGGAGATCGCAGAGAACGCAGCGCTGGTGGTTGTCGACGTACAGAAGGGGTTCGAGGAGGAGACGCATTGGGGGCCTCGGAACAATCCGGCGGCCGACGACAACATCGCCGCGCTGATCGACGCGTGGCAGGAGTCGGGGCGGCCGGTCGTGTTCGTACGGCACGACTCGGCGAAGCCGGGGTCGCCGCTGAGGACCGGGCACGAGGGAAATGAGTTCAAGGAGTACGTGGAGCGGCGTCGCGGGAAGCGGGCCGGGGCGGAGCTGCTCGTCACGAAGAGCGTGAACTCGGCGTTCTACGGGGAGCCGGATCTCCATGCGTGGCTGAAGGGGATGGACGTGCGGCAGATCGTCGTGGCCGGGATCCAGACCAATATGTGCGCCGAGACGACGGCACGGATGGGCGGGAATCTGGGGTACGACGTGTTCTTCGCTCTGGATGCGACGTACACCTTCGACGGCGTGGGGCCGTGGGGGTGGACGCTCGGTGCGGAGGAGCTGGCACGGGCCACCGCCGTGTCGCTGCACGGCGGTGGGTTCGCTCGGGTGGTGGAGACGGAGGAGCTGGTGCGGGCGGCGGCGGGCACCTCGGCGGCTTCGGCTCCGGGTGTCGGTTAGCCGTTGCCCGAGGCGAGTTCGCGGCTGCGGTCGCGGGCTGCTTCCAGGGCTGCGATGAGGGCGGCTCGTACGCCGTGGTTCTCGAGCTCGCGGATGGCGTTGATGGTGGTGCCGGCGGGGGATGTGACGGCCTCGCGGAGCTTCACCGGGTGTTCGCCGCTGTCGCGGAGCATGACGGCGGCGCCGATGGCCGCCTGGACGATCAGGTCGTGGGCCTGGGCGCGGGGCAGGCCGAGGAGGATGCCCGCGTCGGTCATCGCCTCGACGAGGTAGTAGAAGTACGCCGGGCCGGAGCCGGAGAGAGCGGTGGCCGCGTCCTGCTGGGACTCCGGGACGCGGAGTGTCTTGCCCACGCCGCCGAAGATCTCCTCGGTGTGGAGGAGGTGTTCGGCGGTGGCGTGCGTGCCGGCGGAGATGACGGACATCGCCTCGTCCACGAGGGCGGGCGTGTTCGTCATGACGCGGACGACGGGGGTGTTCGGAGCGAAGCGCTCTTCGAAGTACGCGGTGGGGATGCCCGCGGCGCCGCTGATCACCAGGCGGTCGGCCGGGACATGGGGGGCGAGCTCGTCGAGGAGCTTGCCCATGTCCTGGGGCTTGACCGTGAGGATGAGCGTGTCGGCGCGCTTGGCGGCTTCGGCGTTGGTCACCGGCTCGACGCCGTAGCGGGTGCGGAGTTCCTCGGCTCGCTCGGAGCGGCGGGCGGTGACCAGGAGGTCGGCGGGGCGCCAGCCGGCGCGGATCATTCCGCTCAGCAGGGCCTCGCCGATCTTTCCTGTGCCGAGGACTGCGACTGTCTGGGTCATGCGGTTCACCTCGCCGGTGGGGCTGCGTGGGGTGCGTGTTGTGCGCGTGGGCTGCTCTGTCGTCCCGGGGGACATCTTCGCACCGGGGGTGGGGGGTGGGCGTGCGTGTCCGGTGGGCGGAATGCGCGGGCGGGTCCTGGGTCCTGGGCGGGCTGGAAGTGCCTCATAGGGCGAGAGGGCTGAGAGTGGCGCGTGGTGGGCGGACGGGCCGGGGTGGGGCGTGGGTCAAGTTGTGCGGCGGCGGAGGGTGGCTGCTCCGAGGGCCAGGACCAGCAGGGCGCAGCTTGCGACGATCGCCGCGTCGCGGATGAAGGTGACCGTGACGTCCGTGTGGCGCAGTACCTCGTTCATGCCGTCCACGGCGTACGACATGGGCATCACGTTCGAAATCGCCTCCAGGACCGGCTGCATGTTCTCGCGCGGGGTGAACAGGCCGCACAGGAGCAGCTGGGGGAAGATCACCGCCGGCATGAACTGGACCGCTTGGAATTCCGACGCCGCGAAAGCGGAGACGAAGAGGCCGAGTGCCGTGCCCAGCAGCGCGTCCAGCAGGGCGATCAGGAGCAGCAGCCAGGGGGAGCCGATGACGTCCAGGTCCAGGAACCACAGGGAGAGTCCGGTGGCCAGGGCCGACTGGACTACGGCGAGGGCGCCGAAGGCCAGGGCGTAGCCCGCGATCAGGTCGGCCTTGGCGAGGGGCATGGCGAGAAGGCGTTCGAGGGTGCCCGAGGTGCGTTCGCGCAGGGTGGCGATCGACGTCACGAGGAACATCGTGATGAGCGGGAAGATCCCGAGCAGTGACGCGCCGATGGAGTCGAAGGTCCGCGGCGACGCGTCGAAGACGAAGCGCAGCAGCGTGATCATCACTACCGGGATCAGCAGCAGCAACGCGATCGTGCGTCCGTCGTGGCGCAACTGGGCCAGGACGCGGGCGGCGGTGGCGAGGGTGCGGGACGCGTTCATCGGAGTGTCTCCTGGCGGGTGTTGGCCTCGTCGACCAGGTGGAGGAAGGCCTCTTCGACCGTGGCGCGGTGGGTGCGGGCGCGGAGGGCGTCGGGGGTGTCCTCGGCCAGGATCTCGCCGTCGCGCATGAGGAGGAGGCGGTGACAGCGCTCGGCCTCGTCCATCACGTGGGAGGAGATGAGGAGGGTGGTGCCACGGTCGGCGAGGGCGTGGAAGAGGTTCCAGAGGTCGCGGCGCAGGACCGGGTCGAGGCCGACCGTGGGCTCGTCGAGTACGAGGAGTTCGGGCGTACCGAGAAGGGCTACGGCCAGCGATACGCGGCTGCTCTGGCCGCCCGAGAGGTTGCCGGCCAGGACGGCTTCGTGCGAGGTGAGGTCGACGTCGGCGATGGCCCGGGTGACGGCGTCGTGGCGTGCTTCGCGGTGGTCGCGGCCGGGCTGGAGGACGGCCGCGAAGTAGTCGAGGTTCTGGCGGACGGTCAGGTCGGCGTAGATGGAGGGGGCCTGGGTGACGTAGCCGATGCGGGGGCGCAGGGCGGCGTCGCCCGCCGGGTGGCCCAGGACTTCGAGGGTGCCGGTGACGTTGGCCTGGGTGCCGACGATGGCGCGCATGAGGGTCGTCTTGCCGCAGCCGGAGGGGCCGAGGAGGCCGGTGATCCTGCCTCGGGGTACGGCGAAGCCGAGGCCTCGAAGGACGGTGCGGGGGCCGCGTACGACGGTGAGGTCGTGGGCGGTCACGGCTGTCCCGTCTGCCGGGACGGCAGGCTCGGGGGAGTAATTCATCATGCGTTGAATAATCCTCCCGGCAGTGTCGCCCGTCAAGCGCCAGGGGCACCCTGGCCGCACAGGGGGCGGGAGGGCACAGAGGCGGCGTGCGGGGGCGCGGGGGCGGCGCAGGCGGGTGGCGGCGCGATCGGAACCGGAGCATCCGCCTCCTTCGCGCTTCTGCGGACACGGATGCGTTGCGGAAAGTCCTGTGTTGTCCAACTCCTTTACCGGACAATGAGTTTCTCCGCATTTCGACACCCAGACGGAGGATCCCTTTTGCGTGGCATGTCGTTGTGTCGAACCGACTTCACCGCTTCTCTCGTCGTCTTCCTCGTCGCCCTCCCCCTGTGCGTGGGCGTCGCCGTCGCGTCCGGCGTACCGGCCGAGCTCGGTCTCATCACCGGCATCGTCGGCGGCCTCGTCGCGGGAGCGCTCCCAGGCAGCAGCCTGCACGTCAGCGGGCCGGCGGCCGGACTCACCGTGCTCGTGTACGAAGCCGTGCAGCGGTACGGCGTCGCGGCGCTCGGGGTGCTGGTGCTGGTCGCCGGGCTGGTGCAGGTAGCCATGGGGGCGCTCGGGCTCGGGCGGTGGTTCCGGGCCATCTCGGTCGCCGTCGTACAGGGGATGCTCGCCGGGATCGGGCTGGTGCTGGTGACCGGGCAGGTCTACGCGATGGCCGACGCCCGGGCGCCCTCGGGCGGGGTGGAGAAGCTGCTCGGGCTGCCGGGTCTGGTCGGTGGGCTCGGTGCGGCGGAGAGGGCCGAGCTCACGGCAGTCGCGTTGGGGGTGGGGACGTCGCGGTACTCGCCTGGTGGCCGCGGTGGCGGGCGGCGGCTCGCGTGGCGCCGGCGCCGCTCGTCGCGGTGGCCCTGGCGGCGGCGGTGACAGCTCTGCTGGATCTGCCGGTGCGGCGGTTGGAGGTGCGCGGGCTGCTGGACGCCGTACAGCCGCCGACCGCTGATTCCTTCGCGCGGCTGGCGGACATCGGGGTGGTCGGGACGGTGCTGGCGTTCGCGTTGATCGCCTCCGCCGAGTCGCTGTTCAGCGCGACCGCCGTCGACCGGCTGCACGACGGGCCGCGGACGGACTACGACAAGGAGCTGATCGCGCAGGGGGCGGGCAACGCGGTGTGCGGGGCGCTCGGGGCGCTGCCGATGACGGCTGTGATCGTGCGCAGCGCCGCCAATGTGCGGGCGGGGGCACGCACGAAGGCTTCGCGAGTGCTGCACGGGGTGTGGCTGCTGGTCTTCGCTGCCGCCGTGCCCGTGGCGCTCGGGGTGATCCCGGTGGCGGCGCTGGCCGGGGTGCTGGTGCACGTGGGCTGGAAGCTCATTCCCGTACGGGAGTTGGTGCTGCTGTGGCGGGAGCATCGCGGGGAGGCGGTCGTGCTGGTCGTGACGACCGGGGCGATCGTGGCGACGAACCTCTTCGAAGGAGTACTGGTGGGGCTGTTGCTCGCCGTGGCGAAGACCGCGTGGGACACCAGCCAGGTGCAGGTGGAGACGGAGGATCTGGGCGCGGCGGACGGGCTGCGGGTGCGGGTGCGCGGCAACGCCACCTTCCTGCGGCTGCCGAAGCTGCTGGACGCGCTGGAGGCGCTGCCGCACGACCGGCCCGTGCAGCTTGACCTGGGCGGACTGCGGCACGTCGACCACGCGTGCGGCGCGGCGCTGGAGGGGTGGGCGGTGCGCCGTGGGGCGGCGGTGGGTGTCTCTCGTGGCGATGCGCAGGCCCTCGGCTCGGAGGTGCAGGCCGTCGGCTCGAAGGCGGCGGACGACGAGGAGGACGGCGTGGCTTCGGCGCTGGTGGCCTGAGTGGGGGCGGGGGCGGCGGGGCGTTCCCCTGTACGGGCCTTCCCCTGTACAGGCGTTCCCCTGTACGGGCCTTCCCGTGGGCGGGCCTTCCCGTGGGCGGGGCGCCGTTGCCCGGCGCCGGTGTCAGCGGCGCTTGGGCTTCTTCTTGCGGGCCGCGGGGTTGCCCGTGCGGGTGCCGCGGCGGCGCTCGTACTGGGTGACGGCTGTCTCGTACTCGCCGCGGCGCAGCTTCTCGCCGGGGGCCTCGGTGAGCGAGCGGAAGAAGTACGCGAGGAGCGAGCCGATGAAGCCGATGGCCTTCAGGCTGCGCAGCTGGGCCTCGGTCGTGGGGTCGGGGCGGCGTGCGTACCCCTCCCACGTGCGGCGGAAGGCGATCGCGCTGCAGATCGCGAACATGGCGACGACCAGGATGTTGACGAAGCCGCCGACGTCGGCGATCGCCAGGCCCTGGTAGGCGAAGCGCAGCACGAAGCAGCCGGCCGCCGCCGCGGCCAGCGCGCCGACGGCGGCCCCGGCCCGGCGCAGCCCGTAGCCGTTGTCGTGCTCCACCCAGGTCGTACCGAAGAACGGGATGGGCTCGGGCTGTGGGCCGCCTCCACCGCCGGCCGGGACAGTGACGTCGGCGGGCGGCGGGGTGCGGTCGGTGTTCTCGCTCACGAGGTCGATTATCCCCGGGCGAGGACGGGGCGGTCAGCCGCAGCGCACGGTGACGTAGCCGTCGCTGCCCGTCTTGATGTACGCGTCCGAGACGAACTGGCCGTTCGCGATGTTGGACCAGAGGTTCGTCGTGCCGTACGGCCCGGACACGGTCGTCCCGGGGCACTGGCAGTTGATCGGCACGCGTGCGTCGTACGGCAGAACCTTGACGATGCGGTAGTTGGTGCCCGGTCCGCTGCGTACGTTCACCCGGTAGCCCGGAGCGACGGGATACCGCACCGCCAGCGTCCCCGCCGTGGCGGCGACGGCGGTAGCGGCGACCTCTGCAGTGGCGACCTCGGTCGCGACGGCCTCCCCAGCAGCGCTTTCAGTGATGCTTTCGACTTCTCCCCCGGCCATGCGGCCCCTCCCCCGTTGATGTTCTTTCTCCGTACGCCGCGCAGGCTAGCAAGCCACACCGACATCGCACGCATCATCGACTAGGCTCCGTGCGTCTCGCTTGCGGACGATTCACACGGGGGTGGACGATGCCGCCGCTGCGCAGCACCGGGAGGGGACCGGAAGCGGAGCATCCGGACTATGCCGGGCAGTACCGGCTCGAAGCCGTGCTCGGCTCCGGAGGCATGGGCGTGGTCCATCTGGCCACCTCGGGCTCCGGGTTGCGCCTCGCCGTCAAGGTGGTGCATGCCGACTTTGCCGCGGATCCCGAGTTCAGGGCCCGCTTCCGGCAGGAGGTCTCGGCCGCCCGTCGGGTGAGCGGAGCCTTCACCGCACCGGTCGTGGACGCCGACACCGATGCCGAACGCCCTTGGATGGCCACCCTGTTCATCGAGGGTCCGACCCTCGCCGAACGCGTCAAGCGGAACGGGCCTCTGGAAACCGGTGAGTTGCTGAGGCTCGGCGCGGGACTGGCCGAGTCCCTGCGCGACATCCACCGCGCCGGCGTGGTGCACCGCGATCTCAAGCCGAGCAACGTGATGCTGGCGGGCGACGGTCCCAAGGTCATCGACTTCGGCATCTCCCGGCCGTCGGACAGTGATCTGCGTACGGAGACCGGCAAGCTGATCGGTACGCCGCCGTTCATGGCGCCCGAGCAGTTCCAGCGGCCGCGCGAAGTGGGCCCGGCCGCGGACGTCTTCGCGATGGGGTCCGTGCTGGTCCACGCGGCGACGGGGCGCGGCCCCTTCGACTCGGACAGTCCGTACATCGTCGCGTACCAGGTGGTGCACGACGATCCGGACCTGACGGGCGTACCGGAAGCGCTGGTCCCGTTGTTCGCGCGCTGCCTCGCGAAGGAACCCGCCGAGCGGCCGACACCGGACGCGCTGATGGCGGCGCTGCGGTCGGCGGCGTACCGGACCGCCGACGACACCCAGGCGTTCATACCGGCGCAGCGGATCGCGGACCGGACGGAGGACGGCCCGGCGCGGGAGAAGCCTGCGGCACGGGAAGAGCCTGCGGCGCAGGCGGCGGAAGCGGGGCCGGCCGCGGCGGTCGCTCCGGCCGGGACGCCCGGACCGCCCGGCCCGGGGCTCGCTGCCGCCCCCGCTTCCCGTTTCAGGAGCCGCCCCGGGCGGGCCGTTCTGGCGGTGGCCCTCGGCTCGTTGGTCGTCGGCGGCGCTCTCGGCGTACGCGCGCTGGTGGACGACGGGCGCCCCGCTGCCGCACCTGCCGTGCAGCGGACCGGCACGGGGGTGGGGACCGGGCCAGGGGCCGGAGGGACCACCCGGCCCTGGAACGTGTCCCTGCGGGCCGCCCCGGGGAGCGACACGCCTGCCTGTTCGTACGGTGGCGGCGCCCTTTACTGCAGCGCCGACGGCGTCAGGGTTTCCCGTCTGCGTCCGGCGGACGGCAAGGCCGCCTGGTCGAAGGAGGAGACCACCGACTCCCGGTCCGCCCTGGACGACAGCACGCCCGTCCTCGCCGGCGGGCTCCTGCATGTCGTGCCGCCCGGCGGGGACCGGCTGGAGGCCCTCGATCCCCTGACCGGTGCCCGCCGTTGGAGCGTCGACGCCTCCGGCGGTCCGGTCGTCCTCCACACGGCGAAGTCGGTCCTTCTGGTGAGCGCGGACGGAACCGTCAGAGCCGTCGACAACACCACGGGCAAGACGCGCTGGACCCGGCGGCACGGCGGCACCGGCTCCCTGTGGGTGACCTCGCCCGGCCGGAAGGGGCCGGTGTACGCCGCCACACCGTCGGCGGACGGTACGTCGACGACGGTCGCCGCGGTCGATCCCGACAGCGGCGAAGCGCTGTGGGAGCAGCGGCTGGACGGAATGCTCAGCCCGGTCGGCACCTCGGACGGCGCTCTGTTCCTGCTGGCCGGCGACATCGACGGCGTGACCCGGGCGGTCGTCCGCCTCGACGTCACGACCCGCACCGCCCGCCGCGTTCCTCTCGTCGCGCCGCTCGACCAGGCGCAGGCCACGGTGCGCGGGAACACGGCGTACCTCTTCGGAGTCAACGGCTCCCTGGTCGCCGTCGACACGCGTCGTACGCAGAGTGCGGAGCGCGCGCAGCGGTGGCGGCTGGAGACATCGGTCAGCCGCGCCTCACGGCCGGTCGCGACCGGCGACCGCGTCTACCTGTCGGCGGCGGACGGACGGCTGCTGGCGGTCGACGCCGCAGACGGCAGGCTGCTGGGCCAGACCAAGCCCCGCATGGGCAGCGGGAAGTACACCTTCGCGCCCACGCTCCCCGCCCCTGTCACGGCCCCGGGCCAGGTGTTCGCCACCGCGCCCGACGGGTCGGTGTTCGCGGTGGCGGCCGAGGAACCGGCGCGGTGGTGAAACGGGGCCGGGCGGGACCGGGCGTGTTCCCCGTCCCGCCCGGCCGCCCGAGCGGGCTTGCTCCGCTCAGCCCAGCCTGGTGACGTCGCGCACCGCGCCCTTGTCGGCGCTGGTGGCCATCGCGGCGTACGCGCGCAGGGCCGCGGAGACCTTGCGCTCGCGGTTCTTCGGGGCGTAGACGCCGCCGAGTGCCTCGCGGCGGGCCGCCAACTCCTCGTCCGACACGAGGAGTTCGATCGTACGGTTGGGGATGTCAATGCGGACGCGGTCGCCGTCCTCGACGAGCGCGATCGTGCCGCCGGACGCCGCCTCGGGAGAGGCATGGCCGATGGACAGGCCCGACGTACCGCCCGAGAAGCGGCCGTCCGTGACGAGCGCGCAGGTCTTGCCGAGGCCGCGGCCCTTCAGGAAGGACGTCGGGTACAGCATCTCCTGCATGCCGGGGCCACCGCGCGGGCCCTCGTAGCGGATGACGACGACGTCGCCCGCCGTGATCTCCTTGCGCAGGATCTTGTCGACGGCCTCGTCCTGCGACTCGCAGACGACCGCCGGGCCCTCGAAGGTCCAGATCGACTCGTCGACACCGGCGGTCTTCACGACGCAGCCGTCGACGGCGAGGTTGCCCTTGAGGACGGCCAGGCCGCCGTCCTTGGAGTAGGCGTGCTCGACCGAGCGGATGCAGCCGCCCTCGGCGTCCGTGTCCAGGGTCTCCCACCGCTCGGACTGCGAGAAGGCGGTCGCGGAGCGGACGCAGCCGGGCGCCGCGTGCCACAGCTCGACGGCCTCGTCGGACGGCGATCCGCCGCGCACGTCCCACGTCTTCAGCCACTCGGCGAGAGTGTCGGAGTGGACGCTGTGCACGTCCTCGTTCAGCAGGCCGCCGCGGTAGAGCTCACCGAGGATGGCGGGGATGCCGCCGGCCCGGTGGACGTCCTCCATGTAGTACGTGCCGCCCGGTGCCACGTTCGGAGCGACCTTGGCGAGGCACGGGACGCGGCGCGAGACCTGGTCCATGTCGTCGAGGCCGAAGTCGAGCTCCGCCTCCTGGGCAGCGGCCAGCAGGTGCAGGATCGTGTTGGTGGAGCCGCCCATCGCGATGTCGAGCGCCATGGCGTTCTCGAAGGCGGCGCGGGTGGCGATGTTGCGGGGCAGGACGGTCAGGTCGTCCTGCTCGTAGTGGCGCTTGGTGATCTCGACGATCGTGCGGCCGGCGTTCTCGTACAGCGCCTTGCGGGCGGTGTGCGTGGCGAGGACCGACCCGTTGCCGGGCAGGGCCAGGCCGATGGCCTCGGCCAGGCAGTTCATCGAGTTGGCGGTGAACATGCCGGAACAGGAGCCGCAGGTCGGACAGGCGTTCTCCTCGATACGGAGGATGTCCTCGTCCGAGATCTTGTCGTTGACCGCGTCGGAGATCGCGTCGACCAGGTCGAGCTTGCGGACGGTGCCGTCGACCAGCGTGGCCTTGCCGGCCTCCATCGGGCCGCCGGAGACGAAGATCGTCGGGATGTTGAGGCGCAGCGCGGCCATCAGCATGCCCGGCGTGATCTTGTCGCAGTTCGAGATGCAGATCAGCGCGTCCGCGCAGTGCGCCTCGACCATGTACTCGACGGAGTCGGCGATCAGGTCGCGGGAGGGCAGGGAGTACAGCATCCCGCCGTGGCCCATCGCGATGCCGTCGTCGACGGCGATCGTGTTGAACTCACGGGGGACGGCGCCCGCCGCCAGGATCGCGTCGGAGACGATCCGGCCGACCGGAGCGAGGTGCGTGTGCCCCGGGACGAACTCCGTGAAGGAGTTCGCGACCGCGATGATCGGCTTGCCGATGTCCGCGCTCGCTACGCCCGATGCCCGCATAAGGGCGCGCGCGCCCGCCATGTTGCGGCCGTGGGTGACTGTGCGGGACCTCAGCTCGGGCATCGTCGCTCGCTCCTTAGGCAGATGGGACGCAGATGGGACGTATGAGGCTTACTCACGAGAGTAACTTCGAGCGTACGCCTCGGATCCACGATCCGGACAGGTAGTCCGGTATCCGGGACGGGGTGCTCAGCCTTCGGTCAGGGTCCGGAGCCGGGCCGGGAGCCTGGCCAGGGGCCGGGGGCCCCGCCCGGGACTCGGGTCACGCTTCAGGTCGCACCTCGGCCCGCGCCCCCGGGAGGGCGGACGCCGCGCGTCACGCCTCGGTCAGGTACCGCTGAAGCGTCGGGGCGACCAGCTCGATGATCCGCTCGGGATCCACCGAGGCCAGCGGCTCCGCCTTGATGACGTACCGCAGAATCGCGATGCCCACCATGTGCGAGGCCGCGAGCTCCGCCCGGAACGTCGGGTCCGGTACGTCGAGCTCCGCCGCCACCCGCTCCAGCAGCCGCCGGAGCACGAAGGTGCGCAGTACCTTCGCGGCCGTCTCGTTCGTCAGCGCCGACCGTACGACCGCGAGCAGCGGGGCCCTCGTCGCCGGGTTCTCCCATACGCCGATGAAATAGCGGGCCAGGCGCTCTCCGATGCCGTCCGTGCCGCCCTGGCCCAGGACCGCGGGCACCACCAGGGCCGGCTCGAAGGACATCTCGATGGCCGCCGCGAAGACGTCGTCCTTCGTACCGAAGTAGTGGTGGACGAGCGCCGCGTCGACGCCCGCCGCCTTCGCGATGCCGCGCATCGACGTCTTGTCGTAGCCGCGCTCGGCGAACTCGTCGCGGGCGGCCTGGAGGATCCGCTCGCGGGCGCCGGGGCCGGCGTCCTGGGGTGATCGGCGCGGGCGGCCGCGGCGGCGGGGCTCGGGGGGCGGGGCGTTGCCGGGCGCCTTGCCGGGCTCCGGCTGCGTACCGTCGCCGGGCGCAGCACCGCTGTCGCTCACTGCTGCGACACCCGGGACGCCAGATGCAGCCGGGTGAAGGCGAGGGCCTCCGCGAGGTCGGCCTCGCGTTCGGCGGAGGACATGGCCCGGCGCGTATTGACCTCGATGACCACATGGCCGTCGTAGCCGTTCAGTGCGAGGCGCTCCAGGAGCTCGGCGCAGGGCTGGTTGCCGCGCCCCGGCACCAGGTGTTCGTCCTTCGCTGACCCCTTGCCGTCCGCGAGGTGCACGTGTCCGAGCCGGTCGCCCATCCGGTCGACCATGGCCATCGTGTCGGTGCGGGCGGTCGCGGTGTGCGACAGGTCGACGGTGAAGTGCCGGTAGTCGTCCTTGGTCACGTCCCACTCGGGGGCGTACGCCAGCATCTCGCGGTCCTTGTAGCGCCACGGATACATGTTCTCGACAGCGAAGCGGACGTCCGTCTCGTCCGCCATCCGCCAGATCCCGTTGACGAAATCGCGGGCGTACTGCCGCTGCCAGCGAAAGGGCGGGTGTACGACGACGGCCGACGCACCGAGCTTCTCGGCGGCCGCCTGCGCGCGCCGCAGCTTCGTCCACGGGTCGGTGGTCCACACGCGCTGGGTGATCAGCAGACAGGGTGCGTGCACGGCCAGAACGGGAACACCGTGGTAGTCGGAGAGTCTGCGCAGGGCCTCGATGTCCTGGCTGACGGGGTCCGTCCACACCATGACTTCGACGCCGTCGTAGCCGAGGCGTGCGGCGATCTCGAAGGCCGTCGCCGTCGACTCCGGGTACACCGACGCCGTGGACAGCGCGACCTTCGCATCAGGGATGCGCACCACTGGTTCTGCCACGAGGGACAGCGTACGGGCCGTGCCCGGGTGGGTGTCAGGCGGTCGGCAGATGATCCAGACGGCGCAGGATGACGCCTTCGCGCAGCGCCCAGGGGCAGACCTCCAGCGTGTCGACGCCGAAAAGGTCCATCGCACCCTCCGCCACCAGGGCTCCTGCCAGCAGTTGCGCGGCGCGGCTGTCCGAGACTCCGGGGAGGCCGGCGCGCTGGGCCGTCGGCATCGCGGTGAGCTTGGGCACCCACTCCTCCAGCGACCTGCGACTGAGCTCACGCTGTACGTAGAGCCCTTCGACGGAACGGGCCGCGCCCGCGATCCTCGCCAGCTGCCGGAACGTCTTGGACGTCGCGACGACGTGGTCGGGGCTGCCGAAGCGGGCGAATTCGCCGACCGTACGGGCGATCTGGGCCCGTACGTGCCGGCGCAGCGCCTTCACGTCCTGCGGGTCGGGCGGGTCGCCCGGCAGCCAGCCCGCGGTGAGCCGGCCGGCGCCGAGGGGGAGCGACACCGCAGCGTCGGGCTCCTCGTCCATTCCGTACGCGATCTCCAGGGACCCGCCGCCGATGTCGAGGACGAGCAGCTTGCCCGCCGACCAGCCGAACCAGCGGCGGGCGGCGAGGAAGGTCAGCCGCGCCTCCTCCTCGCCGCTCAGCACCTGAAGACAGATTCCGGTCTCGGTCTTGACCCGGGCCAGCACCTCGTCGGCGTTGGTGGCCTCGCGCACGGCGGAGGTCGCGAACGGCAGGACGTCCTCGCATCCCTTGTCCTCGGCGGCCTGCACCGCGTCGGCGATCGTCGCCACGAGGCGGTCGACGCCACCGGCTCCTATCGCCCCGTCCTCGTCGAGGAGCTCGGCCAGGCGGAGCTCGGCCTTGTGCGAGTGGGCGGGCAGGGGGCGGGCGCCGTGGTGCGCGTCGACCACCAGCAGATGAACCGTGTTCGAACCCACGTCGAGGACTCCGAGTCTCATAGGCGGAACGCTACTGCGGCGGCGCGCTTACCCTTGGCCCCGTGTCGAAGACGAAAAAGGCGAAGCCGGGCAAAGCCGCAAAGCCGGAGCAGTCGAAGCAGTCGAAGCAGCAGAAGACGGCCCTGCCGGTCCTGCCGGTGCCTCCGGTCCCGCCGGTCCCGCCCGCCCAGGACGAGAAGGGCGGGCTGGACTTCGCGCGCGCCTGGGTGGAGTTCCCGGACCCCGCCGACGACGAGCAGGTCTTCCGCTGCGACCTGACGTGGCTGACATCACGCTGGAGCTGCATCTTCGGCAGTGGGTGCCAGGGCATCCAGGCGGGGCGCGCCGACGACGGCTGCTGCACGCTGGGGGCGCACTTCTCCGACAAGGACGACGAAGAGCGCGTCGCGGGACATGTGGCGCGCCTCACCCCGGACGTGTGGCAGTTCCACGACGTCGGTACGGAGTCGGGCTGGACCCAGACGGACGAGGACGGCGAACGCCAGACGCGTCGCTGGGAGGGCTCCTGCATCTTCCAGAACCGGCCGGGGTTCGCGGGCGGCATGGGGTGCTCGCTGCACATCCTGGCGCTGAAGGAGGGCAAGGAGCCGCTGGAGACGAAGCCGGACGTGTGCTGGCAGCTGCCGGTGCGGCGTACGTACGACTGGATCGAGCGGCCCGACGACACGCGCGTCCTGCAGATCTCGATCGGCGAGTACGACCGGCGCGGGTGGGGTCCCGGGGGTCACGACCTGCACTGGTGGTGCACGTCGGCGACGTCCGCGCACGGGGCGGGGGATCCGGTGTACGTCTCGTACCGGCCTGAGCTGACGGAGCTGATGGGGAAGCCGGCGTACGACCGGCTGGTCGAGCTGTGCGAGGAGCGGCTGTCGTCGCTGCTTCCGATGGCGCCGCATCCGGCGGACCCGGGTACGGATTCGGGTCCGGCGCCGTCCGCCTGACGGGTGGGGGTTGCTGGCCGCTGGGCGGGGGCGGGTCGCGGCAGCGGGTGAGGGTCGCGGCGGACGGTACGGGTTGCCGGGCGGGGGCGGGTCGCCTGCGGCGCTTCCCCTACCCGCCCCTTCCCGAACCGGGGCTCCGCCCCAGGCCCCGGTCCTCAAACGCCGGACGGGCTGAAGCCGCCGGAGTGGGCTTCTGGGGCTCCGCCCCGGACCCCGGCCCTTGAACGCCGGACCAGTTGAAGCCACCGAGGGCGCGCCGCTGGGCTCTGCCCCGAACCCGCCCCTCCAGCACTCCCGGAGGGTGTCCCTGCCTACGGTGCCGGCGAGGTCGCTTCTGTGGGGGTCGGGTCCGGGGGTGGCGTCGGTGGGGGTGTTGATTCCGTGGGGGTCGGGTCCGGGGACGGGGGTGGAGTGGACTCCGTCGGGGTCGGGTCCGGGGAGGTGGGGGGTGGCGTCGGGGCCGGGGACGCCGGCGGCGTCGACGGGCGCGGGTCCGGGTTCGGCGGCGGTGTGGTGCGGCCGTGGCCCCGCACCGCGATCACCGCACCGGCCGGGTCGATGCCGATCCGCGCGCGCCACGGGCCCGCCGGCTCGCGCTCATGGTCGACGGACACGTACAGGGTGAGCGACCGGCCCGGCTCGAGCATGCCCGAGGTCTGGCTCAGGTAGAGCCAGGGCGCGTTGGTCCACGCCGACCAGGACACCGGCGAGTCGCCCGTCGCGGTCAGAGTGACGACCGTCGTGCTGCCCGCCGGCCTCGCCTCCACCGCCAGTCGGCCCTCCCCGGCCTCCCCCGGCCGGCCCGGCATCGACGTACCGCCGCTGACGACCTCGACCGACACGTCCGACGACCGGCCGCCCGCCGTGAAGTCGGGGTCGGGGGTCGTCCGGGCGTTGCCCGTGTTCTCGTACGCGGGTCCGCCCACACCGCCCGGACCGGCGTACAGGTCGCCGTCGAGCCCGTCGGGGCTGTCCGCCTCGCTCGCGGTCACCGACGCGCCTCCGTGGCTCTCGCCGGTGAGCGGTGCGCCCCGGTACGCCGCCCACAGGGCGAACACGGGGGCGGCGACGACGGTCGCCACGACCGTCGTCGTGACCGCCCTGGTCCGCAGCCGGTCGCGCCGCGCCACGTGGTCCTTGGGGTCGAGCGGGAAGCCGTCTCGGCCGAAACGCGGGGCGGCGAGCCGCGCCCGCGGGGCGTTCGCCATCGCCACGTACGCCGCCGCCCGCGGCGCCCCGACCACCGGCAGCGCGGCGGGCGAGGCCGTGACCGTGCCCGGCCAGGGCCCGCCGGCCCCGGCCCGCTCTGCGGAGCGCCGACAGCGCGGGCAGTCGTCGACGTGCCGTACGAGTTCGTGGCGCAGGGCCGCGCCGAGCAGCACCTGGTTGTCGCCGGTCAGCCGGGCGACGATCGGGCAGCTGCCGGCCTCCACGACGGCGAGCGCGGCCCGGGTCCGCTCCACCTCGCAGGCCGCCCCGGCCAGCAGCTCGCGGGCGGCGGGGTAGTCCATGCGGAGGACGACGGCGACCTCGCGCGGGCCGAGCCCGTGGCGTACCGCGAGCTCCAGCGCCTCGCGCTGCTCCGGGGTGGTGCCGGCCGCCTCGGGCCACGCCAGGAGTGCCAGCTCGCGCTGCCGGCGTACGGCGGTCTCGTCCGGTGCGGCGGCGGCGCCCACCGGCTCGGGAACAGGCGCCCGGTGCCCGCCATGCGCCCCCTGCCTGCGCCGCTTCTGCTCCGCGACCCGGCGACGGCAGGCCCACCGGGCCAGCGCGTACAGCCAGGCCTTGCGCTCCGGCTCGCGCGACGGGCAACGGCCGTGCTGGCGCTCGGAGATGGCCAGCACAGCACCGAGCACCGCCGTCGCCGCGTCGTGGTCGCAGAGCACCGACAGGCAGTACGTGAACAGCCCGTCGAGATACGGCTCGTACCGGGTCGGCGGGGCCTGCGCGAGCGCGGGCCGGGGCGCACGGCTCTGCGCCCGGTGTGCGCCGGTGGTGTGCGTAGGGGGCTCCAGCCTGCTGCTTGTCACCCGGCGACCGTAGGCAAAGGAGACAGGCCCCTTCGTACCCCTTGAGCAGTTTTAACCCGTACGGGTGAACACATCCCTCAAAAGGGGACAGGAATCCGGGATTCCGGCCGTGGCGATCCTACGGCGAACGAGTGTCAGAGCCGACCTGTACGGTCACCACCATGGCTGCCCGTACATCTCGTTCATCCGCCAAGGACCGGCCGTCCTACCGCTGCGCCGAATGCGGGTGGACGACCGCCAAATGGCTCGGCCGCTGCCCCGAATGCCAGGCCTGGGGGACGATCGAGGAATCCGGCACGCCCGCCGTACGGACGACGGCCGCCGGCCGGGTGAGCACCGCCGCGCTCCCCATCGGCCAGGTGGACGGCCGCACCGCCACCGCCCGCTCCACCGGCGTCGACGAGCTGGACCGCGTCCTCGGCGGCGGTCTGGTCCCCGGCGCGGTCGTACTGCTCGCGGGCGAGCCCGGCGTCGGCAAGTCGACGCTGCTCCTGGACGTGGCGGCGAAGGCGGCGAGCGACGACCACCGCACGCTGTACGTCACGGCCGAGGAGTCCGCCAGCCAGGTTCGCCTGCGCGCCGACCGGATCGGCGCGCTCAACGATCATCTCTATCTCACCGCCGAGACCGACCTGTCCGCCGTGCTCGGCCACCTCGACGCCGTGAAGCCGTCCCTCCTCGTCCTCGACTCCGTCCAGACGGTCGCCTCGCCCGAGATCGACGGCGCGCCGGGCGGCATGGCCCAGGTCCGGGAAGTCGCGGGCGCGCTCATCCGGGCGTCGAAGGAGCGCGCGATGTCCACGCTCCTGGTCGGCCATGTCACAAAGGACGGGGCCATCGCCGGTCCGCGCCTGCTGGAGCACCTCGTCGACGTCGTGCTGTCCTTCGAGGGCGACCGGCACGCGCGTCTGCGGCTCGTACGAGGGGTCAAGAACCGGTACGGCGCGACCGACGAGGTCGGCTGCTTCGAGCTGCACGACGAGGGCATCACCGGCCTCGCCGACCCCTCGGGTCTCTTCCTCACGCGGCGCGCCGAGGCCGTCCCGGGGACGTGCCTGACCGTCACGCTCGAAGGGCGCCGCCCGCTCGTGGCCGAAGTACAGGCCCTCACCGTCGACTCGCAGATCCCCTCCCCCCGGCGCACCACCTCGGGCCTGGAGACCTCGCGCGTGTCGATGATGCTCGCCGTACTGGAGCAGCGCGGCCGCATCACGGCCCTCGGCAAGCGCGACATCTACAGCGCGACGGTGGGCGGCGTGAAGCTCACCGAGCCCGCCGCCGACCTCGCCATCGCGCTCGCGCTCGCCAGCGCGGCCAGCGACACCCCGCTCCCGAAGAACCTCGTCGCGATCGGCGAAGTGGGGCTCGCGGGGGAGGTCAGGAGGGTCACCGGCGTGCAGCGCAGACTCGCCGAGGCCCACCGCCTGGGCTTCACGCACGCCCTGGTCCCGGCCGACCCGGGGAAGGTCCCGGCCGGTATGAAGGTCACCGAAGTCGCCGACATGGGAGACGCCCTCAGAGTCCTTCCGCGGCGCTCTCGCGCACAGGCCCCACAAGGCGAGGAACAGCGCCGGTAGACTTTGCCCTGGTCTCGCCCACCCGTACGAGTACGCGAGGCGAAGTTCAGTGCCCCAAGGGCACCGCAACCGTGTGACCGGAGGAGTGCAGTGGCAGCCATCGACCGGGCAGCAGCATCCGGAAAGTCCGGCGGAGGCTCGGGCACCGAAGCGCTGATGCGCGCCTCGCTGAGCGCTGTCGCGCCCGGCAAGGGACTGCGCGACGGCCTGGAGCGCATCCTTCGCGGCAACACCGGCGGGCTCATCGTCCTCGGTATGGACAAAACCGTCGAATCAATGTGTACCGGCGGATTCGTACTGGATGTGGAATTCACCGCGACCAGACTCCGCGAGCTGTGCAAGCTCGACGGCGCGCTGATCCTCGACAAGGACATCACCAAGATCCTTCGGGCCGGCGTCCAGCTCGTACCGGACGCCTCGATCCCGACCGAGGAGACCGGCACGCGGCACCGCACGGCGGACCGTGTGTCGAAGCAGTGCAACTTCCCCGTGGTCTCCGTCTCCCAGTCGATGCGCCTGATCGCGCTGTACGTCGACGGGGAGCGCCGCGTCCTTGAGGAGTCGGCGACGATCCTGTCCCGCGCGAACCAGGCGCTGGCCACCCTGGAGCGCTACAAGCTCCGCCTCGACGAGGTCGCGGGCACGCTGTCCGCGCTGGAGATCGAGGACCTGGTGACGGTCCGCGACGTGACGGCGGTGGCGCAGCGCCTGGAGATGGTGCGGCGTATCGCCACCGAGATCGCCGAGTACGTCGTGGAGCTGGGCACCGACGGACGCCTCCTCTCCCTCCAGCTCGACGAGTTGATCGCGGGCGTCGAGCCGGAGCGCGAGCTGGTCGTGCGGGACTACGTGCCGGAGCCGACGGCGAAGCGTTCGCGCACGGTCGACGAGGCGCTGACCGAGTTGGACGCGCTGCCCCACTCCGAGCTGCTCGAACTGCCCGTCGTGGCACGGGCGCTGGGCTACAGCGGTTCGCCCGAGACGCTGGACGCGGCGGTCTCGCCGCGCGGGTACCGGTTGCTGGCGAAGGTGCCCCGGCTGCCCGGCGCGATCATCGAGCGGCTCGTCGAGCACTTCGGCGGGCTGCAGAAGCTGCTCGCCGCGAGCGTCGACGATCTGCAGACGGTCGACGGTGTCGGGGAGGCACGGGCGCGGTCGGTCCGCGAGGGCCTGTCCCGGCTGGCGGAGTCGTCGATCCTGGAACGCTACGTCTGAGAACGTGCCCTCCTGCGCCGGACGGGCTGAACAGGTGCCGCGAGCGGCAGCCGTTCAGCCCGTCCGGCGTTCGAGGCCCAGAACTAGTCCTTCTTCAGCGTGAACGTCGCCGGGGACTTCGCGCCCGGCAGTTCCAGCAGGTAGGTCCCGTCGTCGACCGTCGTCGCGGGCGGCGTCGCGCACTGCGGTCCGCTCTTCTTGAGGTCCCAGTCGACGGTGTGCTTGACGGTGCTGTGCGCGGGGACGCGGAGCAGCAGGCTGCCGGAGCCCTCCGGGCAGTCCTTGGAGGACCACACCGTCTTGTTGTCGTCGTCGGTGATCGTGAGCACGGAGGCCTTCGGACCGAAGTCCATCTTGCAGGCAGCGCCGGAAGTGTTCTCCGCGATGAGCTCGAACTTGGGCTTCTCGCCCGGCTCGTACTCGTTCTTGACGCTGCGCAGGGACAATTCCACGGTGGCCGCGTTGCAGTTGGGGAGGCTGGAGCCGGCCGGTACGCGCTGACCGCCGCCGCCACCGCCGCCACCCACACCGGCACCGCCGCCCGCTCCCTCGCCGCCGTCCGCACCGGAACCGTCGCCGCCGCCGTCCGCCGCGCCGTCACCGGCGCCGTCACCGCCGCTGCCGGCGTCCGCGCCCGTACCGCCGTCCTCGCCACCGCCGTCGGCGCCACCGCCGTTGTCGGCTCCCGTGCCGCCGTCGTCGCGGCCGCCCGGGTCCTCGCTGATGGCGGGGCCCGACGAATCCGGGCCGGGCGTGATGGTGGACGGCGCGGGAGTGGCGCCGCCGCGGGCGCCGGCGTTCTTGTCGTCCTTGCCGCCCGTCGACATGACGACCCATACGAACACCAGTGCGAGCAGCGCCAGCAGGGACAGCGCGACTGCCCTCCGGCGCCAGTAAATGGAGGAGGGAAGCGGCCCGACTGGATTGCGCATAGATCCCACGGCGCAAACTGTACGAGAGATCAGGGCCAACTCCTGCCCCACCCGCCGCCCGTGCCCCCAACTTTTCACGATCATCATTCCGGGCGGCCGCGCTCACCCCTGTCTTTCGCCGGGGTGCGGCACCTGCGATCGCCGGGGCCGTGTGCACCGAGCCTCGTCCGGCCGTGCGCCGAAACGTGTCAGGATCGGTAGTGCCATGACTGCGACAAGTGAAATCAACTCGAACGCCACCGCCGCCCTCCACACCCCCGTCATCGCGTGGTTCGACACGAACGCCCGCGATCTCCCCTGGCGCCACCCCGAAGCCGGCGCCTGGGCCGTGATGGTCAGTGAGTTCATGCTCCAGCAGACGCCGGTCAGCCGTGTGCTCCCGGTGTACGAGCAGTGGATGCGACGCTGGCCCCGTCCCGCCGACCTGGCCGCCGACGCCCCGGGTGAAGCGGTCCGCGCGTGGGGCCGGCTCGGCTATCCGCGCCGCGCGCTGCGGCTGCACGGCGCGGCCGTGGCGATAAGGGACCGGCACAACGGCGACGTGCCGAGCGACCACGCCCAGCTCCTGGCCCTGCCCGGGATCGGCGAGTACACGGCGGCGGCCGTCGCCTCCTTCGCGTACGGACAGCGGCACCCGGTCCTCGACACGAACGTCCGCCGCGTCTTCGCCCGTACCGTCACCGGCATCCAGTACCCGCCGAACGCCACCACCGCCGCCGAGCGCAGGCTCGCCCGCTCGCTGCTGCCCGAGGACGAGGCGAGGGCTGCCCGCTGGGCCGCCGCCTCGATGGAGCTCGGCGCGCTCGTGTGCACCGCGAAGAGCCCGGACTGCGGGGCCTGCCCGGTCTCGGAGCAGTGCGCCTGGCAGCTGGCGGGCAAGCCGGCACACGTCGGGCCGCCGCGGCGCGGTCAGACGTACGCCGGTACGGACCGTCAGGTGCGCGGCAAGCTCCTCGCCGTACTGAGGGAAGCGGCCGAACCGGTGACGCAGGCCGCGCTCGACGCGGTGTGGCACGAACCGGTGCAGCGGGCGCGCGCGCTGGACGGGCTGGTCGCCGACGGGCTGGTCGAGCCCCTGGAGAACGGCGTCTACCGGCTCCCCGCCGGCTGAACACATCTCCGTTACACAACCGATGGACAGCCGTGCGTCCTCCGAGGGCTGACCCGCACAGTGCCGTGACAACGCCTCCGTAGCGTCATCGCCGTAAGCAAGCAGGTCACGGGGTCTGTTTGGCAGTGGGACGGAGGCGGTTCAGACATGGCGCACGGCGAGGTGCTCGAATTCGAAGAGTACGTACGCACCCGGCAGGATGCCCTGCTGCGGAGCGCCAGGCGTCTGGTCCCCGACCCGGTGGACGCACAGGACCTGCTCCAGACCGCGCTGGCGCGTACGTACGGCCGCTGGGACGGCATAGCGGACAAGTCGCTGGCCGACGCCTATCTGCGCCGCGTCATGATCAACACGCGGACCGAGTGGTGGCGCGCCCGCAAGCTCGAAGAGGTGCCGACCGAGCAGCTGCCGGACGCGAGCGTCGAGGACGGCAGCGAACAGCGGGCGGACCGCGCCCTTTTGATGGACATACTCGGCGTACTGGCACCCAAACAGCGGAGCGTGGTCGTGCTGCGACACTGGGAGCAGATGAGCACCGAGGAGACGGCCGCGGCCCTGGGCATGTCGGCAGGTACGGTCAAGAGCACGCTGCACCGGGCGCTGGCCCGTCTCCGGCAGGAGCTGGAGAGCCGCGAACTGGACGCGTACGCCCTGGAGCGTGCGGAGCAGGGTGACGAACGGGGGATGGAGCGTTGCGCGGCCTAGGCAGGGGCGGCAGGTTCACAGTGGCGGCGAGTGGCACGGCGGTGGCCGGCGTCGCCGCCGTCGGCCTGTTCGTGGTGGCGTGCAACGCCGGGGGCACGGGCGCGCGGGACGCGGGTCCGGCGCGAACGGACCCGGTGGCGAGGGCGACTCCTTCGGTGGGCGGATCGGCGCCGGCCGCCGCGAAGCGGGTGGACCCGGTGGCGCTGCTCCAGCGCGACCCGGAGGTCAGCGACACCGTGAAGCGGGACCTGAAGCCGTGCGTCAAGGACGAGTACCCGGTCGACACGTCGTACGGGAAGCTGACCGGCGGGCCGGCCAATGACGTCGTGGTGAATGTGATGACGTGTGGGGACGCTGTGGGAGTCGGGACGTACGTGTACCGCGAGGAGGGGGACGCGTACAAGAATGTCTTCGCCGCCGAGGCCCCCGCCGTCTACGCGGAGATCGACCGCGGTGACCTCGTGCTGACGAAGCCGGTGTACGGGAAAGACGACCCGATGGCGTATCCGTCCGGCGAGGAAGTGATCACGTACCGCTGGGTGGGGACCAAGTTCACCGTGCACGACCAGGTGCACAACGACTTCAGCCGCGCGGTCGGCGGGGACGGCGACGTGGACGGGGCCGACCCCGCCGCGACGGCGCCGTCGGACACCTGAGACACCCGAGCCCCGGACTATCCGAGACCCGGACGACCTGAGACGCGGAAGAACAGAGAGCAGCGGATGGCCGAGACCCATGTCCTGTTCGTGGAGGACGACGACGTCATCCGCGAGGCGACCCAGCTCGCGCTGGAGCGCGACGGCTTCGTGGTCACCGCCATGCCCGACGGGCTCTCCGGTCTGGAGGCGTTCCGCAGCGACCAGCCGGACATCGCGCTGCTCGACGTGATGGTGCCCGGCCTCGACGGTGTGAGCCTGTGCCGGCGCATCAGGGACGAGTCGACGGTGCCGGTGATCATGCTGTCGGCGCGTGCCGACTCGATCGACGTCGTACTGGGCCTGGAGGCGGGGGCCGACGACTACGTGACGAAGCCGTTCGACGGCGCGGTGCTCGTGGCCCGCATCCGGGCGGTGCTGCGCCGCTTCGGGCACGCGGGCGGGCCGGCGGGCGGGACGTACGACGACGACGGCTCGCCGGACGGTGGGCTGCTCGTCTTCGGCGACCTGGAGGTCGACACCGAGGGCATGGAGGTCCGCAGGGGCGGCGTGCCGGTGGGTCTGACGCCGACGGAGATGCGGCTGCTGCTGGAGTTCTCGTCCGCGCCGGGCACGGTGCTCTCGCGCGACAAGCTGCTGGAACGGGTGTGGGACTACGGGTGGGGCGGGGACACGCGGGTCGTGGACGTCCATGTGCAGCGGCTGCGCACCAAGATCGGCCAGGACCGGATCGAGACGGTCCGGGGCTTCGGTTACAAGTTGAAGGCATGACGTTCCCGCCCGTACGCCGGTCGCCGGCCGGGGCCCGGCGCGGGGCGCCGCACCGCACGCCGGCCCCCGGCCGCACCCGTGCCCGCCCACAGAACGGGGCCCCCGCACCATGCGCCTAGCCCTGCGCACCGGCGTCCGCTGGAAGATCAGCATCGCCATCGCCGCCGTCGGCGCGCTCATCGCCGTCGCGCTCAGCCTCGTCGTGCACAACGCCGCCCGCGTCTCGATGCTGGACAACGCCCGCGACGTACAGGTCGAGCGCCTGCAGTTCGCCCAGCGGTGGTACGAGTCCTCACGCGAGCCCAGGTTCGGCACCAAGCTCAACGACCCGGCCCTGCCCGAGGAGCTCAAGGCGAGCATGGCGAACGGCCGCCGGGCCACCTACGTCTCGGAGCGCCGGGGCGGCGTGCCCGACGTGTGGGCCGCCGCGCCCCTCGGCAACGGCGACGTGCTGTCGCTGCACACCCGGTTCACCGACCGCAGCGCCGCGATCATGGACGAGGTCGACCGCGCCCTGGTCATCGGCTCGGTCTCGGTCGTCTTCGGCGGCTGCGCGCTCGGCGTGCTGATCGGCGGCCAGCTCTCGCGCCGCCTGCGCAAGGCGGCCGCCGCGGCGGTCAAGGTCGCGCAGGGCAATACGGAGGTGCGGGTACGGGACGCCGTCGGCGGCGTCGTACGCGACGAGACCGACGAGCTCGCGCGCGCCGTCGACGCCATGACCGACGCGCTCCAGGAGCGGCTCGAAGCAGAGCGGCGCGTCACGGCGGACATCGCCCACGAACTGCGCACCCCCGTCACCGGCCTGCTCACGGCGGCCGAGCTGCTGCCGCCCGGCCGCCCCTCCGAGCTCGTACGGGACCGGGCACAGGCCATGCGGACGCTCGTCGAGGACGTACTGGAGGTGGCGCGGCTCGACAGCGCGGCCGAGCGGGCCGAGCTGCAGGAGATCGCGCTCGGCGAGTTCGTCGGCCGCCGGGTCGCGCTGCTCGACCCGGATGCGGAGGTCCGCGTGGTGCACGAGTCGTGGGTGAACACCGACCCGCGCCGCCTGGAGCGCATCCTCGGCAATCTGCTCGGCAACGCCGCCAAGCACGGCAGGGCGCCCTTCGAGGTCACGGTCGAGGGCCGTGTCGTACGGGTCCGTGATCACGGGCCCGGGTTCCCCGAGGCGCTGCTCAAGGAGGGGCCGAGCCGGTTCCGTACGGGCAGCAGCGACCGGGCGGGGCGCGGGCACGGCCTGGGCCTGACGATCGCGGCCGGCCAGGCCCGCGTCCTCGGGGCGCGGCTCACCTTCCGCAACGCGCACCACCAGGGCGGCGGCGCGATCGCCGTGCTGTGGCTGCCGGAACACGCGCCGACGACGACTGGCAGCTTCCCCGTCGTCCGGCTGCCGGATGTCGAGTCGAGGCGTTAGCGGCCGTACGGCACGACAACGGCTCCCGGCGCGAACGCCGGGAGCCGCGTGGAGAGGGCCGGGCCGCAGGGCTCAGGCCGATTCCGCTACCTTCGGCCGCCCGGAGCCCGCGTCGGCCTCAGCGGCTTCGACACCCTTACAGGCTTGGCACCCGCACTCGCACTGGCATTGGCACTGGCACTGGCACTGGCACTGGCACCCTCGTCCGTGCCGCGCGCCGCCTGCGGCCCCGCGCCCCTCAGCGGCACCTCCTTCACGAAGAAGGCCGCCACGAACCCGATCACCGCGATGAGGCCGCCCAGCAGGAAGGCCGCCTGCGTGCCCGAGGCCACCGCGAACTGGTACGCCTCACGCACCGGCTCCGGCAGCTGGGCCAGGCTCGCCGCGTCGAGCTGCGCCGACTGCTGCGTGGCGGCCGCCCCGCCCCGTTCGGCCATGGCGTCCTGCACCCGGCTGGTGAACAGGGCGCCCATGATCGAGACGCCGAAGGAGCTGCCGAGCGTACGGAAGAGGGTCGTCGACGAGGACGCGACGCCCATGTCCTTCATCTCGACGCTGTTCTGCGCGACGAGCATAGTGATCTGCATCAGGAAGCCCATGCCGGCGCCGAGGACCGCCATGTAGACGCCCGAGGTCAGCCGCGAGGTCTCCGTGTCCATCTGCGCCAGCAGCAGGAGCCCTCCGACCATCAGGGCGCCGCCCAGGATCGGGAAGATCTTGTACTTGCCGTTGTTGGTGGTCATCCGGCCCGAGATCAGCGAGACGACCATCATCGACAGCAGCATGGGCAGCAGGAGCAGCCCGGAATTGGTCGCCGACGCGCCCTGGACGGACTGCTGGAACAGCGGCAGGAAGAGCACCGCGCCGAACATCACGAAGCCGGTGAGGAACCCGATCACCGACATGAGCGTGAAGTTGCGGTTGCGGAAGATGTGCAGCGGCATGATCGGCTCGGCGGCCCTGGACTCGACGAAGAGGAAGCCGACGAGTGCGGCGACACCGACCGCGACGAGCTCCATGATGATGGCCGACGACCAGGCGTACTCCGTACCGCCCCAGGTCGTGACCAGCACGATCGCCGTAATGCCGACCGTCAGCAGCCCCGCGCCGAGGTAGTCGATCCGCGCCTTCGACCGCTCCTTCCTGGGGAGGTGCAGTACGGCGGTGACCATCGCCAGCGCGACCACACCGAGCGGCAGGTTGATGTAGAAGCTCCAGCGCCAGCCCAGGTGGTCGGTGATGGTGCCGCCGACGAGCGGCCCGCCGATCATGGCGAGCGCCATCACGCCGGCCATCATGCCCTGGTACTTGCCGCGCTCACGGGGCGGGATCAGGTCGCCGATGATCGCCATGACGCCGACCATCAGACCGCCCGCGCCGAGCCCCTGAACGGCACGGAACCCGATGAGCTGGCCCATGTCCTGGGCCATTCCGCTGAGTACCGATCCGATGAGGAAGACGACGATGGCGGTGAGGAAGACGCCCTTGCGCCCGTACAGGTCGCCGAGCTTCCCCCAGATCGGCGTGGACGCGGCGGTGGCCAGGGTGTACGCCGTGACCACCCAGGACAGGTGCTCCAGGCCGCCGAGCTCACCCACGATCGTCGGCATGGCGGTACCGATGATCATGTTGTCCAGCATGGCGAGCAGCATCGCGATCATGAGGGCGAGCAGCACCACGCGGACACTGCGCGGCTGAGCCGCCTCCCCCTGTTCCGCCTCTGTCGCCTGTTTCCGCGCTGCGCCCATGGTCGTCCCCACTCCCCTGTTGCTTACCTGCGGCCGCTCACTTACTTGCCGACCGGCAAGTTGACTACACTGGGGAAGGTAGACGCGTAACTAGCCGGGCGTCAAGTAAGTTTCTTGGGAGAGCAGCGTGTCCAGAGGCAACACTCGTCAGCGCATCCAGGACGTCGCCATGGAGCTCTTCGCCGAGCAGGGGTACGAGAAGACCTCGCTGCGGGAGATCGCCGAGCGGCTGGACGTCACGAAGGCTGCGCTCTACTACCACTTCAAGACCAAGGAAGACATCATCGTCAGCCTCTTCCAGGACCTGACCAGGCCCATGGACGAGCTGATCGCCTGGGGGCAGGAGCAGCCCCGCACCCTGGAGACGAAGAAGGAGATCCTGGCGCGCTACAGCCGGGCGCTCGCGGCCGCCGCCCCCCTCTTCCGCTTCATGCACGAGAACCAGGCGACGCTGCGCGACCTGAGCATCGGCGAGACCTTCAAGGAACGCATGCTCGTGCTGCTGGAGCTGGTGAAGGACCCGGACGCGGTCCTCACCGACCAGGTCCGCTGCGTCAGCGCGCTCTTCACCATGCACGCCGGGATGTTCGTGCTCAAGGACGCCGAAGGCGACCCCGAGGAGAAGCGCAAGGCCGTCCTCGAGGTCGCCATCGATCTGGTGAGCCAGGCACACGGCCAGGCTCCGGGGGTCACGCGCTGACGCGGGTCAGACGCTGACGCCCTCCGCACGGAGGAACGAGACCGGGTTGATCGCCGTGCCGTAGTTCGGCGTCGTACGGATCTCGAAGTGCAGGTGCGGGCCGCTGGAGTTACCGGTGTTGCCGGAGAGGGCGATGCGCTCGCCGGTCTTGACCGTCTCGCCGGGGGTGACCTGGATCTTGGACAGGTGCGCGTACTGCGAGTAGGTGCCGTTGGCGTGCTTCACCACGATCGCGTTGCCGTACGCCGGCCCGTCGCCGCCACCGTTCGGGCCCGCCTTCACGACGGTGCCGCCGTGCACGGCGTCGACCGGGGTACCGACCGGCACCGCGAAGTCCTGGCCGGAGTGCTTGCTCGCCCACATGCCGCCGCCCTTGCCGTACGTCGCGCTGAGCGAGTAGTGCTTGACGGGCTTCTCCCAGGAGGAGGCCTTCTTGGCCTTGGCCTTCTTCGCGGCCGCCGCCTTGGCCTTGGCCGCCGCCTCCTTCACGGCCGCGGCCTTCTTCGCGTCGGCAGCGGCCTTCTTCGCGCTGTCGGCGGCCTTGGCCTGAACCTGGGCCTGCTTCTCGACGGCCGCGGCGGCGGTCCCCTCGGCGGCGAACGCCACGCCTGCCGTACCGAGCATCATCGACGCGCCGAGCCCGGCGGCCACGACAGCGTTGCGACGGGTGCGGACGGACGAGGTGCGGGCGCGGCTGAACATGTCGAACTTCGTCATACGGGGGGAACCTCCGGATGTGAGTGAACCCGGCAGTCCGCCGGGCTGGCTTCACATTGGTAACCCGCGCCCCCGCCGCACCCAAAATGGCCTATCTACTACCAATGGCCGTATTAGCATCCTCAATCATTCGACTCTTGACGCTATCCGCCGCACCCTGCAGAAGTAGCGAAATAAGCTCACTTTGACCGGTTTAACCCCATGCCAGGGCGGCTGAAACCGGCCACCCACGCAGGCCTCCCTCCCCTCCGCCTCCGGGGGCCGAAAGTCCTCCCGCCCCGGACCCGGAAACCCCCCGCCCAGTGGGCCCCCGGCCCACTACCGTGCCTCGTAGACCCCAAAACGCCTGTGCGCCTTGTCACCGCGAGACCCCTCGATACGCTGATCCACTGGACATCACAGCCCCGGGGGGACGGCACGTGGATCCCGCAGTAATCGGTATGCGCCTCGCATCGAGCGTGGCCGGACCGCTGGTCAGGAAGCTCTTCGTGGCGGAGGGACCGGGCGCCGGCCTGGTCGACAAGCCGGTCCGCCTCGCCGGTTACGTGTCCTTCAGCGGCGAGAAGCGCGCCCTCACCCGCCCCGACCTGCGCAAACTGTCCGCCGAGCTGGTCAAGCAGGCCCTGCGTACGGGCGAGCGCCCGCTGCCCGCCGACGAGGAGCAGGCCGTCACGGACGCGCTGACCACCACGCTGTACGCCCTCGGAGACCTCACCCTCAGCGATGTGGAGGCCGTGGAACTCGGCCACACCGCCCTGGCGCGCCACCTGCGCGGAGCGAGCGAGCGCCCCGAGCGCCACCTCTCGGCCGACGCGACGTACTTCTACGAGCGCCTGCTGGACGCCACCTGCCTGCACATCCTGCACTTCTTCACCCAGCGCTCGTCCTTCGTCGCGGCGACCCTGGTCGCGCAGAGCCGCCGCCAGGGCGAGCTGATCGCGAAGGTGGACGAGCTCATCGCGCGGCAGCCGCTGCCGGGAGCGGAGGACGTGGCGTTCGAGCAGCGCTACCTGGCGTACGTGGCGAGAAAGCACAGCAAGCTGACGATCTTCGGCATCGATCTGAGCAATTCCCCCGGCAAATGGCCGCTGGACGCGGCGTACCTGAGCCTTGAGGCGACGGCCGCGACGACGGCCGCCGCGAGCGACGAGGTCACGTTCGACCCGCAGGCGCTCTTCGCCGGCGAATGGGCCACCCCGGAGGCCGACGAGTGGGTCGCCAGGCGGCCGGCCTTCGCATCGCGCCCGGCGGACCAGGCCCTCGCAGACCACGAGCGCGTGCTCCTGCGCGGCGAGGCCGGCTCCGGCAAGACCACACTCGTCCAGTGGCTCGCGGTCTCGGCCGCCCGCCGGAACGTCACCGACCGGATGGGCTACCTCCACGACCGCATTCCGTTCGTCCTCCCCCTGCGCACCCTCACCCGCCACGGCGAGCGCCTCCCCGCCCCCAAGGACTTCCTGACCGCCATCGGCTCCCCGCTCGCCGGCGAGCAGCCCGCCGGCTGGGAGTCCCGCGTACTGCGGGCGGGCCGCGGCCTGGTCCTCGTCGACGGCATCGACGAGATCCCGGAGCACGAGCGCGCCCGCACCCGCGCCTGGCTGAGCGACCTGATCGACGCCTGCCCGGGCAACCGCTGGCTGGTCACGTCCCGGCCCTCGGCGGTACGGGAGGACTGGCTGGCGGGCGAGGACTTCACCGAACTGACGCTCTCCCCGATGAGCCCGGCCGACGTGGCGGCGTTCATCAGGCGCTGGCACACGGCGGCGCGTACCGGCTCGGCGGACGAGGACGCCGCCCTGGCCTCGTACGAACAGCAACTCCTCGCAGCGGTAAGGGCGCAGCCCGACCTGGGCCGCCTCGCCACCAACCCCTTGATGTGCGGCCTGATCTGCGCCCTGCACCGCGACCGCCGTGGCTTCCTTCCCCTCGGCCGCAAGGACCTCTACTCGGCGGCGCTGTCGATGCTGCTCGTGCGCCGCGACCGCGAGCGGGACATGGGCGTACCGGAACTGCGGGAAGAGCCCCAGATCCAGCTCCTCCAGCGCCTCGCGTACTGGCTCATCCGCAACGGCCGTACGGTGATGGACCGTTCACGAGCGGAGAGCATCATCACGGACGCGCTCCCCGCGGTCCCGGAGATGGCCGCGCTCGGCGACGCGAAGGCCGTCTTCGACCACTTCCTGCACCGAAGCGGGTTGCTCCGTCGCCCCAGCCCGGGAACGGTCGACTTCGTCCACCGCACCTTCCAGGACTTCCTCGGCGCACGGGCCGCCGTCGACGAGGGCGACTTCGGCGTCCTCATCGCGCACGCGGCAGATGACCAGTGGGAGGACGTCATCCGCATGTCGGTCGCCCACGCGCGCCCGCGCGAGCGGGCGGAGTTCTTCACTGACCTCGTCTCGCACGGCGACACGCACGCGGACCCTGCCGCCCGGACCCGCGTCCATCTCCTGGCAGCGGCCTGCCTCGAACAGGCCGCCGAGCTCTCCCCCGCCGTACGGCAGGACGTCGAGGACCGCACCACCGCCCTCATCCCGCCGCGCAGTTTCGAGGCGGCCCGCGCACTCGCGGCTGCCGGCCCCATGATTCTGGATCTCCTGCCGGGTCCGGAGGGCCTGGACGAGGAGACCGCCGAGCATGTCGTCATCGCGGCGTCCCACGTGGCATCGGACCGCGCGATCCCGTACCTCGCACGATTCTGCGGACACGAAGGCCACCGGGTCCGGGCTCAGCTCATCTGGTCGTGGTCCAGGTTCGACACCGGCCCCTACGCCGAGGACGTCATCGCCCATGTCGACCCCACCGGCCTGTACTTCACCGCCATGACGGACGACGAACTGGAGGCCCTGCGCGTGCTCGGCACCCGGCCGATGCTCGACGCGAGGGGCGCCCTGTCCGAACGCGCACTGCGGACGTACACGGCCGAGGCCTCGCTCACCCACGTACGTGTCCGCGAGAACGCTTCCCTCCGGGACATGTCGTTTTTGCGCGGTCAGGACCGCCTCTTCGAGCTGTCCATCGCCGGCTGTTCCGGACTCGTCGACCTGACCGGAGTCGAGGAGCTGCCCCTTCGTACGGTGTCCCTGGACTTCACCGGGGACACCGGCATACGCGCTCTGGCCTCGCTGAGCGAGCTGGAGCTGCTCATTCTCGGAGGAGACGAGATCGACTGGTCCATGGCCGACCTCCCTGCCCGGGCTCCGCTGCGCTTCCTCCAGCTGAGCCAGGCGGCCGGGCCCGCCGACGGACTGCGAAAGCTGCCCGGATACAGCGAGTTGACCAACCTTTACCTCCACTTCGGATGCACACCGCGGGACCACGACGACTGGACGGGCGTCAGCCGCCTGGAGAAGCTGTCCGTACTGGGGACCTCGGGAGACTCCCTCCTCCTGGCCCCCGGCTCCCTCGTGCTTCCCTCCGTCACTCACCTCTCCCTCGGCGGCGAGACGTCCACCCCCATGCTGGAGCGGGCGTCCGAACTCTTTCCGAACCTCGCGAGCGTGATGCTCGATTCGCCCCGGCCGGACCTCGACATCACGAGGGTCGCGACACTGCCGCTGCTCCAGGCCGTCCAGTTCCCCGGCGGCACCCACACCGTGCGCGGCCTCGACCACCTTCCCGAGAGGGTCGGGGTGTACGGCTACGCCCCCCATGAACAGGGCGACCTCCCCGGCGCGTGACGCATCGCGACGCGCAACGCCCCCCGGGGCCGCCGCGCCCACCCCTTCGCGTCCTTCCCCCCGCCGCCCCCGTCCGGGATGCTCCTGTCGCATGAGTAGACCCGTGATTCGCACGAGGCGCCCGGCGCCGCGCCGTACCCGCGCGTGGGCAGGGCCCGTAGCTGTCGCCCTGGCCTGCGCCCTCACCTGGAGCTCCCCCTCCACCACCGTGGCCGGCCCCTCCGACACCGGCCTCAAGGGAGCCATCGACACGATCCTCACCGACGCCCGCCTCGACGGCGGCGCCGCGAGCGTCGTCGTCGCCGACGCCGTCACCGGTGAAACCCTCTACCAGCGCGACAGCGGCGACCGCCTCATGCCCGCCTCCAACACCAAGCTGCCCACCTCCGCCGCGGCCATGGCGATCCTCGGGCCCGACTACCGCTACCGCACGGACGCCCTCGCCACCGGCGCCCGTCACGGCTCCGTACTCCGCGGCGACCTCTACCTGCGCGGCACCGGCGACCCCACCACCCTCGCCGCGGACTACGACGACCTCGCCGCCCAGGTCGCCGCATCCGGCGTCAAACGGATCACCGGGCGCCTGGTCGCCGACGACACCCGCTTCGACACCCAGCGCCTCGGCCGCTCCTGGGCCGCCGACGACGAGTCGTCGTACTACTCCGCCCAGATCTCCGCGCTCACCGTCGCCCCGGACACCGACTACGACGCCGGCTCGGTCATCGTCACCGCCGCCCCCGGCGCCGAACCCGGCGCGGCCCCCGAACTCGCCCTCACCCCGCGCACCGGCTACGTCGACCTCGACGTACGCGCCACGACCGTTCCCGCCGGCCGGCCGCGGACGCTCACCGTCGAACGCGAGCACGGCTCGAACACGATCATCGTCACCGGTGACATCCCGGTCGGCGCCGCCCCCGCCAAGGAGTGGGTCAGCGTCTGGGAGCCGACCGGCTACGCCGCCGCCGTCTTCGCCGACGCGCTGACAGCCCATGGCGTACGCGTCACCGGCGGCCCCACCCGTCTCGGCCGCCCCACCCCCAAGGACGCCGAGCCGCTCGCCACGCACACCTCCATGCCCCTCAAGGAGCTGGTGCGGCCCTTCATGAAGCTGTCCAACAACATGCACGCCGAGGCCCTCACCAAGACCATCGGCCACGAGACGGCCGGCAGCGGCACCTGGGCCGCAGGCCTCGCCGGCATCTCCGCCTACCTCAGGAAGGAGGGCGTGAACACGGCCACCCTCCGCCAGGTCGACGGCTCCGGCCTCTCCCGCATGAACACGATCCCGGCCGCCGAGTTCACCAAGCTGCTCCGCGCCGTACGCACCACGCCCTGGTACGCCGACTGGTACGGCTCCCTCCCCGTCGCCTGCGATCCGGACCGCGCGATCGGCGGCACCCTCCGCTCCCGCATGTGCAAGACCCCCGCCGCCCTGAACGCCCGGGCCAAGACAGGCACCCTGACCGGGGCCTCCGGCCTCTCCGGCTACGTCACGGACGCCGGTGGCCGCGAGCTGGTCTTCAGCATCGTCCTCAACAACCACCTGGCCGCGTCGGTGAAGAGCATTGAGGACGCGATCGTGACGACCCTGGCCTCCTCGACCGAGAAAGCCACCACCCTCGTACGCCCCATCACCCCCAGGGCCGCCACCGCCACCACCGACACCGGCCTCGAATGCTCCTGGCGCAAGCCCACCCCCTGCTGAAGCAGGCCCCCGAACCACAAAGAAGGGCGGCCCCGGAACCATTCGGTTCCGGGGCCGCCCTTTCAGGCGCTCAGGGCGCGGTTACGCGACCTAGGCGTCCTTCGACATGTTCGGGCCGGCGCTGCCGCCCGTCGCCTGCTCGATCGGGGGGACGTCGGGCAGAGCCGACTTCTCCTCGCCGCGGAAGGTGAACTTCTTCGCGTCACCCTCGGCCTCGACGTCGACGACCACGATGTGGCCGGGACGCAGCTCGCCAAAGAGGATCTTCTCGGACAGGATGTCCTCGATCTCCCGCTGGATCGTCCGGCGCAGCGGCCGGGCGCCCATGACCGGGTCGTAGCCCTTCTTCGCGAGCAGCGACTTGGCTTCCGAGCTCAGCTCGATGCCCATGTCGCGGTCCTTCAGGCGCTCGTCCACCTTGGCCAGCATGAGGTCGACGATCTGGATGATGTCTTCCTCGGTGAGCTGGTGGAAGACGACCGTGTCGTCGACACGGTTGAGGAACTCGGGGCGGAAGTGCTGCTTCAGCTCTTCGTTGACCTTGTTCTTCATCCGCTCGTAACCGGTCTTGACGTCGCCCTGGGCGGCGAAGCCCAGGTTGAAGCCCTTGGAGATGTCCCGGGTCCCGAGGTTGGTCGTCATGATGATGACCGTGTTCTTGAAGTCCACGACCCGGCCCTGGGAGTCGGTCAGGCGACCGTCTTCCAGAATCTGGAGCAGGGAATTGAAGATATCGGGGTGGGCCTTCTCGACCTCGTCGAAGAGAACGACGGAGAACGGCTTACGGCGCACCTTCTCGGTGAGCTGTCCGCCCTCTTCGTATCCCACGTAACCGGGGGGAGAGCCGAAGAGACGGGAAACCGTGTGCTTCTCACTGAACTCCGACATGTCGAGGGAGATCAGTGCGTCCTCGTCGCCGAAGAGGAATTCGGCGAGCGTCTTGGAAAGCTCGGTCTTACCGACACCGGACGGGCCGGCGAAGATGAACGAGCCACCGGGGCGCTTCGGGTCCTTCAGACCGGCTCGCGTACGGCGGATCGCCTGCGAGAGGGCCTTGATGGCGTCCTTCTGGCCGATGACGCGCTTGTGGAGCTCGTCCTCCATGCGCAGCAGGCGGGAAGACTCTTCCTCGGTGAGCTTGAAGACCGGGATGCCCGTGGCCGTGGCCAGGACCTCCGCGATCAGTTCCTCGTCCACCTCGGCGACGACGTCCATGTCGCCGGCCTTCCACTCCTTCTCGCGCTTGGTCTTGGCCGCGAGGAGCTGCTTCTCCTTGTCGCGCAGAGAAGCCGCCTTCTCGAAGTCCTGCGAGTCGATCGCGGACTCCTTGTCCCTGCGGACACCGGCGATCTTCTCGTCGAACTCACGGAGGTCCGGCGGTGCGGTCATCCGGCGGATGCGCATCCGGGAGCCGGCCTCGTCGATCAGGTCGATCGCCTTGTCCGGCAGGAAGCGGTCCGAGATGTAGCGGTCGGCCAGCGTGGCCGCCGCGACCAGCGCCGAGTCCGTGATGGACACGCGGTGGTGCGCCTCGTAACGGTCGCGCAGGCCCTTGAGAATCTCGATCGTGTGGGGGAGGGAAGGCTCCGCCACCTGGATCGGCTGGAAGCGGCGCTCGAGGGCCGCGTCCTTCTCGAGGTGCTTGCGGTACTCGTCGAGCGTCGTCGCACCGATGGTCTGGAGCTCACCACGGGCGAGCATCGGCTTCAGGATCGAAGCCGCATCGATCGCGCCCTCGGCGGCGCCCGCACCCACCAGGGTGTGGAGCTCGTCGATGAACAGGATGATGTCGCCGCGGGTGCGGATCTCCTTCAGGACCTTCTTCAGCCGCTCCTCGAAGTCACCGCGGTAGCGGGAACCGGCGACGAGCGCGCCGAGGTCGAGGGTGTAGAGGTGCTTGTCCTTGAGGGTCTCGGGCACCTCGCCCTTGACGATGGCCTGCGCCAGGCCCTCGACGACCGCCGTCTTTCCGACGCCGGGCTCGCCGATGAGGACCGGGTTGTTCTTGGTACGACGGGACAGCACCTGCATGACCCGCTCGATCTCCTTCTCGCGCCCGATGACCGGGTCGAGCTTGGATTCGCGGGCAGCCTGCGTCAGGTTGCGGCCGAACTGGTCCAGGACGAGCGACGTCGAGGGCGTGCCCTCGGCGGGGCCGCCGGCAGCGGCGGTCTCCTTGCCCTGGTAACCGGAGAGCAGCTGGATGACCTGCTGCCGCACCCGGTTCAGATCGGCGCCCAGCTTCACGAGGACCTGGGCGGCGACGCCCTCGCCCTCGCGGATCAGGCCGAGCAGGATGTGCTCTGTACCGATGTAGTTGTGGCCGAGCTGGAGGGCCTCGCGGAGCGAAAGCTCCAGGACCTTCTTGGCACGGGGGGTGAAGGGGATGTGACCGGACGGAGCCTGCTGGCCCTGACCGATGATCTCCTCCACCTGCTGGCGGACCGCCTCGAGCGAAATCCCGAGGCTCTCCAGGGCCTTAGCGGCGACACCCTCACCCTCGTGGATAAGGCCCAGGAGGATGTGCTCGGTGCCGATGTAGTTGTGGTTGAGCATCCGGGCTTCTTCCTGAGCCAGGACGACAACCCGCCGCGCGCGGTCGGTGAACCTCTCGAACATCGTTAATCGCTCCTCAGAGCGGTCAGGCAGTTAGGGGTCGGTCCCCTCCCTGTCCTTCCGCATGCTAGTCCCGCTGGGCAGGACAGCTCATTCCAACTGCCGACACCCGTCCTTGGCCTCCTGCCCCGAACAGCCGACACCTGCTCCAACCTGATGGTGGGAGACGATGTTCCCGCAGGCCAAGCAGATACCCGTTCATCCACTACGCCGATGGCGAACGTGAGACGGTCCGGCAGGCGTGTCGACCCTTCCCACTAGGAATGTCTTACCCGTAAGCACTGACACTCCATGCGGCGCGCCCCAGTTCCCTCAGCTACGGGCGAACATCCTTGCGCCGCCGAATGCTCCCGCACGCCCCCGCGCCGACAACACAGCGCAGTCGGACGCGAACGCAGCGTAACCCTGGGGCGTTTCAGCAGTTGGTCCGGACATGACGCCCACGGTTCCGTTCCCGCGCACGCCGCTGCCGCCCGACGACGGTATCGCGCAGTGGTACGCACACGAGCTCGGCTGGGCCACCGCGGCGAGCCCCGAGGGCCGCCCGGTGCAGCTGCTGACCGGCCTGCGCTTCGACGTACTGGAGCTGCCTGCGGACGCGGGTTTCGCTGTACTGCGGCGTCACGCGGGGCTCACGGGTCCCGTCGCGCTCATGGGGCGGCGGATGCGGCTGCTGGTGGCCGCGGGGAGCGCCGAGGAGCTCCCCGGGCTGCTCGACTGGCTGGAGTGGGGCGGCGTGGCCCTCGACCTCCGCGCACTGGGCGCGGGCGGGCGGATGACCGCACCCTCACCGCCCGGGTGGGCCGGCGCGCAGGGGGCCGCCGTATGGCTGCGGCCCCCCGAGCCGCGGCACGAGGTGGAACCGACACTTCCGGCCTTCGCCGGATTCGGGTGCCGTGGGGAAACACCCGATCTCGTACGTCTTGTGGGCACGGCGGCGACGGAATGCCACCGGGCCCGGTTGTCGCGTACGAATTCCGCTCACGCGAATGCTCAGCCGTTGGCCTTCTCGTAGGCCTCACGGATGTCCGCCGGGACGCGGCCGCGGTCATTCACGTTGTAACCGTTCGCCTTGGCCCACTTACGGATCTCGGCGGTGTTCTGGTTGCCGCCGGCGGCGGCGCGCGCCTTGCCCCGGCCCGAAGCCGCACGGCCACCGGTGCGCCGACCGCTCGTGGTGTACGGGTCGAGCAGACCACGGAGCTTGTCCGCGTTCGCGGTGGTGAGGTCGATCTCGTAGGTCTTGCCATCCAGAGCGAACGTCACGGTCTCGTCCGCCTCGCCACCGTCGAGGTCATCGACAAGAAGGACCTGAACCTTCTGTGCCACCGGATTTCCTTTCATCGAAAATGCAGTACGCGGAAAGGAAACCGCTTTTCCCTGGAAAACACAAACCCCCGGTGGAGGTTCAGTACCTCAAGAAGACGGGAAACGTGCGCGTTTCGGACATAGGGCTCTGCCGGCTTCTGGCGATCACAGGTGCAGAAGCATCCGACTGTTGCCCAAGGTGTTCGGCTTCACTCGTTCGAGTCCCAGGAACTCTGCTACGCCCTCGTCATAGGAACGCAGCAGCTCGCTGTAGACATCTCCGTCGACCGGCGCCTCTCCGATCTCCACGAAGCCGTGCTTCACGAAGAACTCGACTTCGAAGGTGAGGCAGAAAACCTTCCGCACACCGAGCCAGCGCGCGGTCTGGAGCAGCTTGTCCAGTACTTGGTGTCCCACTCCGGCGCCCTTGAAGGACGGATCCACCGCGAGAGTCCGTACTTCCGCGAGGTCTTCCCACATCACGTGCAGTGCGCCGCAACCGACCACGGCGGCATCCTCGTCGCGTTCGGCGACCCAGAACTCCTGGATGTCCTCGTAAAGCGTCACGTTCGCTTTGTCGAGCAGGATCCGCTTCTGCGCGTACGTGTCGACGAGACTGCGTACGGATGGCACATCACTGGTCCTCGCCCGGCGTACGGTGATGGCTTTTTGCTCTGACGGCATACCTCGACGCTATCGCCCCGGACGCTCGGGACTCCCGGCACCCTCCGCGGGCCCGGCGGCCGGTTCAGCCGCGGGTTCTGCCGCCGGCTCCGCCGGAGATTCCACTGCCGGTTCCGCCGCCGGTTCCCCCGGAGATTCCACTGCCGGTTCCGCCGCCGGTTCCGCCGCGGGATCGGTTCGCTGAACGACGCGCATCGCGTCTTCCAGGGCCTCGCGCTGCTCCGCCGACATCATGCCGAAGAAGGCGACAAGAGCCGCCGCGGGGTTGTCACTCGTCGACCAGGCTTCGTTCATCAGTGCGGCCGAGTAGGCGGCGCGGGTGGAGACAGCCGTATACCGATAGGCACGGCCCTCGACTTCCCTGCGGACCCAGCCCTTCTGATGGAGATTGTCCATTACGGTCATGACCGTGGTGTAGGCGATGGACCGTTCCTTCTGAAGGTCTTCCAGGACTTCCCTGACGGTGACCGGTCGGTTCCACTGCCACACGCGCGTCATGACGGCGTCTTCCAGCTCTCCCAATTGGCGAGGCACAGCGCCACCATAGTGGGAGATATCGGTAATGGCTTGCTATTTGCGCAGCGAAAAGGGCGTACGCCTCGAAATGAGCCGTACACCCTCGTCAGGCGCTCGGTGAAGCACCCGGTGCGTCATGGAGTCAGGCGTCGCCGGTCTTCGGCGTACCCACCTGGCGGGCGGATTCGGCCCGGGCGAATGTGGCATCCACGGCCGCGTCCTCCTTGGCCTTGTTGGAACCGCCCTGCGACTTGACGATCGTCGTGACCAGGGCGATGAAGAACGCGGCCATCACCACGGGGGGCAGGAGCGCGGAAACGTAGTCCATGCCGTCCAGAGTAACTACCCCGCCGACCTGTGCTCTCGCGGGGGCACGGGGCGTCTGCGCGGCGGAAAGACCTCGGAAGGCTTCGGCATAGGACGCTCCAGAGGATCGCGGGCGGGCTCCGGTTTCTTGGGCTTCGGAGGGTCGTCGGCGGCTGGCGCGCGTCCGCCCGCGATGGCCAGCAGCCGGGTGCGCGGGAGAGGGGCGGCGCTGCGGCCGGCCAGACGGGCCCGTACGGACTGCTCCGCGACGGCCCGGCAGCGGTCGAGGAGCGCCGCGCCCGTCGGCGTGCCGCGCAGACCGCGCAGGGCCACGAGGTCTTCGGGGACCGGCTGGTAGCCGGCGGCCAGGGCGTCCTGGAGCAGCCCCAGATAACCGCCCGCGGCCGCGGGGAGCGCGTCGCGGTAGCGGGCGAGGTCGGCGAGGAGGAACGCGCGCAGCCGGGCCGACTCGCGGACCGCCTCGTCCAGGGTGCCGGCGAGGCGCAGGCAGTCCTGGACGTCTTCGTCGGAAAGTGACGCGGGATGGAGGGCGTTGGCGAGGGCGCGTCGGAGCACACGCAGCTCGTTCGCGCCGAACGCCATGCCGCCACGGGATCCGTATGGCGTGGGCATGTAGTGACAATACGCACCTAACGGACAAAATCTGTTTAATTGATCTACGACGGCGCGGCGAACGACCGGCACGTGAGCGGGGAGGGGGCGGGGGCGGGGCGAGCGGGCCCACCGCGCTCACCGCGGCGGACGGCCCCCTCCCGTCACATGCGGGCGACGTTGCGCTCGTACACCAGCCGCAGGCCGATCAGCGTCAGCCACGGCTCGTGCTCGTCGATCTCCGAGGACTCGCCGAGCACCATCGGCGCCAGACCGCCGGTCGCGATCACGGTCACGTCGTCCGGGTCGCCGTCGGGACCCACGAGCTCCCGCGCCATGCGCTGGGTGACGCCGTCGACCTGGCCCGCGAAGCCGTAGACGATGCCGGACTGCATGGCCTCGACCGTGTTCTTGCCGATCACGCTGCGCGGGCGGGCCAGCTCGATCTTGCGGAGCTGGGCGCCCTTGACGCCGAGCGCCTCGACCGAGATCTCGATGCCGGGGGCGATCACGCCGCCGGCGTACTCACCGCGCGCCGACACCGCGTCGAAGGTCGTCGCCGTACCGAAGTCGACGACGACGGCGGGGCCGCCGTAGAGCTCGACGGCCGCGACCGCGTTGATGATGCGGTCCGCGCCGACCTCCTTCGGGTTGTCCATCAGGATCGGGACGCCCGTCTTGATGCCCGGCTCGACGAGGACCGCAGGGACGTCGCCGTAGTACCGGCGGGTCACCTCACGCAGCTCGTGCAGCACGGACGGGACGGTCGAGCAGATCGCGATGCCCTCGATGCCGTCGCCCAGTTCGTCGCCCAGGAGCGGGTGCATGCCCATGAGGCCCTGGAGGAGTACGGCGAGTTCGTCGGCCGTACGGCGGGCGTCGGTGGAGATGCGCCAGTGCTCGACGATCTCCTCCCCGTCGAACAGGCCGAGGACGGTGTGGGTGTTGCCGACGTCGATGGTGAGCAGCATGGGTTACTTCGCCTCGCGCAGGTCGAGGCCGATGTCGAGGATCGGGGAGGAGTGCGTGAGCGCCCCGACGGCGAGGAAGTCGACGCCCGTGTCCGCGTACGCGCGGGCGTTCTCCAGGGTGAGACGGCCGGAGGACTCGAGGATCGCGCGGCCCTTCACGAGAGCGACCGCCGCGGCGGTCTGCTGCGGGGTGAAGTTGTCCAGCAGGATCAGGTCGGCGCCCGCCTCCAGGACCTCGGTCACCTGGGCGAGTGTGTCGACCTCGACCTCGATCGGGACCTCGGGGAACTGCTTGCGTACGAGCGTGAACGCCTCGGCCACACCGCCCGCCGCGACCACGTGGTTGTCCTTGACGAGCGCCGCGTCCGAGAGGGACATGCGGTGGTTCACGCCGCCGCCGCAGCGAACCGCGAACTTCTCCAGGGCGCGCAGCCCCGGAGTCGTCTTGCGGGTGTCGCGGACCTTGGCGCCGGTGCCTTCGAGAACGTCCGCCCACGCGCGCGTGGCCGTCGCGATACCCGACAGGCGGCACAGCACGTTGAGCGCGCTGCGCTCGCCGGTGAGCAGGTCGCGGGTGCGGGTGGTGACGCTGATGAGCTTCTGCCCGGCCTCCACGCGGTCGCCGTCCTCGACGTGCCGCTCGACCTCGAACTCGTCCGTGCAAATGACGGACAGGACCGCTTCGGCGACGCGCAGGCCCGCCACCGTGCCGGCCTCGCGGGCCGTGAAGTCGCCGGTCGCGACGGCGTCCTCGGGGACGGTCGCGACCGTCGTCACGTCCACGCCGTGGGCGAGGTCCTCGGCGAGGGCGACGTTCGCGATGTCCTCGACCTCCAGGGGGTCGAGGCCCGCCGCGACGAGGAGCTGCACGAGGTCCGGGTCGAGGCCGCACTCGGCGGTGTCGAGTTCGTACGTCTCCTCACCGCCGCAGCCGCAGGAGTCGCCGCAGCCGCCGGAGGCGGTCGGCAGGAGCTGGGGGTTGTCGGGCGTACTCACGGTTACTGCTCCCTCTGAGCTGGTACGGGGCCGGGGTGTACGGGCGGGAAGTCGGCGGATTCGGTGCGGTGTACGTCGAGGGTGCGGCCGGGGGTGAGGCGTACGACGAGGTGGCGGCGCCAGGTGCCGTCGTCGCGGTCGGGGCGGTCCTCACGCCAGTGGCAGCCGCGGGTCTCCTCGCGGGCGCGGGCGGCGGCGACCAGGACGCGCGAGACGAGGAGGAGGTTGGTGGCCTCCCAGGCGTCCACGCCGGGCTCGGCGTCCTTGGCGTCGTTCCCGTGCGGGTCGTCCTGGCCCTGGTCCGCTTCGGCGGCCGCGCTGCGGTACAGGGCCTCCAGGGCGTCCGCCGCGCGGTCGAGGCTGGCGGCGGAGCGGAGCACTCCGGCGCCCGCCGTCATGATCCGCTGGATCTCGATGCGGGTGGCCGGGTCCAGGAGCGGCCCGGGGGCGTCCTCGCCGGCCACGGCGGGGCCGGGGGTTGCAGGGTGGGCCGCGATGTCATCGGCGATGCGTTCCGCGAAGACGAGGCCCTCGAGGAGCGAGTTGGAGGCCAGCCGGTTCGCGCCGTGCACGCCCGTGCAGGCCACCTCACCGCACGCGTAGAGCCCCGGGACCGTCGTACGGCCACGGAGGTCCGTCCGTACGCCGCCGGAGGCATAGTGCGCCGCCGGGGCGACCGGGATCGGCCGGGTGACCGGGTCGATGCCGTGGGAGCGGCAGGCCGCCAGGATGGTCGGGAAACGCGACTCCCACATCTCGGCGCCGAAGTGGCGGGCGTCGAGGTACATGTGCTCGGTGCCCTGCTCGCGCATCCGCCGCATGATGCCCTTGGCGACGATGTCGCGCGGGGCCAGTTCCGCCAGCTCGTGCTGCCCGAGCATGAAACGGACGCCGTCCGCGTCGACGAGGTGGGCGCCCTCGCCCCGTACGGCCTCGGAGACCAGCGGCTGCTGGCCCTCGGCGTCCGCGCCGAGGAAGAGCACCGTCGGATGGAACTGGACGAACTCCAGGTCCGAGACCTCCGCGCCCGCGCGCAGGGCGAGCGCGACGCCGTCACCGGTCGAGACCGAGGGGTTGGTGGTGGCCGAGAAGACCTGCCCCATGCCGCCGGTGGCGAGGACGACGGCGGGCGCGCGGACGGCACCGACACCGTCGTGCTGGCCCTCGCCCATGACGTGCAGCGTGACGCCCGCCGTGCGTCCGTCGGCGTCCGTGAACAGGTCCAGGACCAGGGCGTTCTCGATCGTACGGAGAGAGGCGGACCGTACGGCCTCGACGAGCGCCCGGGAGATCTCCGCGCCCGTGGCGTCGCCGCCGGCGTGGGCGATGCGGCGGCGGTGGTGGCCGCCCTCGCGGGTGAGCTGGATGACGCCCGACTCGGGGTCGGTGTCGAAGAGGGCACCGGTGTCGATCAGTCGGCGTACGGCGTCGGGGCCCTCGGTGACCAGAGTCCGTACGGCTTCCTCGTCGCACAGGCCCGCGCCCGCGACGAGCGTGTCGTCCAGATGCTGTTCGGGGGTGTCCCCGTCGCCGAGGGCGGCGGCTATGCCGCCCTGTGCCCAGCGCGTGGAGCCGTCGTCCAGGCGGGCCTTGGTGACGACGACCGTACGCAGGCCGGCGGCGGTGCAGCGCAGCGCGGCGGTCAGGCCGGCGACGCCGGAGCCGACGACCACGACGTCGGCGTCGACGGTCCAGCCGGGCGCGGGGGCCTTCAGCCGTATACCGGTTCGGGTCATGCCGGAGCTCCCTGCTCGCCGGCCTCGTCGTCGGCTTCTTGGACGAAGGTCAGCTGGATGTTGTCGATGAGGCGGGTGGCGCCGACCCGGGCGGCCACCGCCAGGATCGCGTCGCCGCTGTAGTGGCCGCGGATCTCGGTGAAGTCGGACGGGTCGACCAGGGCGACGTAGTCGAGGGCGAGCGGCGGGTCGTAGCGCCCGGCTTCGTCCAAGACCGTGGCCGCTGCCGCCCGGACGGCCGCCGGACCGCTGAGGTCCGCGTGGCCCGCCTGCTCGACGGCGTGCGCGTCGGCCGCCGCACGCGCCTCGCCGATGCCCGCGAGGGCGGCGACGCGGGCGGGGGTCGTCACCGCTCCCTGGGCCACCGCACGGGCGTGCAGGGCCTCCAGGGCGATGAGCCGGTCGCGGGCGGCGAACAGCGCGCGAGAGAGGGCGAGCGCGGTGCGGCGCTCGGTGGGCGAGAGGTAGCGGTTGCGGCTGGACAGAGCCAGGCCGTCCTCCTCACGGACCGTCGGCACGCCGACGATCTCGACGGGGAAGTTCAGGTCGCGCGCCATGCGCCGGATGAGGGCGAGCTGCTGGGCGTCCTTCTGCCCGAAGAAGGCGACGTCGGGGCCCGTCAGGTGGAGCAGCTTCGCGACGACGGTCAGCATGCCGTCGAAGTGGCCGGGGCGGGACGCCCCTTCGAGGCGCTCGCCCATCGGCCCGGCGGTGATACGGACCTGCGGTTCGCCGCCCGGGTAGACCTCGTCGACGGACGGGGCGAACACGGCGTTCGCACCGGCCTGTTCGGCGAGGACGAGGTCGGCGTCGAGGCTGCGGGGGTAGCGGTCGAGGTCCTCCCCGGCGCCGAACTGGAGCGGGTTGACGAAGACGGTGACGACGACGAAGCCCCTGGGCCCGACATGCCTGCGCGCGGCGCGGATCAGCGTCGCGTGGCCCTCGTGCAGGGCGCCCATGGTCATGACGACGGCGGTACGGCCGGGGGCGCCGGAGCGGTCCAGTACGTTCCGCAGGGCTTCGCGCGTGGGGACCAGCTCGAAGGTGCCGCTCATCGGTCCTCGTCCTCTCCCGGGGTCGCTCCCGGGGTCTCTCCCGTGGGGTTGGCGCCGTCGGCCAGTACGTCCAGCAGGTCCTCGGCGAGCTCCGGCTTGAGCAGCCCGTGCGCGAGGGCGCGGTCGGCCGTCGTACGGGCCATGGCGAGGTAGCCGGCCACGGCCTGCGGCGCGTGCTCGCGCAGCTCCGCGACATGGGCCGCGACCGTTCCCGCGTCGCCGCGTGCGACGGGCCCCGTCAGGGCGGCGTCGCCGGAGCGCAGGGCGTTGTCGAGGGCCGCGCCGAGGAGCGGTCCGAGCATCCGGTCGGGGGCCTCGACGCCTGCCGTGCGGAGCAGCTCCATGGACTGGGCGACCAGGGTGACCAGGTGGTTCGCGCCGAGGGCGAGGGCCGCGTGGTACAGCGGACGGGACTCTTCGGCGATCCACTCGGGCTCGCCGCCCATCTCGATGACCAGGGCCTCGGCCGCGAGGCGCAACTCCTCGGGCGCGGTGACGCCGAAGGAGCAGCCGGCCAGCCGCTGTACGTCGACGGACGTGCCCGTGAACGTCATGGCGGGGTGCAGGGCGAGCGGCAGCGCGCCGGCGCGCAGGGCGGGGGCCAGGACGCGGGTTCCGTACCGTCCCGAGGTGTGCACGATCAGCTGTCCCGGGCGTACGGCGCCGGTCTCGGCGAGTCCCTCGACCAGACCCGGCAGGGCGTCGTCGGGGACGGTCAGCAGCACGAGCTCGGCGCGGGCCAGAACCTCGGCGGGAGTGACCAGCGGGACGTCGGGCAGGAGCGTCGCCGCCCTGCGTACGGACGCGTCCGAGACGCCGGAGACGGCGACCGGGCGGTGGCCCGCGAGCCGCAGCGCGGCGGCGAGTGCGGGGCCGACCCTGCCGGCTCCGACCACGCCGACGGTGAGGCGGGCGGGGCGGTCCCTGGCATCCAGGGGCTCATGTGCTGCGTTCACGTTCACGCGGGGACGGCCTTCCGTTCCAGTCCGCGGGGGGTACCGGACGATTTCTCGTCATGCTACGCCAGCGTTTCGTGCGGTTGCCTCACTGTCCACAGGCTGTGGGCAGAGGCCGCACGGTACGCGATGATCGGCTGATGACAGACACCAGTGAGCAGGAACAGCGTCGGCGCAGGCTCACCGCATGGAGCAAGTCCCGTCGCATCCTGTGGCGGGGCTCGGTGGAGTCGACGGTCGGCGAGCGGCTGGCGGCGCTGACGGCGGTCGCGGACGCGGGCTCCGTGTACGACCTCGACGAGTGGACCGACGTGTACGGCGACGGTGTCGTCGCCGAGCTGGAGCGTCGCGTCGCGCGGACGCTGGGCATGGAAGCGGCGGCCTTCTTCCCGACCGGGACGATGGCGCAGCAGGTCGCGCTGCGGTGCTGGGCGGGGCGTACGGGCAACGCGGCGGTGGCGCTGCATCCGCTGTCCCACCCGGAGAGGCACGAGGGTGGTGCGCTGTCGGTGGTGAGCGGTCTGCGTACGGTCCGTCCGACGGACGCGCCGCGGCTGCCGACGGCCGTCGAAGTCCGGGACTTCGACGAGCCGTTCGGCACGCTGATGCTGGAACTGCCGCTGCGAGACGCCGGTTTCGTACTGCCCTCGTGGGAGGAGCTGACGGCCGTCGTGGACGCGGCGCGGGAACGGGATGCGGTAGTGCACTTCGACGGCGCGCGACTGTGGGAGTGCGCCCCTCACTTCGGACGTACGCTCCCCGAAATCGCCGAACTGGCGGACAGCGTCTACGTGTCCTTCTACAAGTCACTGGACGCGATGTCGGGGGCGGTGCTGGCGGGGCCGGAATCCCTGGTCGCGGAGGCACGTACCTGGCGGCACCGGTACGGCGGGCAGGTCTTCCAGCAGTACCCCGCGGCGCTGTCCGCGCTGCTCGGTCTGGAGCGGGAGCTGCCACGGCTTCCGGAGTACGTCGCCCACGCGAAGGTGGTGGCAGCGGCGCTCACGGACGGCCTCCGTGCGGCCGGCGTGCCGTGGTTCCGGGTGCATCCCGATCCGCCGCACACGCACCAGTTCCAGGTCTGGCTGCCCTACCCGGCGGAGCTCCTGACGGAAGCGGCGGTGCGGCAGGCGGAGGAGACGGGCGTCACCCTGTTCCGGAGGTGGTTCGCGGACACGCCGCCGGGGCTGGCGGTGACGGAGGTGACGGTCGCTTCGGCCGGTCTGGAATGGACGGCGGAGGACGTGCTGGCCGCGGTGGCGGACTTCGCGGGGCGGCTGCGGGCGTAGGGGAGAGCCCGGCGGGGAACCGTGCCCGCCCGCTAACCGCACGTGCCGGACCCCGTACCGGCCACCGCTCGCGCGCACCCGGCCCGTGGGGCGCGGTTCCGGAGGGCGGAGGTGAAGAGTGCGGCCAGGGCGGCCCGGAGGCGGTGGGACCGGGGCGGGCGGCCCTCGATCACCGCGCGGAAGCGCTGGTAGTCGCGTACTTCCCGCACCACCTGCCAGTCGTCGAGTCCGGGCGCCGACGGAGCGGACGCGCCGAGCCGGGCGGCGCGAAAGGCATCGAGCATGTGCTGCTGAGTGGCGTTCATGCCCCAACCCTGCGCACCCCGCACCCCCCGACGCGCTTCGTTTGACGAGCCCCGTCAATCGACGGCCCGGCTGTCAGTGGCACCGGGCACGATGGACCCATGAGCGTGTCCATCGACATCACCGGCCTGCCCCCCGAGCGCATCACCTTCGAGACCTCCCCGCTGGCGGAGCTCGGCATGGCCCTGCACGCTCTGGCCGAGCCCGGCCACCACCCGGGGCTGCACGGCTGGGCGACCGCCGCCGCCGCGTCGCTGAAGCCGGACCTCGCCGACCGGATGAGCGAGGCGGAGTTCCTGTGGCGCAGCACGTTCTCGGACGTCTTCATGCCGTTCGCCGGCGTGCGCGGCGGCGACGGCAGGGCGGGCGCGACGCTCGGCGAGGACCTGGACGCGCTGGACCGGCTGGACGACGAGCGGTTCGTCTCCGCCGCCCTGGAGTTCACCTGCTCCAGTACGTACGGCATTCCGAGCCCCTCCCCGCTCGTCGACGCGGCGACGCGCGACCGGGCGCTCGACCTCGCCGCCGCGCGCGGGCCGAAGCAGACGGACTTCGCCCGCCGGCTGCTGGCCGACCCTGCGTCCGTCCGGGCCTGGCTGCGGCGGCTCTTCGAGGACTGCGACCAGGCGTTCTTCGCGGACACCTGGCGTCGCATACGGGTCCAACTGGCCGCCGACGCGCGGCACAAGGGCGAGATACTGCGCCGCAAGGGCCTCGCCGAGGCGCTGCACGCGGTCTCCCCCGCGCTGACGCTGGAGAAGAGCGACGGTGCCGGCGGGGTCAGGACCCGAATTCACGCCGACAAGCTGGCCGACGGCCGCACCAGCGCCGTCGGGCCGGACGGCGCGGGAGTCACCCTCGTACCGTCGAGTTTCGGCTGGCCGCATCTGTCGGTCCTGCACGCCCCCGGCTGGCGTCCGGTGATCCACTACCCGGTCGGCGCTCCCGAAGTGCCGTGCCCCGCTTCGGTCGAGCTGCTGAAGCTGCGGATGGAGGCGCTGGCCCACCCCATGCGCATGCGCCTGTGCCGGAACCTGGCCCGCTCGCCGTACACGACGGGTGAGCTCGCCGATTCGCACGGCATCACTGCGCCCGAGGTCTCCCGGCACCTGACGATTCTGCGGAAGGCCGGTCTGCTGACCACCCAGCGCCGTGGCCGCTATGTCCTGCACGGCCTGGACCTCCAGGTAGTGTCCCGGCTGGGCAGCGACTTCCTGGAGGGCGTACTGCGCTAGCCGGTCACTTGTCGATGTCGCCGACGACGAAGAAGAGCGATCCGAGGATCGCCACCATGTCGGCGACGAGCGTGCCCGGAAGCAGTTCCACCAGAGCCTGGATGTTGTTGAACGACGCCGAGCGCAGCTTCAGCCGGTACGGCGTCTTCTCGCCCTTCGAGACGAGGTAGTAGCCGTTGATCCCGAGCGGGTTCTCGGTCCAGGCGTAGGTGTGGCCCTCCGGGGCCTTCAGCACCTTCGGCAGCCGCTGGTTGATCGGGCCGGGCGCCAGGTCGGCCATCCGGTCCAGGCAGGCGTCCGCCAGGTCCAGCGCGTTGTGCGTCTGCTCGAGGAGGATCTCGAAGCGGGCGAGGCAGTCGCCCTCGGTCCTGGTGGCGACCTTGAGGGTGTCCTGGAGCTCGCCGTACGCCAGGTACGGCTCGTCGCGCCGGAGGTCGAAGTCGACGCCGGAGGCGCGGGCGATGGGGCCGCTCACTCCGTACGCGTGCACGGCCTCGCGCGACAGGATGCCCACGCCGCGCGTGCGGCCGCGGAAGATCTCGTTGCCGGTGACGAGGTCGTCGTACACGTCCATCCGGGACCGCACGTCCGCGACGGCCGCGCGGGCCCGGCCGAGCCAGCCCGCCGGGAGGTCCTCCTTGAGTCCGCCGACCCGGTTGAACATGTAGTGCATGCGGCCGCCGGAGACCTCCTCCATGACCGCCTGGAGCTCTTCGCGCTCACGGAACGCGTAGAAGACCGGGGTGATTCCGCCCAGTTCGAGGGGGTACGAGCCGAGGAACATGAGGTGGTTGAGGACCCGGTTCAGCTCGGCGAGGAGCGTACGGGTCCACACCGCCCGCTCCGGGACCTCCATGCCGAGCATGCGCTCGACGGCCATGACGACGCCGAGCTCGTTGGAGAACGCGGACAGCCAGTCGTGGCGATTCGCGAGCATCACGATCTGGCGGTAGTCACGGGCCTCGAAGAGCTTCTCCGCGCCGCGGTGCATGTAACCGATGACCGGCTCCGCGTGCTGGATCCGTTCGCCGTCGAGCACGAGCCTGAGGCGGAGGACGCCGTGCGTGGAGGGATGCTGGGGGCCGATGTTGAGCACCATGTCGGTGCTCTCCGCCGCGCCGCCGATGCCGACCGTGGTCTCCGTCATGCGGCCAGTATCCCTGGTGCCGGTCACGGCCGGGGCTCCGCCCCGGGCACCGGACCCGGCACGCCGGACGGGCCGGGAGCGTCCGGCGGGGACGAGTCCGCCCGCTGCGTCAGCCAGGTGAAGTCGCCCAGGCCGCCGCGTGCCGTCAGTTCCGCCGCCTCGCCCGCTCCCGACAGCGCCCGGACGTACGCCGCCGGGTCCGTGCTCGCCAGGGCCAGCGGCGGGCGGCCGGCCGTCACGCCCAGGCGGTGCAGCGCCTCCCGCTGCCGGAGCAGCTCCGCGCCCGGCAGCGCGCACGCGTCCATCGCGACGTGGGCCGTGATGTCGCACGTACCGTCCGGGACCGGGCGCACCTCCCGGCCCGCCCGGAAGCCGGTCAGCGTGCCGAAGGGGGGCCGCGCCGTCCGCTCGTGCGCGTAGTCCACCGCGACCGCCAGGCCCGCGTCGAGCGTCGCGACCGCCGCCGCCCACGCCGCGTCGCGCGGGCGGCCGATCTCCGCCCGCAGACCGGGCTCGCCGCCGGGCGGCAGCGGCCACCAGCGCGCGAGCCAGTCCGCGTCCGGCCCGGTCACCGCGTCACCCAGGCGCTCCTCGCCGTCCCGGCGCCGGACCTGGACGTACCGCGCGACACCGTCCGCGTCGGTCTCCGCCACGTCCACCGGAACGTTGTCCAGCCACTCGTTCGCGAACAGCAGCCCGGTCACGCCCTGCGGCGGCTCCTCGAGCCACTCGATGCGGTGATCCAGACCGGCCTGCCGGGGCGCGCGGTCCACTCCGCACGCCCTCACGCGCGCCGACAGCTCCGGAGGCAGCGCGGCCAGTACCGCCGACAGCAGCTCCCCCCGCCCGGCCCCCACGTCGACCAGCGCGAGCTCCGGGGGTCGCCCCAGCGACGCGTCCACGTCCCCGAGCAGGCGCGCGACCGCTCCGGCGAACAGGGCGGACGCGTGCACCGACGTACGGAAATGGCCGGACGGCCCCGGCCCGTCGGGGCGCACATAGAAGCCCCCGGGACCGTACAGCGCCTGCTCCGCCGCCTCCCGCCACCCATGCCACTCATCCGTCACGGCACCAAGTCTCCACCTTGGGGAGTAGGCTCCGGCCCACCGGATCGCCCCTCCGGTTGACCCCTGCACCTATTCGTTTTCCCTACGCTGGGTTACGTGCAACGCCTCTACGATTTCATCCGCAGGCACCCGACGAGTGTCGACAGCTTCTGGGCTGTGATGCTCTTCGGGTTCTCCATGCTGTGGGCCGTGCAGGCGTCGATGGGCACCGAGCCACGCATCGCGGCCGTCCCGATCGTCGCACTGCTCTGCCTCGTGGTGGCCCTGCGCCGCCGGGCGCCGGAGAAGATGCTGCTGCTGGCCGTCCTGATGGGCGTCGCGCAGCTCGTGTTCGACGTGGAGGTCAATCCGGCCGACTGGGCCATGCTCGTCATCATCTACACCGTCGCCGCGAGCGACGGGCCCCGCTGGGCCTCGCGCGTCGCGCTCATCGGCGGCCTCACTGCGGCTCCGCTCGCGCAGCTGCGCTGGCCCGCCGACAAGGACGGCACGGTTCTCCCGTCCATATTCTTCGCGATCGTCATGGCCCTGCCGTTCGCTCTGGCGTGGGTTCTCGGCGACTCGATGCGGACCCGGCGCGCGTACTTCGCCGAGCTGGAGGAGCGCGCGGCCCGGCTGGAGAAGGAGCGGGAGGCCCAGTCGAAGGTGGCCGTCGCCGCCGAGCGGGCCCGTATCGCCCGCGAACTGCACGACGTCGTCGCACACAACGTCTCGGTGATGGTGGTCCAGGCGGACGGCGCGGCGTACGTCATGGACGCCTCGCCCGCGCAGGCCCGGCAGGCGTTGGAGACGATCTCGACGACCGGCCGTCAGGCGCTCGCCGAGATGCGGCGGCTGCTCGGCGTGCTGCGGACCGGCGAGCACCAGGAGAGCGGCGAGTACGTACCGCAGCCCGACGTCCAGCAGATCGAGGACCTCGTCGAGCAGGTGCGCACCGCCGGGCTCACCGTCGACTTCAAGGTCGAGGGGACGGCGCGGCCGCTGCCGAGCGGGGTGGAGCTCACGGCGTACCGCATCGTGCAGGAAGCCCTCACCAACACCCGGAAGCACGGCGGGCCCGATGCGGGTGCGAGCGTCCGGCTCGTGTACTTCGACGACGGGCTCGGCCTGCTCGTCGAGGACGACGGCCGGGGCGCGGCGCACGAACTGTACGAGGACGGCGGAGCGGACGGCCGGGGCCACGGCCTGATCGGCATGCGCGAGCGCGTCGGTATGGTCGGCGGCACGCTCGACGCGGGGCCGCGGCCGGGCGGCGGCTTCCGGATCAGCGCGCTGCTGCCGCTCAAACCCGCCCACTGAGCCGCCATTTCCACCCCGGTTACGCCGACGAAAGGCACCCCACCCCATGTCCATCCGCGTGATGCTCGTAGACGACCAGGTGCTGCTGCGCACCGGCTTCCGGATGGTCCTGGCCGCCCAGCCGGACATGGAGGTCGTCGCGGAGGCCGGCGACGGGGCCGAGGCGATCGAGGTGCTGCGTTCCGCGGCAGTGGACGTCGTTCTGATGGACGTACGGATGCCGAGGCTGGACGGGGTGGAGGCGACGCGGCGGATCTGCGCGGAGCCCGATGCGCCGAAGGTACTGATCCTGACCACGTTCGACCTCGACGAGTACGCCTTCTCCGGGCTGAAGGCGGGGGCCAGCGGCTTCATGCTGAAGGATGTGCCGCCGGGTGAGCTGCTGGCCGCGATCCGGTCGGTGCACAGTGGCGACGCGGTCGTCGCGCCCTCCACGACGCGGCGCCTGCTGGACCGCTTCTCGCCGATGCTGCCGAGCACGGGCAAGGAGACGCAGGCCGTCGACACCGCACTGGCACGGCTGACCGACCGCGAGCGCGAGGTGATGCTGCTGGTGGCGCAGGGGCTGTCGAACGGGGAGATCGCGGCGCGGCTGGTGCTGTCGGAGGCGACGGTCAAGACGCATGTCGGCCGCATCCTGACCAAGCTCGGCCTGCGCGACCGGGTCCAGGTGGTGGTGCTGGCGTACGAGTCGGGGCTGGTCCGGGCGGGCGGCCACGGCGGGCCGGTCGCGGGATAGGGCGCGCCGCGGCGCGGGGCTCGTTCCGCCGACCGTGGAAGCTGCCCGGGTTGCCTGCCCCCGGCCGGCGTCCGGAGCCGGTCAGGAGATCGCGCTGCGCAGGACCGCCACGTCGAGCTGTTCCGTTTCGTCATGGGCCGTCAGGTCGATGACCTGGCCCACCGTCCGGCTCTCCCCCTGCCGGTGCGCGTCGGCCAGCGCCTCTTCGCCCACCACGTCCGCGAGGTCCTCGTTCTGGACGGCTTCGATCGCCGCGGCGGCCGACTTCTGGGTGCCGAAGAAGTCGAAGCCCCCCTGCGTGCGTGAGGCGCGGCGGCGCTCGGCGGAGTACGGAACGACCGCGGAGGCGGCCGCGACACGGCGGGGAACAATGGCGGACGACGGGCGAGCGTGCTCCGTGGAGGGCACGGCGTCGCTACCGGCGGCCGCCTCGTGCTTCCCCTCCGGCTCCTCCACCCCACGGCCCCGCGCCTCGCGCGACTTCCGCTTTTCCTGCTCCGCCGCGTTGCGCGACAGCTTGTCCAGCGCCATGGACGCCCGCAGATACGCGGACGGCGTCGGCGTGCCGGAGGCGGCGGGCAGGGCCTTGGCGGGGGCCGCGGCCTCGATCGCCAGCAGGCGCCGGCCTTCCAGCGCGCTGGCCCGCTCGGTCTCGGCGGTGGCGTAGCGACGCAGCAGCGCGGCGTGCTCGCCGCGCAGGGCGGCCAGTTCGACCCGCTTGGCCCGAAGCTTCACGTCGAGCTTGGCGCGCAGCTCGCGCGACTCCTCGATGTCCGACTCCAGGTCGGCTATTCGCTCTTCGGTCTTCCACTCGTCGCTCGCCCGCGCCCGCGTCAGCTCCGCGACGCGCCGACCCGCCTCACGGTCCCAGCCGCGCATCAGGACCGCGCCGGTGACCGCCGCGGCCGCGGCCGCCGCGACCAGGCCGCGCAACACCACCGGTTCCGCGAACAGCCAGGCACCGGCGGCGCAGAGTATCGACGCTCCGGCGACCGCGGAAGGCGGAAGGATCCTGTGCAGGGGTGGCGAATGGCGGTGGCGTCCACGTGGCATGGCCTGAAATTTACCGTGCGTAGACGGCGGATGGGGCCCCGCCCGGCAATCTGTTCCCGGGCGGTTACCCAATTCCTTACGCGGGCTACTTCTTGAGCAGCCCCTTGGACTCCAGGTACTCCTTCGCGGCATCGGCCGGCTTCGCCCTGTCGGCGTCGATCTTGCGGTTCAGCTCCACCAGATCATCGGTCGTCAAGACCTTGGTGAGCTTGCCGAGAGCGTCCGCGATCTCCGGCGCTCCGGCGTCCTTCGCATTGACCACCGGCAGTACGTTGTCGGCGTTCTGGAGCTTCTTGTCGTCCTCCAGGAGTACGAGGCCGAAGCCCTCCAGCGTGGCGTCGGTGGTCGTCGTCAGCACCAGCTGATCGGCGCCGTCCTTCACCGCCTGCTTGGCCTGCGGGGTGCCTACGCCCTTGGGGTCGACGCCGGTGACGTCGATCCCGTACTCCTTCTTCAGGCCGGGTGCGCAGAAGGGCCGGATCTCGCACTCGTCGCCCGCCGCGATCTTCACCTTGAGCTTGGACTTACCAAGATCGGAAAGTGTCTTGAGGCTGTTCTTCTCGGCGTATTCCTTGCTCACCGCGAAGGCGTTCTGGTCGACGGCCTGGCCGGCGGGCAGCGCCTTCAGTCCGCGCGGCTGCGCGAGCTTCTCCAGTGCCGCGAAAGTGGCGGTGACATCGCTGGACGCGACCGGATTCTTCTCGGGCGCCTTGGGGCCGTTCGCCTTCGCGTTGAGGAATTCGGCAAGCGTAGCGGCGTATTCCGGTACGACGTCGATCTCGCCCTTCTCCAGGGCGGGTTCGTACAGTTCGCGGTTTTCCACCGTCTTGATGGACGTCGCGTATCCGGCCTCGGAGAGGACCTGGGCGTAGAGCTCGGCCAGCACCTTGGACTCGGTGAAGCCGGCCGAACCGACCACCAGCGAGACCTTCTTGCCATCCCCGCTCTTGGCCGCGCCGCCGTCCTTGTCCTTCTCCAGGCTCTCGCCGCCGCACGCCGCCAGCCCGCCGGCCAGCGCGATCGCCGCCACCACCGCACCCGCTGTGCGCGAAGTCCTGCTCATGAGGTTCACCATCCAAGAGAAATAAGAAGAAGGAAGAGGAAAGACGAGAGACATCGTCAGGCCGTCCGCCGCACCGCGCCGCGCCGCCGCATCGGGTCGAGCAGCCGGTCCGCCGCCACCAGCAGGCCCTCCACCAGCAGCGCGAGGCCGGCGACCAGCAGCGCGCCCGCCACCACCTGGGGCGTGTTGTACGTGTTGAAACCGGCCGTGATGATCCGGCCGAGGCCGCCCTCGCCCGCCATGGCGGCGAGCGTGGCCGTGGCCACCACCTGAACGGCCGCCGACCTGAGCCCGGTCATGACCAGCGGGTACGCGAGGGGCAGTTCGACCCGTACGAACAGCTGCCACCCCGACATGCCCATCCCCCGCGCCGCCTCCACGACGGCCCGGTCCACCTCACGCATGCCGATGTACGCGTTGGTCAGCAGCGGCGGCACGGCGAACAGCACCAGCGCGATGATCGTCGGCAGGTCACCCTGCTTGCCCAGGGGTGTGAGCGTCAGCAGGATCAGCACCGCGAGGGTGGGGATCGCCCGCCCCACGTTGGAGAGGTTGATGGCGAGCGCCCCGCCCCGGCCCAGATGTCCGAGCCAGAGCGCCACCGGCAGGGCGATCAGACAGGACAGCAGCAGGCACACGCCGCTGAAGTACAGATGCTCGGCCAGCCGGTTCCAGACGCCGCTCTCGCCCTGCCAGTGGGCGGCGGTCGCCAGCCACGTGAAGGCTTCCCCGATCGCACCCATGGATCAGCCGGCCTTCGCGACGCGGGTGGCACGGACGGGAACCCGGCCCGTACATATGCGGGGCGTACGCGACGCCCTGGTCCACGGGGTCAGCGCCCGCTGCAGGCCGAGCAGCAGCAGGTCGGCCACGACCGCCAGCAGCACACAGATCACCGAGGCCGTGAGCACCTGCGCCTTGAAGAGGGAGTCGAGGCCGTCCACGATCAGCGTCCCCAGCCCGCCGTACCCCACGATCGCGCCGACCGTCGTCAGGGCGACCGTCGACACCGTCGCTATCCGCACCCCGGCCAGCAGGGCGGGCAGCGCCAGCGGCAGCTCGACCTCCCACAGCAGCCGTCCGCGGCCGTACCCCATGCCCAGCGCGGCCTCCCGCGCCTCCGCGGGCACGGCTTCGAGCCCGGCCAGGATGTTCCGCACGAGGACGGTCAGCGAATAGAGCACCAGGCCGGTGACCACCACGGCCGCCGAGAGCCCGAACACCGGGAGCAGCAGCGAGAACATCGCCAGCGAGGGGACGGTGTACAGCACGGTCGTCAGGCCGAGGACGGGGCCCGCGAACCTGGACCTGCGGCCGTCCCGGCCTCGCGCGAGCAGGGCCAGCGGAAAGGCGATCAGCAGGCCGATCGCCACCGAAACCAGGGTGATCCACACATGCTGGACGGTCGCGTCGGTCAATTCCTGGCCGCGGGAGCGGACGTACTCCCCGCAAATCCAGTCGTTCGCCGTCAGACAGCTCCGGCCGCTCATGCCGCCCCACCTCCCCCGAGACCCCGAACTTATGTCTGACGACCATATCCCCGGCCACTGACAACTGCCGGGACCTGCCACCTTCCCGCAACATGGTCGTGACACCGGACCGGCCACAATGGGGAATCATGATCCGATTCGAGCACGTCACCAAGCGGTACGCGGACGGCACCATCGCCGTCGACGACCTCTCCTTCGAAGTCGCCGAGGGCGAACTGGTCACGCTCGTCGGGCCGTCCGGCTGCGGCAAGACCACCACCATGAAGATGGTGAACCGGCTGATCGAGCCGACCGACGGCCGGATATTCCTCGACGGGGACGACATCGCCACCATCGATCCCGTCCAGCTCCGCCGCCGTATCGGATACGTCATCCAGCAGGTCGGGCTCTTTCCCCACAAGACCGTGCTGGACAACACCGCGACCGTTCCCCACCTTCTCGGCGTCAAGCGCGCCAAGGCCCGCGAGCGCGCCGCCGAACTCCTCGACCTGGTCGGCCTCGACCCGTCCGTCCACGGCGACCGCTACCCCGACCAGCTCTCCGGCGGCCAGCGCCAACGCGTCGGCGTGGCCCGAGCCCTGGCCGCCGATCCGCCCGTGCTGCTGATGGACGAGCCCTTCGGCGCGGTCGACCCGGTGGTCCGCGAGCACCTTCAGAACGAGTTCCTGCGGCTCCAGTCCCAGGTGCGCAAGACCGTCCTCTTCGTGACCCACGACATCGAGGAGGCGGTGCGCCTCGGTGACCGCATCGCCGTCTACGGGCACGGCAGGATCGAGCAGTTCGACGCCCCGGCCGCCGTCCTCGGCGCACCCGCCACGCCGTACGTCGCGGACTTCGTCGGCGCCGACCGCGGGCTCAAGCGCCTGTCCGTCACGCCCATCGAGCCCGGCGACCTGGAGCAGCCGCCGATCGTCCACCTCGACGACCCGGTCAGGAAGGCGGCCGCCGAGCTGGCCGCCGAAGGGGCCCGTTGGGCCGTCGTCCTCGACAGCGCCGACGACCTGCACGGCTGGATCTCCGCCGAGCAGCTCCGTACGGCGAGCGGGACCGTACGGGAACACGCGCGCCGCATGGAGGCCTGGCTGCCCGTCGGGGCCTCCCTCAAGCAGGCCTTCTCCACGATGCTCCAGCACGACGCGGGCTGGATCGCGGTCATCGACAAGGAGAGCGCGGGGCGTTTCCTCGGGGTGCTCACACCGGCCCGTCTGCACGAGGCGCTGCGCCGTTCCATCGACGCCGACGCGCAGGACGTTCCCCGTACCGCGGTGGACGTGGAGTCCGTCAGCCCGTCCGTCGTCTCGGCCGTCAGCTCGCCCTGAGCCTGCCGCTCAGCCACTCCATGGCGGCCGGTATCTCGCGCCGCCAGGTGCCGAAGTTGTGGCCGCCGCTGTCGAGGGTGATCGAGGAGACCCGCGCGGGCGGCCTCACCTTCCCGACGAACCTCATCGTGTCCGCGAGGTTTTCCTCGCCCTCCTTCGAACTGGTCACCAGGAAGGAGGTGTTCGACGGCTTCACGTGGTCGAGGCTCCAGAACAGGTCGGCCCGGTTCCGCTCGCCGCTGTCGCCGTGGAAGAGGTCACCGGTCGTCGGGTCCTCGGCGGCCCGGTAGTACGCCGAGAGGCCGGCGCCCGCGCCGAACGTCCCGGGGTGGTGGACGGCGAACTTCAGGGCGCAGTAGCCACCGGTGGAGTTCCCGATGACGCCCCAGTTCCGCGGCCTGGTGCCCACCCGGTACGACTCCGACACCGCCTTGGGAATGTCCTTGGCGAGGAAGGTCTCGGTCTGCGGGCCCCGGGGCACGTTCACGCACTCGGTGTCCCGCGGCGGCGCCACGGTCGGCCGCAGCATCACCAGGATCATCGGCTGCATCCTGCCCGCCCGGGCCTGGGTGTGCGCCGTTCTCGGGTAACGCAGCCCCTTGAGCAGGTTCTCGGGCGTGCCCGGGTAGCCGGTGAGCACGAGGGCCGCGGGAAAGGTCTTCGCGGCGTACCGCGGCCGGAAATACTGGGGCGGCAGATAGACGTAGGCCTGGCTGGCTATCTTCGAGTGCTCGCCGGCTATGACGACCTTCTGTATCTGGCCTCCCACCTCCGGCTTCGATCCGCCCTTCACATCCATGCCCTGCTTGTCGACGACCGTGAGGTCCCTGGCGCCGGCCGAGTGGTCGACGACCACACCGAGTTCCGTCTCCCGGCCGAAGAGGTCCGTCCAGGAGCCGTAGAAGAGGAAGGATTTGTTGGCGGCGAGACCGAGCGTGGCGAACAGCGTCAGCTGGGTCACGAGCAGCAGACCGACGCGCCCCAGTACGGCGCGCCAGTTGCGGCCCGCCAGGCGCGGCCAGAGCAAGACTGTGGCGATGAACAGCACCACTGCCAGAAGGGCGGCAAGTGCCAGAACCTTGTTGCTGGTGAGGCCCATGATGAGGTGGAAGCTTTCTGCCTGAGAATTTCCCGGGGAGCGAGTGAACCCGCTCCCCGGCTGCGCCGTCCTAGAGGGCGCAAAATGTCCGGCTGCTTCGGCCCAAGGGCAGAAATTTCTCTCGCGGAACCACGGGAAGCGATGTCTATCAGGCTAGATGGGGATGAAACCGGAGCGGTTCCCGGTCGGGTACGGCGGATCCTCCGGGGTCCGAGGCCCGAACGCGTGCCCTCCCTGGTCGGCACGGCCTGCGCGGTCCTGGGCGTCCTCGACATCGCCGCCGGCGTCTTCCCGCGCTTCAGGCACAGCCGCATGCACGCCGCCGTGGAGGTACTGCCCGGGGCGCTCGGTCCGTTCGCGGCCGCTCTCGCGATCAGCGCGGGCGTACTGCTGCTGCTGCTCGCGCACGGCCTCAAGCGCCACAAGCGGCGCGCCTGGCGGGCCGCGGTGGTCCTGCTGCCCGCCGGTGCGGTGGCGCAGTTCGCGTACCGCCACTCGGTCATCGGCGTACTGATCCCGCTCGCGCTGCTCGCGCTCCTGCTGCGCCACCGGGGCGAGTTCGCGGCCCTGCCCGATCCGCGCAGCCGCTGGAAGGCGCTCGCGAACTTCTTCCTCGTCGGCTCCGGTTCGCTCGCGCTCGGCCTGGTCATCGTCAGTTCGCACCCGGCGAAGGTCGTCGGCAACCCGAGCGTGGCGGAGCGTCTGGAGCACGTCCTGTACGGGCTCTTCGGCTTCGAGGGCCCGGTCGACTACGCGGACCGGGTGTCCTGGACCGTCGGTTACTCGCTCGGCGCCCTGGGCCTGCTCACCGCCGTCACCACCATCTACCTGGCCCTGCGGCCCGAGCACCCGGCGGCCCGCCTCACCGCCGAGGACGAACAGAGGCTGCGCGCGCTGCTGGCCAGGCACGGCGGCCGCGACTCCCTCGGCCACTTCGCGCTGCGCCACGACAAGGCCGTCGTCTTCTCCCCCAGCGGCAAGGCCGCCGTGACGTACCGCGTCGTCTCCGGGGTGATGCTCGCCAGCGGCGACCCGATCGGCGACGTGGAGGCCTGGCCGGGCGCCATCGAACGCTTCATGGACGAGGCCAAGGCCCACTCCTGGACCCCCGCCGTGATGGGCTGCAGCGAGACCGGCGGCGAGGTGTGGACCCGGGAGACCGGGCTCGACGCGCTGGAGCTCGGGGACGAAGCGGTGGTGCGCGTGCCGGATTTCTCCCTCGCCGGGCGCGCCATGCGGAACGTACGCCAGATGGTCAAGCGCATTGAGCGGGCCGGCTACGAGACCCGCGTACGCCGCGTCCGTGACCTCGGCGAAGCCGAGCTGGACCGCATCCGGCGGGCCGCCGCCGACTGGCGCGGCACCGACACCGAGCGCGGTTTCTCCATGGCGCTCGGCCGCATCGGGGAGCCCGGCGACGGGGACTGCGTGATCGCCACGGCCCACAAGCCGGACGCGACGGACGGCGGGTACGGCGTCGCGCATTCGCCGTACGGCGACTTGAAGGCCGTACTCCACTTCGTGCCGTGGGGGCCGGACGGCATGTCGCTGGACCTCATGCGGCGCGACCGCTCCGCCGACCCCGGTATGAACGAGCTGCTCATCGTCGCCGCGCTCGCGGCCGCTCCCCGGCTGGGCGTCGACCGCGTCTCGCTCAACTTCGCGATGTTCCGCTCGGCCCTCGCCCGCGGCGAGAAGATCGGCGCGGGACCGGTGCTCCGCGTCTGGCGCGGTCTGCTGGTCTTCCTCTCCCGCTGGTTCCAGATCGAGTCGCTGTACAAGTTCAACGCCAAGTTCCGGCCATCCTGGGAGCCGCGCTTCGTGGTCTTCCGCGCCACCCGCGACCTGCCGCGCATCGGCTTCGCCGCGATGCAGGCGGAGGGCTTCGTCACGCTGGCCCTGCCCCGCCCGTTCGCCCGCCGGTTCGCGGCGGGCCGGCGGCGGCCGTGCGCCCACCTCGAACAGGTGCGGGTGCGCCACGAGGCCGGGCAGCCGGCCGCCTGATCCACTTCCGTCAGCCGACGCTGATCGCGATCTTGCCGCGGGTGTGGCCCTCCATGCTCAGCCGCAGGGCGTCGGCGGTCTTCTCCAGCGGGAAGACCGCGGCGACCTCGACGGCCAGCGCGCCACGCTCGGCCAGCTCCGTCAGCGCCGTCAGGTCGGCGGCGTCCGGGCGGACGAAGACGTAGCTGCCGCCGAGGCCCACGACGGCGCCGTCCGCGACGGACGCCAGCCGGCCCCCGGGTGCGAGCAGTTCGGGCGAGACCTTGAGCGCTTCGCCGCCGACGAGGTCGAGCACGGCGTCGACGCCCTCGGGCGCCAGCGCCTTGACGCGATCGGCCAGCCCGTCGCCGTACGACACCGGGACGGCCCCCAGGGAGCGCAGGAAGTCGTGGTTGCGCTCGCTCGCCGTGCCGATGACCCGGGCACCGAGGCTGCGCGCGATCTGCACCGCGAGCGCGCCGACACCGCCGGCCGCCGCGTGCACCAGCACGGTCTCCCCCTCGGCGACCTTGAGCCGGTGGACGAGTGCCTGGTACGCGGTGAGGCCGGCCAGCGGCAGCCCCGCCGCCGCCTCGAAGGTGAGGTTGGCGGGCTTGCGGGCGAGCGTGCGCACGGGGGCGGCGACGTACTGGGCGAATGTGCCGCGGGAGACGAAGTCCTCACGTACGTACCCGATGACCTCGTCACCCGGTGCGAATTCGGTCACTCCGACGCCCACTTGCTCCACGACACCGGCGACGTCCCAGCCGGGCACGACGGGGAAGACCGCGTCGAGCGCGGAGTCGAGATAGCCCGCCTGGATCTTCCAGTCGACCGGGTTGACCGAGGCGGCCCTGACGCGGACCAGGACGGCGTCCGGACCGACCTTGGGGTCCTTGACGTCCGCGTACTCGAGAACGTCCGGGTCGCCGTACGTGCGGTAGATGATCGCCTTCATGGGGGTACTCCTGTGAGGTGACGTGGTGCCTGGAGGGAAATTGCTTGAGCATCTCAAGCAACAAGAAAGACCGTAGACCTCAATCTTTGAGATAGTCAAGCTTCACGCGGTAGGCTGGTGCCATGGCACAGACGATCCGGACGATCCCCACCAAGGCCCAGCTGATGGCGCGGCTCGCCGACTCCTTCAGCGGGTACTACGGCGACTTCTCCCTGGCCGCCGCCGACGCGGGCCTCAGCGCCAGCCAGGCCAAGACCCTCGGAGTGCTGCGCACGGCCCCCGCCTCGATGCGCGCCCTCGCGAGCACGCTGGCCTGTGACGCGTCCAACATCACAGGCATCGTCGACCGGCTGGAGAAGCGCGATCTCGTACGCCGCGAGGTCAGCCCCAACGACCGCCGCGTCAAGAACGTCGTCCTCACCCCCTCGGGCGAGGAGACCGTGGACGCCATCAGGGCGCGCATGGAGACCACCCACGCCGCCCTCGACGCCCTGGACGACGCGGACCGCGCCGCGCTCTACGAACTCCTCGGCCGCGTCTTCTGCGGTTCGCGCGGTCCTGGCACCACCACCTGACGCCTACGCTGGACGCATGAGTACGTTGCGCACACGTGGCCGGATCGAGGGTCTGCCGGAGTGGGACCGCTGTGCGGTGATGGGGGTCGTCAACGTGACGCCCGACTCCTTCTCCGACGGCGGGCGCTGGTTCGACACGACCGCCGCGGTCAAGCGCGGACTGGACCTCGTCGCCGAGGGCGCCGACCTGATCGACGTCGGCGGCGAGTCCACCCGCCCCGGCGCCTCGCGTGTCGACGCCGACGAGGAGCTGAAGCGGGTGATCCCCGTCGTGCGCGGCCTCGCGTCGGAAGGCGTCACCGTCTCGGTGGACACCATGCGCGCCGCCGTCGCCGAGCAGGCGGTCGCGGCGGGAGCCGTCCTGGTCAACGACGTCAGCGGCGGCCTGGCGGACCCCGCGATGATCCCCGCCGTCGCCGCGGCCGGAGCACCCTTCGTCGTGATGCACTGGCGCGGCTTCAGCGAGCAGATGAACAGCCGTGCGGTGTACGCCGATGTGGTCGGCGAGGTCGTGTCCGAACTGCGCGCCCGCATGGAGGCCGTCGTCGCGGGCGGCATCGCCCCCGAACGCATCGTCATGGACCCGGGCCTCGGCTTCGCCAAACAAGCCCCGCACGACCTGGCGCTGGTCGCCCACCTCGCCGAGCTGCGCGCCCTCGGCAGGCCCCTCCTGGTGGCCGCCTCCCGCAAGCGGTTCCTCGGCCACGTGCTCGCGGCCGACGCCGGTGAGGGAGCCACTCCGCCGCCCGCCCGCGAGCGCGACGCCGCCACCGCCGCCGTCTCCGCCATCGCCGCCCATGAGGGCGCGTGGGCGGTGCGCGTCCACGAGGTACGGGCCACCGCCGACGCCGTACGGGTCGCCAGGGCCGTGGAAGGAGCCCTGTGAGCCGCGCGCGCACGGACGCCGAGCAGGTCGAACTGGCCAACACGGCGTTCTACGAGGCCGTGGAGCGCGGCGACTTCGAAGAGCTGTCGGTGCTCTGGCTGGACGACGAGATCTCCTGCGTCCACCCGGGCTGGCCGGTGCTGTCGGGGCGCGGCGAGGTGCTGCGCTCGTACGCCCTGATCATGGCGAACACGGAGTACATCCAGTTCTTCCTCACCGACGTGAAGGTGACGGTCCTCGGCGACACCGCCCTGGTGGTCTGCACCGAGAACACGCTCAGCGGCGGCCCGGCGGAGGAGGCGGGCGAACTGGGCCCGCTGGTCGGCCAGCTGATCGTCGCCTCCAATGTGTTCCGTCGCACAGAGGACGGCTGGAAACTGTGGTCCCACCACGGGTCCCCCGTTCTGACCGAAAACGGTGAAGAAGAGGACGACGAGACACCCGCCTGAGTGGGTAGGGGCCTGTGGAAGGTTCGCGTCCGGAGCCGTTGGGTATGGGCGGCTACCAGCCCCAAGAGGTTCTGTCCATAGCCCCCGTGGGCGCCCGGTGTCGGCGCTCGCAGGTAGATTCGGGTGAGGGTGACACGCCGACCGCACTCGGCGGGCGCCCTTGTTCTCTACGACAGCAGGAGTGATTCGCGTGGATCGTGTCGCGCTGCGCGGCCTCAAGGCCCGTGGGCACCACGGCGTGTTCCCCCGGGAGCGCGAGGAAGGCCAGACCTTCATCGTGGACCTGGTTCTCGGCCTCGACACCCGCCCCGCGGCGGCCGACGACGACCTGGCGAAGACCGTGCACTACGGCGTCGTGGCGGAGGAGGTCGTGGACGTCGTCCAGGGCGAGCCGGTCGACCTGATCGAGACACTCGCGGAGCGGATCGCCCAGCAGTGCCTCAAGCACGGTGGGGTGAAGGAGGTCGAGGTCTGCGTCCACAAGCCGGACGCCCCGATCACGGTCCCCTTCGACGACGTGACCATCACCATCACCCGGAGCCGAGTATGAACCGCACACAGAGCGACCCGACCGTGCAGCCGGTGCCCGCCTCCGTGGTGGAACAGGTGGATGCCGCCGACATCACGCTGTCCAACCCCAAATGGGCCGTGATCTCCCTCGGCTCGAACCTCGGCAACCGCCTGGAGACCCTCCAGGGCGCCATCGACGCCCTGGAGGACACCCCCGGCCTGCGGGTCAAGGCCGTCTCCCCGGTGTACGAGACCGAGCCCTGGGGCGTCGACCCCGGCTCCCAGCCGTCGTACTTCAACGCGGTCGTCGTCATCAGGACCACCCTGCCCCCGGCCTCCCTGCTGGAGCGCGGCCAGGCCATCGAGGAAGCCTTCGACCGGGTCCGGGAGGAGCGCTGGGGCCCGCGCACGATCGACGTGGACATCGTGGCGTACGCCGATGTGGTGTCCGAGGACCCGATCCTCACCCTGCCCCACCCCCGCGCCCACGAGCGCGCCTTCGTACTCGCCCCGTGGCACGACGTGGACCCGGAGGCCCAGCTGCCGGGCCGCGGCCCCGTCGCGGATCTGCTGAGCGGCGTCGGCGCCACCGGCGTACTCGTACGCCCCGATCTGGAACTCCGTCTGCCCGAGTAGTCGTTAGGCTGACGGACGGCATCGACCGGACGAATGATCGTGACCGTATGTGAGGGGCTCTCTCGGTGAAGCAACTTCGGCTCCGGGTACTGGCCGGTCTCTTCGCCGTGGCAGGCGTCCTCTCCTGGGGCGGCGCGCGCCTGTGGGACGCGGTCGGCACACTGCCCAGCGTGCCGCTTGCGGCCCCCGTCGTACTGGCCGTGATCGCCGTCGTCCTCCTGGCGACCGCGCTCTCGATCCGCTCCAGGCTGCGCGCCCAGCGTGAGCGCCGGCCCGGCGCGAAGGGCGTGGAACCGCTGATGGCCGCCCGCGCGGTGGTTTTCGGCCAGGCGAGCGCGCTCGTCGCGTCCCTGGTCTGCGGGACGTACGGCGGTGTGGGCGTCTATCTGCTGAACAGCCTCGACGTGCCCGCCCGCCGCGACCAGGCCATCTACGCGGGCCTGGCCGTCCTGGCGGGCGCGGGCGTCGTCGCGGCGGCGTTCTTCCTGGAGCGGGTCTGCAAGCTCCCGGACGACGAGGAGACGGGCGCGGCCCCCACCTCCTGAGGCCGGGCCCCCACCGCCCGGGGCGGGTACCCCGTCGCCCGAGGCGGATCTCAGCGAGCCATGATCAGGCTCATCGCCTCGTTGCGCGTGGCCGAATCGCGAAGCTGCCCGCGCACCGCCGACGTGATCGTCTTGGCGCCGGGCTTGCGGATGCCGCGCATCGACATGCACATGTGCTCACACTCGATGACCACGATCACACCGCGCGGCTCCAGGATGTCCATCAGGGAGTCGGCGACCTGCGTGGTGAGCCGCTCCTGGACCTGAGGGCGGCGTGCGAAGACGTCGACCAGCCGCGCCAGCTTGGACAGACCGGTGATCTTTCCGCTGGTCGCCGGGATGTACCCGACGTGGGCGACCCCGCGGAAGGGAACGAGGTGGTGTTCGCAGGTCGAGAAGACCTCGATGTCCTTGACCAGGATCATCTCGTCGTGGCCCAGGTCGAACGTCGTCGTCAGCACGTCCTCGGGCTGCTGCCACAGTCCCGCGAATATCTCCTTGTACGCCCGCGCGACGCGCCCCGGCGTCGCCCGGAGCCCCTCGCGGTCCGGGTCCTCACCGATCGAGATGAGGAGTTCGCGTACGGCGTTCTCGGCCCGCTTCTCGTCGAACTCGCCAATGGTGCCTTCGCCGTCCAACGTCACCGGGTCGGTCATCTGTGCCTCGTTCCTGTGCTTTCACATGCCGCAAACGGGCGGAGTCATGAAAACGCCGCGTCCCCCAGGCTAAAACCTGGGGGACGCGGCGTTCATTCCGGGCCCCGCGCGGGGTCGGGACGATCAGCTCTCGGGGCGCTCCTCGGGGATCGCCTCGGTGGCCGGAGTGTCCACAGGGCCGGCCGTCACCGCGGGAGTCGCACCGTTGGCAGTGGCGCCATTGGTGAGAGAGAGCTCCTTCGGGGACAGCACCGGCGGCCGCGTGGACGGCATACGGCGGGAAGAACCGGTCCACGCGGGGCGGGCCGGGCGCTTCACGATCGGGCTGAAGATCTCGGCGATCTCCTCCTTGTTCAGCGTCTCCTTCTCCAGGAGGGCCAGAACCAGGTTGTCGAGAACGTCGCGGTTCTCGACGAGGATCTCCCACGCCTCGTTGTGCGCGGTCTCGATGAGCTTCTTGACCTCTTCGTCGACCAGCGCGGCGACCTCTTCCGAGTAGTCGCGCTGGTGACCCATGTCACGGCCGAGGAACGGCTCGGAGCCGTCCTGGCCGAACTTGATCGCGCCGAGGCGCTCGGTCATGCCGTACTGCGTGACCATCGCGCGGGCCGTGGTGGTGGCCTTCTCGATGTCGTTCGAAGCGCCCGTGGTCGGGTCGTGGAACACCAGTTCCTCGGCCGCACGGCCGCCCATCATGTAGGCGAGCTGGTCCAGCATCTCGTTGCGCGTGGTCGAGTACTTGTCCTCGTCCGGGAGCACCATCGTGTAACCGAGGGCGCGCCCGCGGGACAGGATGGTGACCTTGTGCACCGGGTCGCTGTTCGGGGAAGCCGCCGCGACCAGGGCGTGTCCGCCCTCGTGGTACGCGGTGATCTTCTTTTCCTTCTCGCTCATGATCCGGGTCCGCTTCTGCGGTCCGGCCACGACACGGTCGATCGCCTCGTCCAAGGAGTGGTTGTCGACCAGCTTCTTGTCCGTACGGGCGGTCAGCAGCGCGGCTTCGTTCAGCACGTTCGCCAGGTCGGCGCCGGTGAAGCCGGGGGTACGACGGGCGACGGCCCGCAGGTCGACCTCCGGCGTGACCGGCTTGCCCTTCGCGTGCACCTTGAGGATCTCGAGGCGGCCCAGCAGGTCCGGACGGTCGACCGCGATCTGCCGGTCGAAACGGCCCGGGCGCAGCAGCGCCGGGTCGAGGATGTCGGGCCGGTTGGTGGCGGCGATCAGGATGACGCCGCCCTTCACGTCGAAGCCGTCCATCTCGACGAGCAGCTGGTTCAGCGTCTGCTCGCGCTCGTCGTGACCGCCGCCCATGCCGGCACCGCGGTGCCGGCCGACGGCGTCGATCTCGTCGACGAAGACGATCGCCGGAGCGTTCGCCTTGGCCTGCTCGAAGAGGTCGCGCACGCGGGAGGCGCCGACACCGACGAACATCTCGACGAAGTCGGAACCCGAGATCGAGTAGAACGGGACACCGGCCTCACCGGCGACGGCACGCGCGAGCAGCGTCTTGCCGGTACCGGGCGGGCCGTACAGCAGCACACCCTTGGGGATCTTGGCGCCGACGGCCTGGAACTTCGCCGGCTCCTGGAGGAACTCCTTGATCTCGTGGAGCTCCTCGACCGCCTCGTCGGCGCCCGCCACATCGGCGAACGTCGTCTTGGGGGTGTCCTTGGTGATGAGCTTGGCCTTGGATTTCCCGAACTGCATGACCCGGGAGCCGCCACCCTGCATCTGATTCATCAGGAACAGGAAGACGACCACGATCAGGACGAAGGGGAGCAGGGAGAGCAGGATCCCGACGAACGGGTTCTGCTTGGAGGGGGAGACCGTGTAGCCCTTGTCGATGTCCCCGCTGTCGAACTTCGACTGCAGCTTGTTGGCGAGCGCGACGCCCTGGTCGCCGATGTAGCTCGCCTGGATCTTGCTGCTGTCCTTGACCTTCTGGCCGTCCTTCAGCTCGACCTTGATGACTTGTTCGTCACCGGTCGTCAGCTTGGCCTGCTTGACCTGGTTCTTGTCGATCGCCTGGACGACCTCGGCAGTGTCCACCGTCTTGTAGCCGCCGGACGAGCCGACAACCTGCATCAACACGACCACGGCGAGGACGGCCAGCACGATCCACATGACCGGCCCACGGAAGTATCGCTTCACGTCCATCCATACGGGGCGGTAATCGCCCCGTCCCTCCTGCCCGTAGGTAAATGCTGCTGTTTAAAAAGACTGTTCTTCGGACGGTACCCCAGCATTGTCACCCGCGACTGCCGGGGACGGCTGGCGAACCTGCCTTCCCATGCTCCAACGGCGGGGCAAGGGTGGAGGTTCCCGTCTCAGCCGCCGTAGACGTGCGGGGCGAGAGTGCCGACGAAAGGCAGGTTCCGGTACTTCTCGGCATAGTCCAGGCCGTAGCCGACGACAAACTCGTTCGGAATGTCGAAGCCGACCCACTTCACGTCGAGCTGGACCTTGGCCGCCTCGGGCTTGCGCAGCAGCGTGCAGACGTTCAGGGACGCGGGCTCACGCGATCCGAGGTTCGACAGCAGCCAGGAGAGCGTCAGACCCGAGTCGATGATGTCCTCGACGATCAGGACGTGCTTGCCCTTGATGTCGGTGTCGAGGTCCTTGAGGATGCGGACCACGCCGGAGGACTGGGTGCCCGCGCCGTAGGACGAGACCGCCATCCAGTCCATCGTGACGGGGGTGGAGAGAGCGCGTGCCAGGTCCGCCATCACCATGACGGCGCCCTTGAGGACACCCACGATGAGCAGGTCCTTGCCCGCGTACTCCGCATCGATCTTCGCGGCCAGCTCGACCAGCTTCGCGTCGATTTCTTCCTTGGTGATGAGCACCGACTTGAGGTCGGTGCCCATGTCCTTCTCGTTCACCGGGGTCACTTTCGTAGTGCTTCAGCGCATCAGCCCTGCCGGATGACCAGTCTGCCACCCTGCCGCTGCGCCTCCACCCGGCCGGGGAGGTTGATGACGCCCTGCCCGCGCCAGCCTGTGATCAGCCGGTCCACCTCTTCGACGTGCCGCGCGAAGAGCGATCCGGGCGGCGAGCCCGCTGTGATGGCCGCCCGGCGCAGGACGCGGCGCCGTACGGCGGGCGGCAGGGCGTAGAGCTTGACGCACTCCAGCTGGCCGGATTCGTCCCGGACGGCCGCGTCCGCCTCGGCGGCCCAGTCGTCCAGGGCGTCGGCGTCGTCGCGGGAGAGCTGCGCGGTGCGGGCGAGGGCCTCGACGACGCCTTTGCCGAGCGCCTTCTCCAGGGCCGGCAGGCCGTCGTGGCGCAGTCGCGAGCGGGTGTACGCGGGGTCGGTGTTGTGCGGGTCGTCCCAGACGGGCAGCGACTGCACCATGCAGGCCTTGCGGGCGGTCTGCCGGTCGATCTGAAGGAAGGGCCTGCGGTAGCGCCCCGCGCCGGTCACGGCGGCCATGCCGGACAGCGAGCGGATGCCGGAGCCGCGGGCGAGGCCGAGGAGGACCGTCTCCGCCTGGTCGTCGCGCGTGTGGCCGAGCAGGACGGCGGCGGCGCCGTGGCGCTCGGCGGCGGCGTCCAGCGCGGCGTAGCGGGCGTCGCGGGCGGCCGCTTCGGGGCCGCCGCTGCGGCCGACGGTCACCGCGACGGCCTCGACGGGGTCCAGGCGCAGTGCGGTGAGGCGGTTGACGACCTCGGCGGCCCGCGTTTCGGAGCCTTCCTGGAGGCCGTGGTCGACCGTGACACCGCCGGCCCGGATGCCGAGCTTGGGCGCCTCGAAGGCGAGAGCGGAGGCGAGCGCCATGGAGTCGGCGCCGCCGGAGCACGCCACCAGCACGAGCGGCGGCGGCTCGTGCGGGGCCGCGCCGGGCACGGTGCCCGCTATGGCGCGCGGGGCGTTGTCGGTGATGTCGGTGAGTACGTCGTGGAGTACGCGGCGGACCGCCAGGCGTATCGCTGCGACCGCAGGATGGGGACCCATGTCCGGTGCCCTTCGGTGAAGTTGGGGGTGCCTCGGGAGGAGAAGCCAGTCACTCAGAGTGCGTCGATGGTGACAGAGCCGGGCCATTCCCCGAGCATTGCACGCCTACCCAGCGCCTACGGTCCCTCGGATGGGTGATTAGAGGGGCGTTCCCCTGCCGTCGGCCGCACCGGGATTTACGACTCCGCCTAACGGTGCACCCGTGCGACCCAGTCCGCCGGTTTGGCGATCTCCGCCTTGGTGGGGAGCGTGTTCGGGGAGGTCCAGACCCGGTTGAAGCCGTCCATTCCGACCTCCTCCACCACAGCTCGCACAAAACGCTCACCGTCACGGTACTGCCGGAGCTTGGCGTCCAGGCCGAGCAGCTTGCGCAGGGCCAGGTCCAGGCGGCTGGCGCCGCGGGCCCTGCGCTGCTGGAACTTCTCGCGGATCTCGGCGACGGAGGCCACCACGTCGGGTCCCACGCCGTCCATGACGAAGTCGGCGTGGCCTTCGAGCAGCGACATGACGGCGGTCAGGCGGCCGAGGATCTCGCGCTGGGCGGGGGTCTGGACGATCTCGACCAGGCTGCGGCCGCCGTCCTCGCCCGCCTCGCCCTCGGGGCGGCCGCCGACCAGCGACTGGGCCGCCTCGCGCAGACGCTCGAGCACGGTCATCGGGTCGACCTCGGTCTCGGCGAGGAACGACTGGATTTCGCCCTCCAGGTGGTCGCGCAGCCAGGGCACGGCCGTGAACTGGGTGCGGTGGGTCTCCTCGTGCAGGCAGACCCAGAGCCGGAAGTCGTGCGGGTCCACTTCCAGCTCACGCTCGACGTGGACGATGTTCGGGGCGACGAGCAGCAGCCGCCCGCCGCCGGTTCCGGAGGGGAGGTCGCGGGAGGGCGGGGCGAAGGTCTCGTACTGCCCGAGGACGCGCGAGGCGAGGAAGGACAGCAGCATGCCGACCTCGACGCCGGTCACCTTGCCGCCGACCGTGCCGAGCACGGCGCCGCCGGGCCCGGAGCCCCGGCGTTCCTGCATCTTGTCCAGGAGCGGGCGCAGGATCTCCCTGAATCCGGCGACGTTCGCCCTGATCCAGCCGGCCCGGTCGACCACGAGGACCGGGGTGTCCTGCGGCTCGTGCCCCTCGGGGATCATCCGCGTGAAGGCACGGACGTGCTCCTCCGCGGCCTTGGCGTGCCGGCGGAGCTCGGCGACGACGGCTCGCGCCTCGTCCCGGCTCACGTCGGGGCCCGGCCTCACCAGGCGGGTCGCGGTCGCCACCGCGAGGCTCCAGTCGACCATCTCCGCACCACCGATGCTCGTCATGCGTCAACCGTACGTTGTCGAACCGGCCCGCGGTGAGGTGTTGTCCTCCACCCGTACCCCTGAACTTCCCCGGGTTCAGCTGCGGCCCGGCCGTCCACCCGACGACTCGCAGCCGCAGTTGGCGATCGTGGAGGCCAGCCGGTCCAGGGCCGACTGGGCGGCGTCGGGGCCTGTGGTGCCGGAGGTGAGGAAGGCGAAGGAGAGGAGTCGGCCGTCCGCGTCGACGACCGTTCCGGCCAGCGTGTTCACGCCGCTGAGGGTTCCGGTCTTGGCGCGGACCATGCCCGTGCCGGGCGAGTCCTGGGTGTACCGGCCTTTCAGGGTGCCGCTGAAACCGGCCACCGGCAGGCCGGTCAGGACGGGCCGCAGCTCGGGGCGGGCCGGGTCGGCCGCGCGCGCGAGGAGGGCGGACAACAGGGCCGCGGACATGCTGTCGTCGCGGTCCAGGCCGCTGCCGTCCGCGAAACGGGCGCCGGACAGCGGCAGTTGCAGCTTCTTCAGCCGGGCCTCGACGGCCCTGCCCGCGCCTTCGAAACTGGCCGGCTCGTCCGAGGCGAGTGCCGTCTGGCGGGCGAGCGCCTCGGCGATGTCGTTGTCGCTGCTGGTGAGAGTGCGCTCGACGAGGGCGGACAGGGGCGCTGAGAGGACTCTGGCGACCGGTTCGGCGTCGTCGGGACCCTTGCCGGGTGCGGGGTCGCCCTTCCCATTGATGCCGCGTTCGCGCAGCATTTCCGCGAAGGCGCGGGCGGTGTCGCCGGCCGGGTCGGTGCTGCGCGGGGCGGGGCCGCTGCGGGAGCCGTCGAGCCGGCCCTCCTCCAGCATGAGCGGGCTGACGGGGCTGATGTTGTCGTTGGGGCCGATGGGGTGAAGGTCGGGGCCGGAGTACAGCGTGGTGTCGTACGAAAGCTCCGTCTCACCCACACCGCGGTCCCGCAGCGCCCGTACGGTGTCGTCGGCCAGGGAGGCCAGTGCGCCGCGGTCCAGCGTCGGGTCGCCGCCGCCGACGAGAACGATCTTCTTGCCGTCGGGGGCCGCGGTGACGGTGGTGGGGATGCGGTGGTCGGAGCCGAGGGCCGAGAGCGCGGCGACCGATGTCGCGATCTTGATGGTGGAGGCCGGAATCATCCCGTCCTTGTCACCTTGGCCGTAGACCTGCGCGCCGGTCGCGGTGTCGATCACGGACGCCGTACGCAGCGTGCCGAGCGCCGGGTCGCGCAGCAATGGGTCCAGGGCGTCCGCGAGGCCGCTCTCGGCGGGCGGCGGCACGGGAACACCGAGCGCGGCGAGCACGCCGGGTGCCCTGGGGGCGGGCGCCGGGACGCCGCGCGCCGGTGACTCGTGATGTGCGCCACCCGTACGGTCCTGGGAGGCGGCCCACGCCCGCTCGGCCTTACGCTGACCGGAGTCCCAGGGGCCGGCCGCGGCCACCGCACCGGCGGAGAGGGCGAGACCGGCCACGGCCGCGATCGTCGCGAGCTGCCAAGTTTTGCGCTCCGGCACCTCGGACCAGCCCCTTTCGCGATCACACACCTGCGTGAGGGACACTTAACCACTGCGTGTTGCCGGGAGCATGACTCCCCGGCTCGTCCGGCCTACCGAACCGGCCGGCGGTCCGGGGTGGCCCCCGGAAGGACGCAGCGCCACCCGGAGTATGTGCTGATCATGGAGGAACCACCCGTGGAGTTCGACGTCACCATCGAGATTCCGAAGGGTTCGCGGAACAAGTACGAGGTGGACCACGAGACCGGCCGGATCCGCCTGGACCGTCGACTCTTCACTTCCACGAGCTACCCGGCGGACTACGGCTTCGTCGAGAACACCCTCGGCGAGGACGGCGACCCGCTGGACGCGCTCGTTCTGCTGGACGAGCCCACTTTCCCCGGCTGTGTCATCAAGTGCCGCGCGATCGGCATGTTCCGGATGACGGACGAGGCCGGCGGCGACGACAAGCTGCTGTGCGTCCCGGCGTCGGACCCGCGGGTGGAGCACCTGCGCGACATCCACCACGTGTCGGAGTTCGACCGCCTGGAGATCCAGCACTTCTTCGAGGTCTACAAGGACCTGGAGCCCGGCAAGTCCGTAGAGGGCGCCGACTGGGTCGGCCGCACCGAGGCCGAGGCCGAGGTCGAGGCCTCGTACAAGCGCCTGCAGGCCCAGGGCGGCAGCCACTGACGAGCCCCTGGGCTTACCTGACATCACGGCGGGCGGTGCACCCCAATGGGGGTGCACCGCCCGCCGCGTGTTGAGCGGCGCGCGAGGGGAAGGTGTCCGTCCGCATACTGGGCATGTCTGGCCATGGCTTGGGCATGCGGACGTACGGGATCAAGGAATCGAAGCGAGGCAGGTAGTGGCGGAGCCGAAACGCGGCGGCAGCGGGGCTGACCACGAGAGCCCCGAGGATCGCAAGCCGCAGTCGGACGAGGCGCGCAGCGCCTTCACTCCGCCGGCCGGAGTGGAACAGCCGGAACCTCCCGAGGAGGACAGCCCGACCTCCGAGTTCGCGCTTCCCGAGGGGACGACCACGGGCGAGCACCCTGTCCCTCCGGAGGTGTCGGCCTTCGACACCCCGAGCACCTACAGCGCCCGCAACGCGCCGCCGGCCTTCACCCCGGCGCACGGCATGCCCATGGTCCGGCTGACCAAGGAGGCGCCTTGGCAGGACCGGATGCGTACGCTGCTGCGCATGCCGGTCGGCGACCGGCCGGTGCCGGAGCCGGTGCAGCGGCACGACGAGGCCGGGCCCGCCGTACCGCGCGTGCTTGACCTGACACTGCGTATCGGCGAGCTGCTGCTCGCGGGCGGCGAGGGCGCCGAGGACGTCGAGGCGGCGATGTTCGGCGTGAGCCGGGCGTACGGGCTCGACCGCTGCGAGCCGAACGTGACCTTCACGCTGCTGTCGATCTCGTACCAGCCGTCGCTGGTCGAGGACCCGGTCACGGCGAGCAGGACCGTACGCCGACGGGGCACCGACTACACCCGGCTGGCTGCGGTCTACCACCTCATCGACGACATCACGTCGCCGGACACCGACGTCACGCTGGAGGAGGCGTACCGCACGCTCGCGGAGATGCGGCGTAACCGTCACCCGTACCCGGGCTGGGCGCTGACGGGAGCCAGCGGGCTGCTGGCCGGTGCGGCCTCCGTGCTGGTCGGCGGTGGACCGGTGGTGTTCCTCGCCGCCGCGATCGGGGCGATGCTCGGTGACCGGCTGGCGTGGCTGTGCGCGGGGCGCGGGCTGCCGGAGTTCTACCAGTTCCTGGTGGCGGCGATGCCTCCCGCCGCCATAGGCGTGGCGCTCACACTGGCGCCCACGACGACCATGTGGGACGTGCGGCCCTCCGCCGTGATCACCGGTGGACTGTTCGCCCTGCTGCCGGGGCGGGCCCTGGTCGCGGGCGTGCAGGACGGTCTGACCGGTTACTACATCACCGCGTCGGCGCGGCTGCTCGAAGTCATGTACTTCTTCATCGCGATCGTCATCGGTGTGCTGGTCGTGCTCTATCTGGGCGTGCAGCTCGACGCCGAGATGCACGCGGCGACGGCGCTGGAGACCGTCGAGCGGCCGGTGACCCAGATCCTGGCGTCGATGCTGCTCTGTTTCGCCTTCGCGATCCTGCTCCAGCAGGAACGGAACACCGTGCTGATGGTGACGCTGAACGGCGGAGTGGCCTGGATCGTGTTCGGCGCGATGCACGACGTCGGCGAGATCTCCGCGGTGGCCTCGACAGCCGTCGCGGCCGGTCTGGTCGGACTCTTCGGGCAGCTGTTCTCGCGCTACCAGTACGCGTCGGCGCTGCCGTACGTCACGGCGGCGATCGGTCCGCTGCTGCCCGGTTCGTCGACGTACTTCGGACTGCTGGGCATCGCGCAGAACGACCTGAACCAGGGGCTCGCGTCCCTGTCCACAGCGGCGGCCCTGTCGCTGGCCATCGCCATCGGGGTGAATCTGGGTGGCGAGATCTCCCGGCTGTTCCTGAAGGTGCCCGGCGCGGGCCGTGGGGCCAGCCGCCGCGCGGCCAAGCGGACGCGCGGCTTCTAGAGCCGGAGGTCTCCGGGCCGGGGCCCGGGGCCTCCTGGCGCCGCTCCGGGGTCAGCGCTTGGCGTGACGGCCGCGCGAGGACGGGGGGGTGCCGTCGGCCCGGTCGCCCTCGGCGGCCGAGGTCTTCTTGTTCTTGCTGCGGGCGCGCAGGTACTCGATGGCGATCGGGACGACCGACATCAGGACGATGAGGATCAGGATCGCTTCGATGTTCTTGTGGACGAATTCGATCTTGCCGAGCGAGGCGCCGAGCAGGGTCACGCCCGCGCCCCAGAGCACACCACCGATGATGTTGAACGTGATGAACGAGCGGTAGTTCATCCTGCTCACGCCGGCGATGATCGGCGTGAAGGTGCGGACGATCGGTACGAAGCGGGCCAGGACCAGCGACTTGGGGCCGTACTTCTCGAAGAAGTCGTGGGCCTTCTCGACGTTCTCCTGCTTGAAGAGCCTGGAGTCCGGGCGCTTGAAGAGGGCAGGTCCGACCTTGCGGCCGAAGAGATAACCGACCTGATCGCCGATGATCGCCGCGAGGCAGACCAGGGTGCAGACCAGCCACAGTGGGGTGTCCAGCGCGCCCGTGGTCACCAGCAGGCCGGTGGTGAACAGCAGTGAGTCGCCCGGCAGGAAGAAGCCGATGAGCAGCCCGGACTCGGCGAAGACGATGACCAGCAGGCCGATCAGCCCGAACTGCTCCAGCAGATAGTCCGGATCCAGCCAGGTCGGTCCGAGCGCAAGCGTATTCACGGGTACCGGGCTCCAGGGTGGGATCGTCTGCGGGTGTGCTGCCCAAAGCTATCAACGCCGGGTGGGTGCTCCTGGTTCCAGTAGGCCCCAGGGGATGCGCGGGGGACGGACTGCGGCAAAGCTGTTCGCCAGGAGGTGGATGCGGATGGGCATCGATGAATACGGCGGCGGGCAGGGCGCGCAGTCCGATGTGCTGGTGGTCACCACGAACGACGCACCCGGCTACCGGGTGGACCGCGTGATCGGAGAGGTCTTCGGTCTGACGGTGCGCTCACGGCACCTGGGCAGCCAGATCGGCGCCGGGCTGAAGTCGATGATCGGCGGCGAGCTCAAGGGGCTCACCAAGACGCTGGTGGAGACCCGCAACCAGGCGATGGAGCGGCTCGTCGAGCAGGCCAGGGCGCGCGGCGCCAACGGCGTGCTGATGATGCGTTTCGACGTGGCCGACGCGGCCGACGTGGGGACCGAGGTGTGCGCGTACGGCACTGCGGTCGTTCTCACCAAGGAGTGACGGCGGGCACGGGTACGGCTCCGGGGCGCCTCCGGGGCCGTACTGCTCGCGCCGTGCGGGGCGGCGGGCGCTACGCGTGGCGGGCGGCGTTGGCCAGGATCGCCTCGCGCAGGTAGGCGGCCAGGCCGGGTTTCGCCGCGTCGATGGACGTGGTGAAGCGCTCGTCGGCGACGTACATCTCGGCGAGGCAGACGTGCATGTCGTAACCGCAGTCGTAGTGATTGCGGCAGATCAGTGCGCGGTGCTCCTCGGCGAGGTCCATGGCCCGGACCGAGTCCGGCGCGGCGCCGGCCTCCATGGCGGCGACCAGGCCGGCGGTGTTCTCCTCGCCCTCCGCCTTGATCCGCAGCCAGTCCTCCTTGGTGTACGACGCGGACCTGCGCTGCGACTCCTTGTACGCCTCGCTGTTGCCCCAGCGCTGCTCGGCCTCCTCGGCGTACTGCTCGGGATCGTGGTCGCCGAAGACCTCGAACTTCTCTTCCGGGGTGAGGTTGATGCCCATCTTCCGTGCCTCCAAGGCGGTTTCGACGGCGGCGGCCATCTCCTGCAGCTTCGCGATACGGCCGGACAGCAGCTCGTGCTGGCGCCGCAGATGCTCCTGCGGGTCCACGTCCGGGTCGTCGAGAAGGGCCGCCACCTCGTCGAGCGGGAAGCCGAGCTCCCGGTAGAACAGGATCTGCTGCAGCCGGTCGAGGTCGGCGTCGTCATAGCGCCGATGGCCCGCGTGGCTGCGGCCGCCGGGGGAGAGCAGCCCGATCTCGTCGTAGTGGTGCAGCGTGCGCACCGTCACTCCGGCGAATCCGGCGACCTGTCCGACGGAGTAGCTCATCGCTTTCCGCTCCTTCTTCCTTCTTTCTCGGTACGCCCTCAGCCTGAGCCCTCACGCCACGTGAGGTGCAAGCCCCATTCCCTGGAGCGTTATGTCCGCTTATCGACCCTTATGGTGAGCGCATGGGACTTCACCGAGGCCGTACGGGTCAGGACAGTCAGCAGCGCAGCAAGCTCGCCCTGAACCCCTTCTACGGCACAGCCGACCCGGTCGGCGACATGGAAGCCGCCCCTCCCCGGCACCGGCTGCCCGACGGGCCGATGGCGCCCGCGACGGCGTATCAGCTCGTGCACGACGAGCTGATGCTCGACGGCAATTCCCGGCTCAATCTCGCCACCTTCGTCACCACCTGGATGGAGCCGCAGGCGGGCGAGCTGATGGGCGAGTGCCGGGACAAGAACATGATCGACAAGGACGAGTACCCGCGCACCGCCGAGCTGGAGCGGCGCTGCGTCGCCATGCTCGCCGACCTCTGGCACGCGCCGGACCCGGCGGCGGCCGTGGGCTGCTCGACGACGGGGTCCAGTGAGGCCTGCATGCTCGCCGGGATGGCGCTCAAGCGCCGCTGGGCCAAGAAGAACCCCGACCGCTATCCGGGCCGGGCCAGGCCCAACCTGGTGATGGGCGTGAACGTCCAGGTCTGCTGGGAGAAGTTCTGCAACTTCTGGGAGGTCGAGGCGCGTCAAGTGCCCATGGAGGGAGACCGCTTCCACCTCGACCCACAGGCGGCGGCAGCACTCTGCGACGAGAACACCATCGGTGTGGTGGCCGTGCTCGGCTCCACCTTCGACGGCTCGTACGAGCCGGTCGCCGAGATCTGCGCGGCCCTGGACGACCTTCAGGAGCGCACGGGTCTCGATGTCCCGGTGCATGTGGACGGGGCGTCCGGCGCGATGGTCGCTCCCTTCGTCGACGAGGACGTGGTCTGGGACTTCCGGCTGCCGAGGGTGGCCTCCATCAACACCTCGGGGCACAAGTACGGCCTGGTCTATCCCGGGGTCGGTTGGGCGCTGTGGCCCTCGGCCGCCGAGCTCCCGGAGGAACTGGTCTTCCGGGTCAACTACCTGGGCGGCGACATGCCGACCTTCGCCCTCAACTTCTCCCGGCCCGGCGCACAGGTGGTCGCGCAGTACTACACCTTCCTGCGGCTCGGCCGGGAGGGGTACCGGGCCGTGCAGCAGGCGTCGCGAGACGTGGCGCGGGGGCTCGCGGAGCGGATCGAGGCGACGGGCGACTTCCGCCTCCTCTCGCGGGGCGACGAGTTGCCGGTGTTCGCCTTCACCACGGCCCCCGACGTGCGGAACTTCGATGTCTTCGACGTGTCCCGGCGGTTGCGGGAGCGGGGCTGGCTCGTGCCGGCGTACACCTTTCCCGAGAACCGGGAGGATCTCGCCGTCCTGCGGGTCGTCTGCCGCAACGGCTTCTCCGCGGATCTGGCCGAGCTGCTGGTGGAGAGCCTCGAGGAGCTGCTCCCCGAGCTGCGCGCACAGTCTCACCCGGCGACCCGGGACGCGTCGGCCGCGACGTCGTTCCACCACTGAGCGGGTCACCCGCTCAGTCGTCGCAGGCGCCGAGCATGAAGGTGGTCCAGCGCACGCCGTCGGTGGATATGCCGTACTCACAGGAGTCGCGTGCCTGTAGCCGGCCCAGAGGGATCGTGGAGGCGTAGCCGAGGGCGGGGCCGCCGGTCACGGGGCGGAAGGTGCGGCCGCCGTCCGGGCTGGTGTAGTCGCCGCGCTCCCCGTGCAACAGCAGGGTGTCGCCCGCCCCCGGGACCAGCACGCCCAGCAGCGTGCGCGGTTCGCGGGTCGCGCCCGCCTTCCACGTCCGCTCCCAGGTACGGCCGCCGTCCCTGCTGCGGTGGATGGCCCGAACCGGATTCTTGACCGGCTCACCGGCCGGCAGCTCGCCCAGCTCCGCCGCGTAGACCACGCCGTCGCCCACCGAGACCCGCACGCCCCAACCGGGCTTCCTCAGCGGCCTGTCCAGCCGGCTCGCCGTCCATGTCCGGCCCGCGTCACGGGACACCGCGAGCGCCGGCTCGCCGCTCCGCGGGTCCTCCCCGGAGACCCACCACGAGCCGTCGGGCTCGGCGTACGGCGCCGGATGCAGCTGACCGGCAAGCGGCGGCCGCGACTTCAGTTCGCGCAGCCTGCCGTCGGCGGGGGACATCACCAGGAGCTGGTCCTGCGCGCACGCGCCCCCGTCGGGGGCCGTCGGATACCCGCACAGCGTCGACAGCGCGGCGCCCCGGGGGATCGAGCGCGCCGACCCCGCGCGCTTCACGTCACGCGCCTGCCAGGAGAGCCCGCCGTCCGCCGTGAACCACGTACGGTGCCGGTCGTCCCCCACCGCCTCGTGAAGCCACGCCCGGCCGGAGCCGAGCACCCTCAGGTCCGCCGACACCCCGCCCGTACCGGACGGGTCGTGCAGCGGAGACCTCCGCAGCCGCCACTGCGACGCGCCCTTGTCCAGCACCGCCACGTACTGACGACAGAACCCGTTCCCGGGCCGCTCCACGTCCGCCACGCACTTCGCGAGCAGGACGAACCCGCTGCCGTCCGCCGCGAGCCCCACCATGTGCGCCGAGCCCGGCAGGTCGGGGGCGGACGGCACCTCCGGCGCCGGTGGCCGTGACGCCCCAGCCGTGCACCCCGCCGACAGCAGCGCCAGTACGAAGAGGACAGCGCCCGTCAGCGCCCCGCCCGAAGTGAACCGCTTGCTCATCGAAGCCCCCGGTCTCGCGGTCTGCGGTCCCGCCATGGACCGCTTCTGCTTCTGGTACACCGCAGACCGCGACCGGGTTCCCCTTCTCAGCCCGTCAGTTTCAGTGGCTCAGCCGCCCGAACCGCCGTACCGCCAGCGGAAGGAACACCGCCACAAGCACCACCGGCCACACCACCGCCAGCAGCCCCGCGTGTTCGGCGGGCCAGGAGCTTCCGGCCACCGCCGTGTTGCCGAAGAGGTCCCGTACGGCCGTGGCCGTCGCCGACAGGGGGTTCCAGGCGACGACCGCGCCGAGCCAGTCCGGCATCGAGTACGGCGTCGCGAAGGCGTTGGACAGGAAGCCGACCGGCCAGACGAGGATCTGCACCGCCTGGACCATCTCCGGCTTGCCCGCGACCATCGCCAGCTGGATGCCGATCCACAGCATCGCGAAGCGCAGCAGCAGCAACAGCCCGATCGCGCCCAGGAATCCGAGCAGGCCGCCGTGCCAGCGCCAGCCGATCGCACAGCCGACGGCGATCATGACCACCAGGCCGGCCGCCGACTGGAGCATGTCCGCGACCGAGCGCCCCACCAGCACCGCCCCCGAGGTCATCGGCATCGAGCGGAACCGGTCGATCACCCCCTTGTTGAGGTCCTGGGTGACCGCGAGCATCGTCGACTCCAGGCCGAAGGCCATGGTCAGCGCCAGCATGCCGGGCACCAGGAAGTCGACGTAATTCCCCGGCACCCCCTTGCCGCCGCCGATCAGGAACCCGAACATCATCAGCAGCATCACCGGGAACACCAGGCCGACGACGACCTGGACCGGCTGCCGCCCCCACCGGGCGAGTTCGCGCCGCGTCATGGTCCAGGAATCGGCGACCGCCCAGCCGACCGCACCCGCGCTCATACCGCGACCTCCGCGGTCTCGGATCCGGTCCCCTTCGTGAGGTGCAGGAACACCTCGTCGAGCGTCGGCCTGCGCAGCGCGATGTCCTCCGCCTCGATCCCGGCCGCCTCCAGCGCCCGTACGGTCCCGGTCAGCGCCGCCATCCGGTCCACCACCGGCACGCTGATCCGACGCCGGTCAGCGTCCTCCTCCGCGTCCGGCCCCATCAGCGCCGCAGCCGCGCCCAGTTGGCGTACGTCGTGCAGCACCACGTCGATCCGGTCACCGCCGACCTTGCCCTTCAGCTCGTCCGGTGTGCCCTCGGCGACGGCCCTGCCCCGGTCGACCACCGTGATCCGGTCGGCCAGTTGGTCGGCCTCCTCCAGATACTGCGTAGTGAGCAGTACGGTCGTGCCTCCCCCGACCAGCGACCGCACCGCGCCCCACACCTCCGCGCGCCCGCGCGGGTCGAGCCCGGTCGTCGGCTCGTCCAGAAACAGCACGTGGGGATCGGTGATGAGCGAGGCCGCCAGGTCGAGCCGCCGCCGCATGCCTCCGCTGTACTGCCCGACCGCCTTGCGCCCCGTGTCCGCGAGCCCGAACCGCTCGAGGAGCTCGTCGGCCCGCGCGCCCGCCCGGCGCGTTCCCAGGTGGTACAGCCGGCCGAACATCTCCAGGTTCTGCCGCCCGCCCAGCTCCTCGTCCACCGCCGCGTGCTGCCCGAGCAGCCCGATCCGCCGCCGCACCTCGCCGGCCTGCGACCGTACGTCGTACCCGGCGATCTCCACCCGTCCCGCGTCGTGCCGCAGGAGCGTCGCCAGGATCCGCACGATCGTGGTCTTGCCCGCGCCGTTGGGCCCCAGAACGCCGTGCACCGTGCCGCGTCCCACCACCAGGTCGAGCCCGTCCAGAGCCCGCTTCTCCCCGTACCGCTTCTGTGCTCCTTCGACGACGACCACCGCGTCGACGTCGGCGTGAGCATGAGCGTCAGCCAATGCCATCCCTCTCCTCGGACCGCGTAGTCAAACTTGACTACTAGCTCAAAGGTAGACTCGCGCCTCCCATTCGTCAAACTTGATTAGCTGGCGTACGGGTTCTCCTGCCCGTCCGCCAGCACCCCCACGAACGGCTCCCCGCCCTCGCCGGCGAAGGTGTACGCCCCACCCTCGATCCGCGCGATGAGGCCGCGCGTCCACTCGGCCCCCGCGTCCGACGAGTGGACCCACATGTTCATGATCTCGCCGATGTGACCGATCGACTCGGGCCCTTCCTCCGGCGTGTAGTACTCGGTGACGGCCGAGCGCCACTCCTCCAGCCCCCGCACCCGCTTCCTCAGCAGCTCGACCGCCTCGGTCCGCTCCAGGTCGACGATGAAGCCGATCCCCGCCGACAGCACGTCCATCTTCTCGTCGTACGCCGTCAGGGCCTCGCGGAGCAGCGCGAAGTACTCCTCGGTGCCCTTGTCCGTGACCTCGTACTCGGTCCTGGGCGGCCCGCCGGCCGTACTCGGCGCGATCTCATGGGCGCGCAGCAGCCCTTGCTTGGCCATCTGCTTCAGCGCGTGATAGATCGACCCGGGCTTGGCGTTGGACCACTCGTGGGCGCCCCAGAATTCCAGGTCGTTGCGTACTTGATAGCCGTGCGCGCGCCCGTGCTGACGGACGGCGCCGAGGACCAGCAGCCTGATCGCTGACATCGCCGCACCCTTCTACTCAACTTTGATTAGAGAGTAGCGGGTGCGACCGAGGACAGAACGGGCGGCTCAGCCCCGGCTCGGCCCCGGCTCAGTCCCGGCTCAGCCCCAGGTCTCGCCGCGCTCCAGGGCCACCAGCTCGAACGCCGTCCTGCCGTCCAGGCTCTCGCGGATGATGTCGGCGTGGCCGGAGTGCCGGGACATCTCTGTGATCAGCCGGAGCAGCAGCCAGCGCATCGACACGCGCTCCGAGTCGGGGAACCACGGCTCGTCGGGCAGCGGGAAGGTGTCGTCGAGGCCGGGCGCCGAGCGGATGAACTCCTCGGTCTGCCGCGCGACCTTCTCCCAGTACGCCAGTCGGCTCTCAACCGTCTCGCCCCCCACCAGCCGGAAGCTCTCGTCCCAGTTCTCCTCGGACCGCTGAACTTCCGGCGCGACCTGCTTCGCCCGGGCCAGCCAGCCCTGCTCGGCCTCGGAGACGTGCTTGAGGAGCCCGGACAGCGACAGTTCGCTCGCGCTCGGCCGGGTGGCCGCCTGCTCGTCCGTCAGGCCGAGCAGCGCCCTGCGGATGCCGCCGCGCTCGGCGTCCAGGAAGGCCAGGAGCGCGCCGCGCTCGTCACCGGGGGCCTCAGCGTTCACGTGCACGACCATGATGTCCGCCTCTTGTCGTCGTCGAACTGACAAGAACCAACGTACGAGCCCTTGCGGACAGCTTCTGTCCGCAACGACGAAGGGTCGGAACGGAATCAGAACGGAAAGTGCGTCCGGCCGTGCTGGACCGAGATCCACTTCTGCGTGGTGAAGGCCTCCACCGCCGAGTCCCCGTTGAGCCGCCCGATCCCCGAGAACTTCTCGCCGCCGAAGGCCACCTGCGGCTCGTCCTGGACGGTCGAGTCGTTGATGTGGATCATCCCGGTCTCGACGCGCTTCGCGAAGCGCACGCCCCGCTCGAGGTTCCCCGTGTGGACCGCGCCGCTCAGCCCGTACTGGCTGTCGTTGGCGATCCGTACGGCCTCTTCCTCGCCGTCGAAGGGGATCAGCAGCACCACAGGGCCGAAGATCTCCTGCTCGAGGATCCGGGAGTCGGCCGGCAGCCCGTTCAGTACGGTCGGCTCGACGAGGTTGCCGCGCGTAGACCCTCGTACGAGCGCCGTGGCGCCCTCCTCGAGCGCCTGCTCCACGAGCGCCGTCAGGGAGTCCGCCTGGAAGGTGTTGATGACCGGGCCGATATGGGTTCTGGAGTCGGCCGGGTCGCCGGTCACCAGGGACCGCACCTTCGCCACGAACTTCTCCGTGAACTCCGCCTCGACCGACCGGTCCACCAGGATGCGGTTGGCGGCCATGCAGACCTGGCCCTGGTAGACGAAACGGCTGAAGACCGCCGCGTCGACCGCGTAGTCGATGTCCGCGTCGTCCAGGACGACCAGCGCGCTGTTGCCGCTCAGTTCGAGCACCGCGCGCTTGAAGTGGCTCGCGGCGACGGCGGCGACGTGCCGCCCCACCTTGTCGGAGCCCGCGAAGGAGATCACCTTCGGCACCCGGTGCTCTATGAGCGCGTCGCCGACCTCCGCGATGTCGGTGACCAGCACGTTCAGCAGGCCGGCGGGCAGCCCGGCGTCTTCGAAGATCTTGGCTATGAGGCCGCCGCCGACCACGGGCGTGTTCTGGTTCGGCTTGATCACGACGGCGTTGCCCAGCGCCAGCGCGGGGGCGACCGACTTGAGCGTGACAAGGAAGGGGAAGTTGAAGGGGCTGATGACCCCGACCACGCCGACCGGCAGCCGGTAGACGCGGTTCTCCTTGCCCTCCACGGGCGACGGCAGGATCCGCCCCTCGGGGCGCACCGCGGTCTGCATCGCCTCGCGCAGGAACTCCTTGGCGAGATGGACCTCGTACGCCGCCTTCAGCCGCGTACCGCCGAGCTCGTCGATGATCGCCTCGGTGATCTCGTCCTCGCGGTCCTGCGTGATCCGCAGAGCGCGTTCGAGGACGTCCCGGCGCCGGTAGGCGCTCGACGCGGCCCAGGCCGGCTGCGCGCGCTCGGCGGCCAGATACGCCTCGTCGACCTCGTCCACCGAGGCGACCGTGATCGCGGCGAGCTTCTCCCCGTTGTACGGGTTGAAGTCGATGATGTCCCACGAGCCGCTGCCGGTCCGCCACTCGCCGTCGATGTACTGGTGGGCCAGGTCGGTGAAGAAGGACATGCGATCCCCTACTGCAAGGTGTGCAGGTGCAGACTCCTGATAAAACGTCATCCTACTGGCTGGTTATGTGAGTTGGAGTAGACCACGGAGCACGTCCCTCGTCTCCGCGGCACTCGGGCTGTCCTTCTGGAGCCGCTCCATCACCCGCTGGTACTGCGCCACTTCCTCGCGCTTGTCCAGGTAGAGCGCGCTGGTGAGCTGCTCCAGGTAGACGAGGTCGGAGAGGTCCGACTCGGGGAACTGCAGCATCGTGAACGCGCCGCTCTCACCCGCGTGGCCGCCGAAGCTGAACGGCATGACCTGGAGCGTGATGTTCGGCTGCTCGGAGACCTCTATGAGGTGCTGCAACTGGCTCCGCATCACGGCCCGGTCGCCGTACGGGCGGCGCAGCGCGGCCTCGTCCAGTACGGCGTGGAAGTGCGGCGCCCGCTCGGACACGAGCACTTTCTGACGCTCCAGGCGCAGGGCCACCCGGCGGTCGATCTCGGCCGCGCTCGCGTGCGGCATGCCGCGGGAGACGACAGCGTGGGCGTAGCTCTCCGTCTGCAACAGTCCGTGAACGAACTGGACTTCGTAAATCCGGATGAGGGAGGCGGCACCCTCCAGCCCGATGTACGTCTGGAACCAGCCGGGCAGCACATCGCCGTAACCGTGCCACCAGCCCGCCACATTGGCCTCCCGCGCCAGGCTCAGCAGCGACTCGCGCTCCGCCTGGTCCGTGACGCCGTAGAGCGTCAGCAGGTCCTCGACGTCCCTGGCCTTGAAGCTCACCCGTCCCAACTCCATGCGGCTGATCTTCGATTCGGATGCGCGGATCGAGTAGCCGGCCGCTTCGCGGGTGACCCCACGCGACTCACGCAGCCGCCTGAGCTGGGATCCCAACAGGATGCGCCGCACCACAGAGCCGCTCGACTCACCTGCGGTCACTTCTCCAGCCCTCCCCAGTCCGACAGTTCACTTGCGGAGCGACCTCCCCCAGGTGCCCGAGAGCCGCAGTCTGCCATTAAAACGCTTCAGCCCGTACTCATCCGATTACGGAAATAGCAAGAGCTGTACAAGTCACCAAAAGAGATCCCCGGAAGAAATGAGCAAGAAACGGCACGGGTTCGGACAGGTCCGGCGCGTGCACGTGCATCTGCCCTTGCATCTGCCGTGCGCATTCGGAACCATGGTCGGCGCGCACCTGCATGCTCTTTCGTGCTGACGCCGTACTACCGCCGCATCGCTACCGCTGTATCGCAACGACCGCGAATCCCGGGAGTGCCTCGCATGGGGACGAATGGATCGACCATGCTCGAGCCGTTAAGGCAGGGGCTTCCACCCGTCGACCCCGCAGCGGTCTCCAGCTCGGCGTCCTGCGCGCTGCCCCCCAGGCACGAAGCGGTGCGCGGAGCCCGCCAGTTCACCAAGGCGACGCTGGCCCAGTGGGAGCTCGGCGAGTGCTTCGACGATGTGGCCCTGGTCGTCTCCGAGCTCGTCACCAACGCGCTGCGGCACGCCCTGCCGGCCGACACACCGCGCCCGGACCGGCAGGACCCTCCAGTACGGCTGCATCTGATGCACTGGACCTCGCGTCTGGTGTGCGCGGTGCGCGACCCCAGCCACGAGAGCCCCGTGACGCGTGAGACGGACGACTTCTCCGCCGAGTCCGGACGTGGCTTGTTTCTGGTGGATTCGTTCAGCGACAGCTGGGGATGGCACCCGCTCGCCGGGACACTGAGCGGCAAGGTCGTGTGGGCGCTGTTCCGGATAGGCGCCGAGCAGAAGTAACAGGCGGTGACGGGACGAGGCGGAGCAGGGCGGCGGACCGGCTGATTCCGGTCAGCCTCCGGCTATCAGGTGGTCGAACTCGCCGTCCTTGATGCCGAGCAGCATCGCCTGGATCTCGGCAGGCGTGTAGACCAGTGCGGGCCCGTCCGGGTGCCGCGAATTGCGGACCGCCACATTCCCGCCCGGCAATTTGGCAAACTCCACACAGGACCCCTGTGAGTTGCTGTGCCTGCTCTTCTGCCAGACCACCCCGTGAAGCTCTGTGGCCGCCATGCCGTTGTACGCGTGGTGCACAGGTCGCTCCCGGAAAGTGCAGATGTCAACTGCCCCGGATCATAGCTTTGTTCACTTGCCGATGCATGGGCAGATGCACGTGCACGCGGGGTGCTCCCTCGGTTACAGAACCCGGGCTCAGCGCGAGGAGTAGGGCAACAGGGCCATCTCCCTGGCGTTCTTGACGGCCCGGGTGAGCTGTCGCTGCTGCTGGGCCGAGACCCTTGTCACACGACGGCTGCGGATCTTCCCGCGATCCGAAATGAATTTCCGCAGGAGATCGGTGTCCTTGTAGTCAATGTACGTAATCTTCGCCTCGTCCAGCGGATTGGGGCGGGACTTGAGGGGCTTACGAGGATCTTTACCTCGGGACAGGCGGGACATCAGGCCTCCAGAAGGGAATCAAAAGCGGGCGGCAGGAGCTTCCACGCATCACGCCCCGCCGCGTATTCGGCATCGGTCAGCAAGCAGGATTCGAGGAGCTCTTCGAGCCCGTCGCGGTCGAGTCCCGGTGAAGTGAAGACCAGGTGCTGGCAGCAGTCCCCGTGCTCGGGGTGCCAGTCGAGCGCGGCCGCCGCCCTGCGTACGGGCGGGACCATCTCCCACGCGGCGTCGGGCAGCGACGCCAGCCACGGCCCCGCGCTCTCCACGCACAGCGCGCCGCCTGCCGCGTCCCACGCCATCAGCGTGTCCGGGCGGTCCGCGAGCCAGAAGCGGCCGCGGCTGCGGGCGGCCGCGCAGGTCAGATCCTCCAGCGCCGCGTACAGCCGCTCCGGGTGGAAGGGGCGGCTGCGGTGCCACACCAGCGTGCCGACTCCCTTGTCGTCCGCGTCCTGCGGCAGCAGCGCGCAGGCCGGGTGCTGGCGGGCCGCCGCCGCCTCGATGTCGAAGCCCGCGAAGGCCGCCTCGGCCAGCTCGCCGGAGTCGGCCCGCACCCGGCGGGCCGTCGGATGCAGCTGGGCGAGCAGCGCCTCGTCCTGCTCGTCCGCCTCCTCGCTGTCCACCACGGCGAGGACCGGGGCGTACTCCAGCTGGCGCGCCCAGGTGTCGGCGACCGTGCGCCGGTCGGTCGCGGCCGCCGCCAGCCCGGCCTCCGCCAGGTCGTCGCCGCAGCCGAGACAGGGCAGGAGCAGCGCCGGATCGACGGCCGTCATGACGGCCGTCAGGTCCAGCACGTCCCCGCCGTGCGCGACGACGACCTCGGCCATCGCTTTGGGCTCGACGGAGTCCCACAGCTCGACTACGGCGAGGCGGGTGAGCCCGCTGCCGGCCAGCCGCTCCAGCTCGGGCACGAGGTCCTCGCGCAGCGCGCAGCACGCACAGTCGTTGACCAGCGGCGCGTCGCCCGACGCGCTCTCGCCGAGGGCGTCGCGGACGGTACGGCGTACCGTCCCCTCGGCCGCGGTCGAAAGGTCGTGATGCAGAGCGACGCTGCCGGGGACCCGGCGCAGGAGCTGCTCGACAACCTCTTTGCGGGCCTCGGAGTGCAGCCCGCCGACGATGACGACGGGCAGCTTCCCCTTGTCACTCACTACTTCGCTCCGTAGCGGCGCTCGAAGCGCTCCACTCGGCCCGCCGTGTCCAGTACACGCGCCGTGCCCGTGTAGAAGGGGTGGCTCTGCGAGGAGATCTCGACGTCGACGACGGGGTACGTACGGCCGTCCTCCCACTCCACCGTCTTGTCGCCGGTCATGGTGGAACGGGTGAGGAACGCGAAGCCGCCGGCCTTGTCGCGGAAGACGACGGGGCCGTACGGCGGGTGGATTCCGGGCTTCATGAGGCGATGCCCCCTTCTGGTGTGGCTTCTGGTCCGGTCGGGCGGTGGTGGCCGGTCAGCGCTCTTCGCGGAAGTCGACGTGCCGGCGGACGACCGGGTCGAACTTGCGCAGCGTCATGCGGTCGGGGTCGTTGCGGCGGTTCTTGCGGGTCACGTACGTGTAGCCGGTCCCCGCCGTGGACCTGAGCTTGATGATCGGGCGGACTTCGTTGCGTGCCATGTGGTTAGTATATGGAAATGGTTCCCATTTTCAAAGAGGAGGGATCGACCTTGTCCGCCCACTGTCAGCTGACCGGCGCCCAGCCGGGATTCGGCAACAACATCTCCCACTCGCACCGGCGCACCTCGCGCCGCTTCGACCCGAACATCCAGCGCAAGCGCTACTGGCTGGCGAGTGAGGGCCGCCATGTGCGGCTCGTGCTCAGCGCCAGGGCGATCAAGACCGTCGACCTGATCGGCGTCGAGGCGGCCGTGGCCCGCATCCGCGCGCGGGGAGTGAAGGTCTGATGGCGAAGAAGAGCAAGATCGCACGCAATGAACGGCGCAAGGCCGTCGTCGAGCGGTACGCCGTCCGGCGGGCGGAGTTGAAGGAGATCCTCCGCAAGCCCGGAACGGGCGAGACGCAACGGGCGGCCGCGCTGGAGGAGTTGCGCCGCCAGCCGCGCGACGCGAGCGCCACGCGCGTACGCAACCGCGACAGCGTGGACGGCCGGCCCCGGGGCCACCTCCGGAAGTTCGGGCTCTCCAGGGTGCGGATGCGGGAACAGGCGCATGCCGGTTTCCTCCCCGGAGTGCGCAAGTCCTCCTGGTAGCTTGGCGCGCTCTGACCCACCGAATCTGGGGAGTGCGGAGTGCGTGAGTACCTGCGTACCACCGTCGCGGCGGCGGCCGTCGCGGCCACCCTCGTCCTGACCGGCTGCAGCGGCGACAGCGGCGGCGGCACGGGCGGCGACAAGGGCAAGGACAAGGGCGGAAACAACACCGGCACCGGGCAGAGCAGCACCCCGCCCGGCGAGGACCAGGGGGCGTCGGCGGACGTCTCCGGGTCCTGGCTGGCGACGACCGACGGGAAGATCGTCGCGCTGATCATCCAGGGTTCCGACGCGGCTGTCGCCGGTCAGCACGTCTGCTCCGGCACGGTTGCCAGGAAGGACAAGGTGACACTGGAGCTGAAGTGCCCCGACGGCAACGCCGACCGTACGACCGGGGTGGTCACCCCGGGCTCCGGCGGTGACTCGATCACCGTGAAGTGGGGAAGCGGGATCGAGGACCGCTTCAAGAAGTCGGCCGCCGGCGAGAAGCTGCCGGACGGGATTCCCACCGACATGCCGAAGATTCCGGGATCCTGACGGCCCGTCGGCTCGCAGGTTCACGGCTACGCGCGGGCCGCGGTTCCCTCACGGGGCCGCGGCCCCTCGTCGTCCAGCGCCCGTGACAGGTCCTCCAGGGCCTCCAGGAGCATGGCGGCGCCCGTGCGTACGACGCGGTCCGGGACGCCCTCGCCGTCCCGGGCCGCCAGCCGGGCGGTCTCCGTCAGGGCCCGGAGCCAGCTCATGGGCGTGAGCGTACGGGGGGAGGCTGAAGTGGGCCGGTTCGTGCGGGTGCATGCCGGTTCCGGCCGACGCCGCGGGGGTGTGCCGCAGCATGCCCGCGCCGTGGGTCCGGGCGGGGGCGTGCCGCTCCGGGGGCGGCGTTCGGCACTGCATGATGTAGGTGGTTCGGCGGCCCTGCGGCTACGGAAGGGGCGGGTGGCTCAGCCCGTCACGCCCGGTCGGGGGCGCATGCTGACCTGGTCGGCGGCGGCCGTGCCGTGCTCCCAGCCCGCGTGGTCGCTGACCCCGCGCACCCGCGTCGACGTCGTCTCCGGAAACATGCGCTCCGCCCGGTCCTCCACCGCCACGTCCCGCGCCGCCAGGACCGGCAGCAGCGAGCCGTCCGTCTCCTCCGTGACGTGTTCCGTCGCCTCGGACAGGCGGTGGCCCACCCGGCTCGCGTACGCCGTCAGGAACGCCTGGCGGAACGCCTTCGTGCGCTTGCGGCCGCCCGCGCGCTGCGCCGCCTCCGCCCGGGTCATCGCCGCCGTGCCCTGGACCAGGAGCGAGGTGTAGAGCAGCTCGACGGCGTCCAGGTCCGGTTCGAAGCCCACGACCGTGGAGAAACCGAGGCCGCTGTTCCACACCGCGCGGCAGCGGTTCGCCGAGGCTGCGGCGTCGAGGAGGATCGCCTTGGCCGTCTCGTACGGTGCGTCGACACCGATCCGGCACGCCGTCGGTACGTCGCCGGTGTGCCCCTGCGCGGCGAGCAGCGCGGCATCGATGCTGTGGCGGGCCATCAGCTCCTGCGCCTTGGCGGTGAGGGCTTCCGCCTCGTCCGGGTAGTCGGTCGCCTCCGCCTTGGCCAGCAGCGCCCGGATGCGGGTGAGCATGCGCGGCTCGTCGGCGGTGGGCGTGTGCGGGCGTACGTGCACGGGATCACCCGGGGGCGGGCCGACCGGCTCGATCGCGGGCACGCGGATCAGGAGGCGGAAGAGTTCGAGGAGCGCCGTGGCGAGTGAGAAGCGGTCCGTCCTCTCGCGGGCCGCGAGCTCGTCGGCGTACCTCTCGTCGCTGCCCCACCAGGTCCGGCTCGCTTCCAGGTCGCGCAGCTGCGCCTCCCAGCGCGGCGCCGTTCTGGCGTATCTGCGGTTCTCGGCGGCGATCAGGTCGGTCGCCAGGCGCACGTGGCGGTCGTCGAGGTCGCGGCGGACGATGCGGACCACGTCGGCGGGCTGCCAGCCCCGCTCCCAGGCACGGCGTACGAACTCCTCGCCCCGGCGGAGCAGCTCGCGCCCCGCCCCGGGCCAGGGCGCGGCGGCGATCAGCGAGGCGCCGAGGTCCAGGCCCGCGTCACCTTCGGCGTACACCGCTGCCGATACCGCCTTCTCCACCTGCTCCATGCCGTCGATGGTGTCATGGGGGGCTTCGGGCGTAGGGCCAGGCATACCCCAGGAGTCGGTTCAGCGGTCGTGCCCGGCGGGCGCCCGGCCGGAAGGCTGGGCACATGATCACACCGGCCGTGCGGCTCACCGCACTCCACAGGGCGTACGGCGGGGTCAAAGCCCTCGACGGGCTCGACATCGACTTCGCGAGCGGGACCTTCACCGCCGTCATGGGGCCCTCGGGCTCCGGAAAATCGACGCTCTGCGGTGCGCCGCCGGGCTCGACCGGCCCACCTCCGGGACGGTCACCGTCGGCGGAACCGAGCTGAGCGGGCTGAGCGAGCGCGCGCTGACGCTGCTGCGGCGGGACCGGATCGTGTACGTCGCCTTCTGGACCGGGCTGCTGGTCGCGCTCGTCGGGGCATGGGCCGCGTCGTGGCGGGCCGGGCGGGTGGGTCCGGCGGAGAGAAGGGGCGGACCGGGGCAGGCCCTGCAGGCACCCGCAGGCCTCAGAGCAGACACGGCGGCGCAGCCCCAAGGGCGTTGTCAGTGCCGGGTGTCAGACTCGCACCCATGAGCGATCGCTGGGCCGTGACCGCGACGGACGGGGGTGGGGCGCTGCTCGTGCCGCTGGGGCGGGACGGGCGGCCGGCCGGTGACGTGCTCAAGGAGCCCGACCTCGCGGCGGCGGTCGGCTCCAGGCCCGGGGTCGGCCGGTGGGTGTGGCGGTCCACCGCCGAGATCTACCCCCGGCTGCTCGCGGCCGGCGTCCGCGTCGAGCGGTGTTACGACATCGAGGACGCCGAGTCACTCCTCCTCGGCCACGAGGGGCGCCACGGCGAGCCTCACTCGGCCGCGGCCGCCTGGGCCCGGCTGCACAACCGGCCCGTACCGCCGGACCCGCCCCAGCGCGCCGCCGAGCCCGGATCGCAGTCGTCGCTCTTCGAACCGCAACCGGTCCCGGTGCCGTTCGAAGACCTGCTGGAGGTGTACGCCGATCAACAGCGCCGCCACGGGACGGCGGAGCACCCCGACCGGATGCGGCTGCTGACGGCCGCCGAGTCGGCGGGGATGCTCGTGGCCGCCGAGATGAACGGAACGGGGCTGCCGTGGCGGGCGGACGTGCACCGGGCGGTGCTGGACGAGCTGCTCGGCGAGCGGTACGCGGGCGGCGGCGACCCGCGCCGCATGGCGGAGCTGACGGACGAGATCTCGGCGGCGTTCGGGCGGCGTGTACGGCCCGAGCTGCCCGCCGATGTGATCAAGGCCTTCGCGCAGGCCGGGATCAAGGTGAAGACCACCCGCCGGTGGGAGCTGGAGGAGGTCGATCATCCGGCGGTGGAGCCGCTCATCGCGTACAAGAAGCTGTACCGGATCTACACGGCGCACGGCTGGGGCTGGCTCCAGGACTGGGTACGCGCCGGCCGGTTCAGACCCCAGTACCTGCCCGGCGGCACGATCACCGGGCGGTGGGTCACCAACGGCGGCGGCGCCCTCCAGATCCCGAAGGTGATCCGGCGGGCGGTGATCGCCGACGAAGGGTGGCGGCTCGTGGTCGCCGACGCGGACCAGATGGAGCCCCGCGTCCTCGCCGCGATCTCACGCGATCCGGGGCTGATGGAGGTGGCGGGACAGCCCGGCGACCTCTACAAGGCGGTGTCGGACCGGGCGTTCGCCGGTGACCGCGACATGGCGAAGCTCGCCGTGCTCGGCGCGGTGTACGGGCAGACCTCCGGGGACGGCCTGAAGAACCTCGCGGCGCTGCGAAGACGCTTCCCGCGTGCCGTCGCGTACGTGGACGACGCGGCGCGCGCGGGCGAGGAGATGCGGCTCGTACGGACGTGGCTCGGACGCACCTGCCCGCCGGCGGCGGGGGCCGGCGACGACGGGGAGGCCGGGATCCCGCAGGAGGAGGCCCAGCCGGTGGCGGCAGCGGCGCGCGACGGGGAGTTCACGCCGGGGTACGCGTCGACGAACGCCCGCGCACGCGGCCGCTTCACCCGCAACTTCGTGGTGCAGGGCAGCGCCGCGGACTGGGCGCTGCTGATGATGGCGGCCCTGCGGCAAAGCCTGAAGGCCGCGGGGCTCCGGGCGGAACTGGTGTTCTTCCAGCACGACGAGGTGATCGTGCACTGCCCCGCCGAGGAGGCGCGGACCGTCGCGGAGGCGATCCGTGCGGCAGGTGATCTGGCCGGGCGGGTCGCCTTCGGGGTGACGCCGGTGCGCTTCCCCTTCACCACGGCGGTCGTGGAGTGCTACGCCGACGCGAAGTGACATCCGGGCGCCCCGGCCGTACTCACCCTGCCTACGCCCCGCCCGAATGACCCGCCCGAATGACCCGCCCGTACGCCCCGCCCGTTCGCCCCGCCCGTTCGCCCCGCCCGTTCGCCCTGTGCGTTCGCCCTGTGCGGAATGTTTCACCTGAACGGCGGCTCATGACTCGGGCCCTCGTGGGTACCCGCCGCGCATGAGCGAACTCCAGAGCACAAGAACCAGCGAAATCGCCGGCCTCGCCGACCCCACGGCCGCGAGTGACCTGGTCATCGGCATCGCGCCGTTCGTCGCGGGGCTCGCCATCGCGGCTGCTCTGATCGCTGCCGTGTGGTGGGGCATTCGCATCAGGAACCGCGAGCCGTCTCCTCCTACGCCCCAGGAGCAGCCGCACCGCCCGGACGACTCAGGTCCGCCCGAGGTGACGGAGCGCCGGGAAGCCGACGAGGTGGTCCCCCCGGAAGGCGGACGCGGACGACTCCTCCCGCACGAGCTCAGGAACACCGGCCACGCCTCTGGGGAGCCCAGCGAGGGGGACTCGGCGGAACGGCCGCGGTGGGACGAGAAGTCCGGTGGTGCGTTCGGCAGCGGTGGCCCCGCCGGCTGACCGCCGACAGGCGGAACCACACCTTCCGGAAAGAGACTGAAGCCAGACGAGAGTGTCGACAAGGAGCAACTGCATGGCCGCCCTCAAGAGCACCCTGCCCGAAGCCGCCCGTCAGACCACCGCGGAAGCCCTCCAGGGCACGCTGGTGGACCTGCTCGGCCTGTCACTCCTGGCCAAGCAGGCGCACTGGACGATCGTGGGACCCCGCTTCCGCTCCATCCACCTCCAGCTCGACGAGGTGGTGTCCTTCGCCCGTTCGTACGCCGACGTCGTCGCGGAGCGCTCGTCCGCCATCGGTGTCGCGCCGGACGGCCGCGTCGAGACGGTCGCCAAGACCAGCGAGCTTCCCACGCCGGTGGACGGCTGGACCCAGGACAGCGATGTCGTCGCCCTGATCGTCGAGACGCTCGGCACCATCGGCGCCAGGATGCGGGAGCGGATCGAAGCGACCGACAAGCCCGACCCGGTGACCCAGGACATCTTCATCGGCCTCACGGCGGAGCTGGAGAAGCAGCACTGGATGTTCCAGGCGGAGAACCAGCACTGAGTCCCACCGGCACCGAGGGAGCCTCACGATGGCCGGGACAGAGCGAGCCGCCGGACAGACCGGCGAGGCCGAGCGGGACCGTACGGGCGAAGGGTGCGAACCGGGTGACCGGGCCGCGCGCCGTGCGTCGACGCCCGCCCGCGCGTCCGTCCGGGACACGGCCCGCGTCGCCGCACGGGTGGCCCTGCCGACGCTCGTCGGCGGCGTCGTCGTCCGTCGCAGGCGGGGCATGGCGCTCGCCGCCCGCCTCGACGCGGACCGCCACGCCGTACAGCTCCTGAACGACCTGCGCGCGCGGTACGGTCCCGGTCCGCTCCATCTGCGCCTGGCGGGCCGGGACATCGCGCTCCCCCTGTCCGCCGAGGACGCGCAGCGCGTACTGGACGAGACACCCGAGCCGTTCACCCCTGCGGCGCGCGAGAAGCGCGACGCGCTCGGTCACTTCCAGCCGCACGGCGTGCTGATCTCCACCGGCCCGGAACGCGAGGAACGCCGGGCCTTCAACGAGGACGTCCTGGAAACCGGGCGGCACCTCCACCACCTCGCCCCCCGGTTCGTACGCACCGTCCGCGAGGAGGCTGACGAGCTGCTCGTCGGCGCCGGGGCCGGCCCGCTGGACTGGGACGCCTTCGACGCCGCCTGGTGGCGGATCGTACGCCGCGTCGTCCTCGGTGACGCGGCGCGCGACGACACCACGCCCACCGACCGCCTCGCCCGGCTGCGCGCCTTCGGCAACTGGTCGTCCCTGGTCCCTCCGCGCGTCACCGCGGGCCCGCGCGAACGCTTCCGGCGCGGCCTGCGCGCCCACCTGGACCGGGCGGAGCCGGGCAGCCTCGCCGAGGCGCTCGACCGGACGCCCGCCAAGCCGGGCGTGGACCCGGCGGGCCAGGTGCCGCACTGGCTGTTCGCGTTCGACGCGGCGGGCATCGCGGCCGCGCGCACGCTGGCCCTGCTGGCCACCCACCCGGCGCAGGAGCAGCAAGTACGCAACGAGCTGGCCATCCCCGACCTGGCCCGGCCCCAGTTGCTGCCCTACACGCGCGCCTGCGTCATGGAATCCCTGCGGCTGTGGCCGACGACTCCGTTCCTGATGCGCGAGAGCACCCGGCAGACCCGCTGGGGAGAGGGAACTCTGCCCGAGGGCACGGCGTTCCTCCTGTACGCCCCCTACTTCCACCGCGACGGTTCCGCGCCGTACGGTGACCGCTTCGTCCCGGAGATCTGGCTGGACGGCACGGCGCACACCGGCCCCGAGTTCGTGCCGTTCAGTGCGGGGCCCGGCGTGTGCCCGGGCGAGGATCTGGTCCTGCTCGTCACGTCGACGCTCGTCGCCGCGCTCATGGAGCGGCACGACTTCCGGCTGCACGGTCCGGGTGGGCTGCGCGCCGGCCGGCCGCTGCCGTACACCCTCAGTCACTTCGCGCTGCGCTTCTCCGCCGCCGCGAGGCCCTGAAGCCCCAGACCCCCAGACCCCGAGGCCCCCAGACCCCGAGCCCCGAGGCCCGAGGCCCCGAGAGGCATCGACCGCCCTGTCAGAGGTAACCCGTATGCGGGGCGACCTGATCGACCCGCAGGTGCTCAAGTCCCGCGCCGACCTGCTCGGCACCACCCAGCCCCTCTGCCATCACCTGGGCCGGGCTCGACGGCTGGAGGCGGCTTGACGCACGGGACACGGGAATCGGCCCTCGACCGGACGCGGGCCGGGGGAAGCCGGCCGGCCCGGGCCGGAGGAAGCCGACGGGCGGTTGTCAGTCGTGGATGACAGGCTGGATCCACGAGGATCTGCGACGAAAGGCAACGTCATGATCACCACTGACTTCCAGCCCGGTTCCCCTTGTTGGATCGACCTCGGCGCCCCCGATGTCCCCGCCGCGGCCGAGTTCTACAAAGCGGTGTTCGACTGGCAGTTCCAGAGTTATGGCCCGGACTCACCGGACGCCGGCGACTTCGGCGTCCTGAAGAGGGACGGCAAGGCCGTCGCGGGCATCGGACGGCTCACCGAGGAAGGCGCGCGCTCCGCCTGGATGATCTATTTCTGCACCCCGGACGCCGACGCCACCACCGGGGCCGTCGAGCGGTCGGGCGGCACGGTGCGGGTCGCCCCGATGGACGCCGACGGCGAGGGGCGGATGGCTCAGTACACCGACCCGCAGGGCGGTCAGTTCGCCGTCTGGCAGCCGGGCAAGACCAAGGGGATGGAGGCCGCGGACGAGCCGGGCACCCTCTGCTGGACGGAGCTCTACACCACCGACTCGGCCGCCGCGAAGGAGTTCTACGGCAACCTCTTCGGCTGGGAGGCCCAGGACATGGAGCTGCCGGGCGGTGGCGGGACGTACTCGATGATCACCCCCGCCGGCCTTCCCCCGGAACGCATGCACGGCGGCCTCATGGAGCTCCCGTCCGAAGCACTCACGCTGACCAGCGGCAGGCCGTACTGGCATCCGGTGTTCGCGGTCGAGGACTGCGACGCCACGGTCGACAAGGTCGCCAGGAACGGCGGACGCATGCAGATGGGCCCGGAGGACGCCGAGGGCGTCGGACGGCTGGCCGTCTGCGTCGACCCGAACGGCGCGGACTTCGTGGTACTCACCCCTGCCACACCGACCCCCTCCTGAGGGCACGCGCGGCACCGGTTGCGACGCATGCGGCACAGCGAAGCAGTCCGGGCCGGCGGTGCGCCGGCCCGGACTCCCCCGCGTTCAGGCCGCCACCGTCACCGCGCCCACCGCCGGTGTGCGCAGCGTCCGGCGAGCCGTCCCCAGGCTGGTGACGAGCGTCGCCGCCGCGGCGACCGCGACGATCCCGAGCCAGATGCCGAGCCCCTGGCCGGGGAGGAGCTCGTCCGTACGGACGTAGGTGAACGGCACGATCCCGGCGAGCCCCGCCACCGTGCCGAAGAACACTCCGGTCACGGTCAGGACGAGCCCCTCGCAGCCGACCATCCCGAGCACCTGACCCGGGGTGGCCCCGGCGAGACGCTGCTGGCCGAACTCGCGGCGCCGGTAGGACGTGGTGGCGTACAGGCTGTTGATCAGCATGATGCAGGAGAAGACCACGATGATGCCGACGACCACCAGGTTCAGCGTCTCCAGGTTCTTGTCCTCGACCGATTTGGTGAGGCCGGACGCCTTGATCGCGTCGCTTTCGACGGCCTGCATGTAGAGCGTGGCGGTCGCCATGCCGGTGAAGAGGACCAACGGCATGAGCACGCCGGACAGTTCCGCCGCGCGGCGGCGCATGTTGTGGATCGTCAGATAGCCGCTCGCCCCGGCGAGCGCCTCGATCGGACGGCCGAGCCGCCCCAGCGCGGTCCGGAGCAGTACGGGTGAGAAGACCGCGAAGCCCACGGCCAGCAGGATCGCGCCGTACGCCGCCGGAGCCATCGTCATGGGATCGGTACCGTCCATGGCGAGGGTGGTGAGCGCCGACGCGCCGCCGGCCACGAGCGCGCCGTATCCGGCGAACTTCCGGCCCCGCCCGCCGGATTCACGTGCACCCGCCGCGGCCCTGGTCGCCCGGCGGACCGCGAGGAACGCGGCGCCCACCGAGGCGAGCAGCGCGATGGCCAGGCCCGAGCCGAGCGCGATGGGCCCGAAGGCGTACTCCACGCTGCGCGCGACCTGTCCGCTGTCCTGGAACATCCCCAGCAGCGCCCTCCCGGCGAACATCGCGGGCACGATCGCCAGCAGCGCCCCCACCAGGCCGACCACGGACGCCTCGCCGACGACCATCCGCTTGATCTGCGCCGGGGTCGCGCCGGTGCTGCGCAGCAGGCCGATCTCCTCGCCCCGCTGCCGTACGTTCACGGTGAGCGTCGAGGCGATGGCGAAGAACACGAGCAGCGATCCGTAGCCGCCGACCACGGCGGCGGCGGTGGACATCGACTCCGCGCTGACGTCATCGACCCCCCGCGCTCCCGCCGTGTCGTGCAGCGAGTTGAACGTCATGATGATCGCGGCCCCCAGAAAGGCGGACAGCAGCGTCGCGGCGAAGCGTCCGGGGCGCTGCCGGACGGAGCTCATGGCCAGTGCGAACATCGCTCACACCCCCGCCGGGACATCGCGGCCGTCGCGGCCCTCGCCACCGTCGCGGATACCACGCGTACTACTGACGCCACCCGCGCCACTTGTGCCGCTGACGCCCCGCACATCACCGCCCCCCTCACCCCGCACATCGCCGTGCACCCGGTCACCCAGGTGCGCGAGCCGCTCCGCGACCGCGTCCACGGTCGGCGCGCTCAGGTGCCCCGCCAGCCGGCCGTCCGCCAGGAAGAGCACGGTGTCCGCGTACGACGCGGCCACCGGGTCGTGGGTCACCATCACCACCGTGCGGCCGTGGATCCGTACGGCTTCCTGAAGGAGCCGTAGTACGTCGCGTGCGCTGCGCGTGTCCAGCGCGCCGGTCGGCTCGTCCGCGAAGACCACGCTGGGCTCGGTGACCAGCGCCCTGGCGATGGCGACGCGCTGGCGCTGGCCGCCGGACAGCTGGTCGGGGCGGTGGCCGAGGCGGTCACCGAGGCCCACCTGGGTGAGGATCTGCCGCGCCCGGTCCCGGTCGATCCGCCGGCCGGCGAGCTTGAGCGGAAGGACGGTGTTCTGCGCGACGGTGAGCGTGGGCAGGAGGTTGTACTGCTGGAAGACGAAGCCGATCCGCTGCCGCCGAAACTTCGTCAGCTCGGCCTCGGTGCCGCCGGTCATCTCCTCGCCGTCGACCACGACCTGCCCCTTGTCCGGCCGGTCGAGGCCCGCCGCGCACTGGAGGAGGGTCGATTTCCCCGACCCGGAGGGCCCCATGACGGCGGTGAAGGTCCCGGCCCCCAGGCTGAGTGTCACCCCGTCCAGCGCGGTCACGGCGCTGTCCGCCGTCCCGTAGACCTTGCTGACCGACACGAGCCGCAGGGCTTCGGCCGCCCGGCGGGTGTGCTCCTGCTGTGCGCGGCGGAACATCCTCATCACTCCCTCGTGGCACCTGCTGTGCCGTCGGAAACGACGCTACGGACGGGAAGGAGCCGTGCCGATGGGCGTAAACACCGGGCGCGGGTGTACCTGGGTACACCGTCGCCCGGGCCGCCCCGCACCCCCGAATGCTTGATTTTGTTCGTAACCCGGTTCCTGCAAGCACCTATTGACATGCAACTGGCAAGCCCGCCAGAGTCGACCCCGCCAGTGAAGTGATGCCGGTCACGTATCGAGGAGCGTCTCGTATGCCCGAAATCCCCGCAGTATCACGCCGGTTGCTCCTGGGAGGAACGCTGGCCACAGGAGCGTCGCTCGCGGCCGGGATCGGATCGGCCGGCAGCGCGTCGGCGGCAACGGCGGCTGCCGCTTCCGCGTCCGTCGCGTCCGCCGCTGCCGCTTCGGCGCCTGCCCGCAGGCCGGGTCAGAAGTCGATGATCAACGTCCCCTTCAAGCCGTACAAGACCGTCCGCGTCGGCGTGATCGGACTCGGCAACCGCGGCTCCGGCATGACCACCGGCTGGTCCGTGGTCCCCGGTTGCGTCGTGACCGCCGTCTGCGACATCCGCGCCGACCGCGCCAAGCGAACCGCCGACCAGCTGGTCGCGAAGGGCAAGCCGCGCCCGGCGGAGTTCGGCGGCTCCGCCGACTCGTACGAGGACATGCTCAAGCGCGACGACATCGACCTCGTGTACATCGCGACGCCGTGGGAGTTCCACTACGAGCAGGGCAAGGCCGCGCTGCTGGCGGACAAGCACGTCGTCGTCGAGCTGCCCATCGCGACCGAACTCCGCGAGCTCTGGGACCTGGTGGACACCTCGGAGCGCACCCGCAAGAACCTGATGCTGTCCGAGAACTGCAACTACGGCCGCAACGAGCTGGCCATGCTCAAGGCCGCGCACGAGGGCCTGTTCGGCGACATCACCAACGGCCACGGCGGCTACCTGCACGACCTGCGCGAGCTGCTCTTCTCCAACACGTACTACACCGACTCGTGGCGCCGGCTCTGGCACACCCGCAGTACGGCGTCCTTCTACGCCATGCACGGGCTGGCCCCCATCGCGGCGGCCATGGACATCAACCGCGGCGACCGGATGACTACCCTGAAGGCCACCGCGACCGCGCCCAAGGGCCTCGCCGACTACCGCGAGCGCTTCGTCCCCAAGTCCCACCCGTCGTGGAACGAGACGTACGTCAACGGCGACCTGGTGACCTGCGCGATCGAGACGGCGAACGGCCGGACGATCCGGGCCGAGCACGACGTGAGTTCCCCCCGCCCCTACAGCCGCATCAACTCCATCGCGGGCACGCGCGGGATCTTCGAGGACTACGCCGGTACGTCGACGACCGGCGGCCGCATCTACGTCGAGCCGGACCACGGCGGCCACTCCTGGCGCGACTTCGACACGTACCGCAAGGAGTTCGACCACTGGCTGTGGAAGAAGATCGGCGACGACGCCGCGAACAACGGCGGCCACGGCGGCATGGACTACGTCCTGCAGTGGCGCACGGTGCAGTCGATGCGGGCGGGACTGGTCCCGGACATCGACGTGTATGACTCGGCCGCCTGGTGTTCGCCGGTTCCGTTGAGCGTCATGTCGCTGGCGAACAAGGGCCGGCCGGTCGCGATACCGGACTTCACACGCGGCGGCTGGGTCAACCTGCGCTCCGGCCTCGACTCGCGCATGACCGAGATGCCCCCCGTTTCCTGAGCCCGCGCACGCGAAGGAGCAGCCATGAGATCAGCCTCAGCTCGACTGGTCGGTTCGTTGACGGCGGTGGTGGCGGCGGTGGCGGTCGCGCTCGTCCCCGCGCAGGCGGTCGCGGCCGAGCCGGAACCCCCGGCAGCGGCAAGGACCGAGGTGAGCATCTCGCCCGTGGACCTGGACGGTCCGGCCATCTCGACGGTCGAGGTGTCCGTCAGGAACGCCGGCCCCCAGCGTCTGCGTGCGCTGAAGGTGACGTTCGCCGGACCGGTCGGATGGGCGGTCCAGCCGGCCGTGCGCAGCGTGGACGGCTCGCTCGCCGCGGGTGCGTCGGCCGATACGACGTTCCGGATCCAAGTCCCGGAGAAGCGGTCCGGTTTCGTGATCCGTACGTTCACGGCGACCGCGACGTATCAGGGCGGCGACGGTGAGGGCACGGCCACCGGCACCCGGTCCGAGCGGTCCGGGAGCCCGCTGGCGAGCCTGGCTGCGGCGTACAACAACGTGGCGATCACGGACGAGTCGGCGACGAAGGCGGGCAACTACGACGGCGAGGGCAACAGCTTCTCGGCGCAGAAGCTCGCCGCGGTGGGTCTGACGCCCGGGGCAGCGGTCAAGGCCCTCGGCGCCGAGCTGACCTGGCCGGATGTGCCGGCCGGGACGAAGGACAACGTGACGAGCGCGGGGCAGGCGGTGACGCTGGGGGGCAAGGGCGGCAAGCTGGTCTTCCTCGGGTCGGGTGTCACCAGTTCCGCGACGGGGAACGCCACCGTCCACTACACCGACGGGTCGTCCAGTACGGGATCGTTCGGCTTCCCCAACTGGTCGTTCGACCCGGTGACGGCGCACGGCGCGACGCTGGTCAAGTCGACCGACGGCCGGAACCGGCAGGACGGATACGGCAACGCCACGGTGAAGTACAGCGTGTTCGCCCACTCGGTGGCGCTGGACCCGGCGAAGACGGTCGAGTTCGTGGTCCTGCCGGCCAACGCCAATGTGCACATCTTCGCCATGGCGATCGCGCCGTGACGGGGTAGGGGCGGCGCGAGCGCCCGGTGGGCGGCGTGCCTTCGACCGCCGGAAGGGCTGAACGGCTGCGGCACCGTTCAGCCCTTCCGGCGTTTCGCGGGACCGCACGGCCGCACAGCCGCACGGGACGCACACCCACTCACCCACTCACCCACTCAGACGGTGATCACCTTGATCCCGGCATCGGTGAGCCGCCCCGCCGCCTCCGCGGAGATCCCCGAGTCGGTCACGACCACATCGATACGGTCCAGCCCGCAGATCCGCGCGAACGCCCGCTTCCCCATCTTCGACGAGTCGGTCACCACGATCACCCGGTGCGAACGCTCGGCGAACAGCCGGCTGACGCTCGCCTCGTCCTCCTGATGCGCCATGACCCCCAGATCCGGGTCCACGCCGTCGACGCCGAGTACGACCACGTCCAGCACGACCTCGTTGAGTACGCCCATGGTCAGCGGCCCGACCAGCTCGTACGTCTGCGGCCGCGCCACCCCGCCCGTGACCACGATCTTGATCTGCGGCCGCACCGCCAGCTCACCCGCGATGTTGAGCGCGTTGGTCACCACGGTCAGCACAGGACCGCCGGCGGGGGCGGCAGCGGCAGAGGCCCGCAGCGCCAGCGCACGCGCCACCTCCGTGGTCGTCGTACCGCCGTTGAGCCCCACCACGTCCCCGTCCGCGACCAGGTCCGCCGCGGCCGCCGCGATCCGCTGCTTCTCGGACGCGTGGCGCGACGACTTGTAGCGCAGGGGCAGCTCGTACGACACCCCGTGGGCGATCGCACCGCCCCGCGTCCGCACGAGCATCTGCTGCTCCGCCAGTTCGTCGAGGTCCCGGCGGATCGTCGCGGCCGAGACCTCCAGCGTGGTCGCGGCCTCCTCGACCTCCAGCCGCCCCTCGGCGGCCAGCAGCTCCAGCAGCGCGCTCCACCGCTCGTGTTTCGACATGCGGCCGGACTCCTTCACAACAGGGGATGCATGGACGGCGAGTTCAGCTTGGTGGATACTTCGCAGACGGCGAGCCAACGCTCGAATCTGCTTGGAACGCCCGCCCTTCGAGCAGTTTCAATCATATGGGAGTACGTTCAATGCCCACCGCAGATACCTCCGCCTCCCGCACCTCGGCCGAGATCGCCTCTCAACCTGCCACATGGGCCCAGGCGGCCAGAACCCTTTCCTCCCACACGGACGCCCTGCCGCTCCGGGGTGAGCGCGTCGCCGTGGTCGGCTGCGGCACCTCCTGGTTCATCGCCCAGGCGTACGCGGTACTGCGCGAGAGCGGCGGTCACGGCGAAACGGATGCCTTCGCCGCCTCGGAGTTCCCGTACCGCACCGGCTACGACCGGGTCCTGGCGATCACCCGCTCCGGCACCACGACCGAGGTCCTGGACGTACTCCGGCGTGTGCGCGGCACCGTGGCAACCGGTGCGCTCACCGCCGACCCCGCGACGCCGGTCATGAGCGCGGCGGACGCCGTGGCCGTGCTCGACTTCGCCGACGAGGAATCGGTCGTCCAGACCCGCTTCGCCACCACCGCCCTCGCCCTCCTGCGTGCCCACCTGGAGGCGGAGGTCGCGCTTCCGCCCGGCGTGCGCCCCCTGTCCGAGGCAATCCGGGACGCCGAGCGGGCTGTCGCCGTGCCACTGCCCCCAGAGGTGCTCGGCGCCGAGCAGTTCACCTTCCTCGGCACCGGCTGGACGTACGGTCTCGCACTGGAGGCCGGGCTCAAGATGCGCGAGGCGGCGGGCGCCTGGACCGAGGCCTACCCGGCGATGGAGTACCGGCACGGACCCATCAGCATCACCGGCCCCGGGCGGGTGGCCTGGATCTTCGGCGTCCTGCCGGAGGGCCTCGCCGACGACATCGCGCGCGTCGGCGGCACGATGAGCGCCGAGTCCGGCAGCTCCGCCGACGGCGGCCTGGACCCGCTCGCCGACCTGATCCGCGCCCAGCGCCTGGCGGTCGCGCTCGCCGAGTCCCGCGGCTACGACCCGGACAAGCCCCGCAACCTCACCCGGTCCGTGGTCCTGGAGAGCACTACGGCGTAACGCCACCGGCGCGACCGCCGTCGGCCGCGCCGGTGGAGCTGCCGTCGATCAGGTCAGACGGAAAGGGGAAAGCGGTCCCACACGCGGTGCTTCCCCAGGAGCTCCTTGACCTGCTCCAGCGTGCCCGTGCCGCTGTCGGCAATCACCACGCCCGGCGTACCGACGGGAATCCCCGCGGTCTCCAGGACGCGTTCGGCGCCGGCCCAGCCCCCGATCGCCTTGCCGTGCCGGAACGCCTCCGACAGCAGCAGCTGAACCCGCGGATCGGTCGCCGCACCCGACGGCGCCACCGCCTCGGCGGCCTTGGCGTCCCGCGCGGCGAACGCGTCACTGCCGATCCCGGGCACCCCGGCCACCAGAATGGCGTCGTACTCGACCGACCGCGCGGTGACGTAGGTGCGCTGCACGGCCACCGGCTCGCCGCCGGCCTCCAGCCTGCCGCCCGCCGGGGCGATCACCAGCGGGACCATCCCGGCGCCCAGCACCGCCTCGCGTACCGAACGCACCCCGTCCAGGTCGCCGTCGGAGTCGGCGATGATCCCGATGACGCGTCCGTCCAGCGGCCAGGTCTGCCCGAGCTGGGACAGGGCCGCGCTCGGCTCGGGCGTCGTCAGCGTCACGGTGGCCGCCGGCGCCGGCAGGCCCAGACCCATGGCGACCTGCTCGCACAGCTCCGGGTCGATATTGGCGAGCACCTTCAGCGCACGCTCCTTGATGGCCGGCTCGTAGCACTTGTTCAGCTCGAAGCTGTACGCCGCGATGATGTGCTCGCGCTCGACGGGCGACATGCTGAGCCAGAACAACCGGGGCTGGCTGAAGTGGTCCGCGAAGGTGGCAGGCGCCTCCCGGACCTTCTTCGCCGCCGGCACCTCCCGGGGCACCTCGATGTACGCACCGGTGTCCGCGCCCGCCAGGAACGGACAGCCGCCGTCCAGGGAGTTGGGCCGGTAGGGAGCGGCGCCGGAGTGCACGGCCGTCTGGTGCATGCCGTCGCGCAGCATGTCGTTGACCGGCGCATGGGTGCGGTTGATGGGAATCTGGGCGAAGTTGGGCCCGCCGAGACGGCTGATCTGGGTGTCCAGGTACGAGAACAGCCGGCCGCTGAGCAGCGGGTCGTCGGTGATGTCGATGCCGGGCACGAGATGCCCGGGATGGAAGGCGACCTGCTCGGTCTCGGCGAAGAAGTTCGACGGGTTGGCGTTGAGCGTCAGCAGACCGACCGGCTGTACGGGGGCGAGCTCCTCCGGGACGATGTTCGTCGGGTCGAGCAGGTCGATGCCCTGGAACACCTGCTCCGGGGTGTCGGGGAAAGTCTGGATGCCGAGCTCCCACTGCGGGTACGCGCCGGCCTCGATCGCGTCGGCGAGGTCCCGGCGGTGGAAGTCGGGGTCCATGCCGTTGATGAGCTGCGCCTCTTCCCACACCAGCGAGTGCACACCGAGCTTGGGCTTCCAGTGGAACTTCGCCAGCGTCGTCACTCCTTCGGCGTTGACCAGCCGGAAGGTGTGGACGCCGAAGCCTTCCATCATCCGGAAGGAACGCGGGATGCCCCGGTCCGACATGTTCCACAGAGTGTGGTGGGTCGCCTCGGTGTGCAGCGTGACGAAGTCCCAGAACGTTTCGTGCGCGCTCTGCGCCTGCGGGATCTCCCGGTCCGGATGGGGCTTGCCGGCGTGGATGATGTCGGGGAACTTGATCGCGTCCTGGATGAAGAAGACCGGGATGTTGTTGCCGACGAGGTCGAAGGTGCCCTCGTCCGTATAGAACTTCGTCGCGAAGCCCCGTGTGTCCCGCACGGTGTCCGACGAACCGCGCGATCCGAGCACGGTCGAGAACCGCGTGAACACCGGCGTCTCGACCCCCTTGGCCAGGAAGGCCGTCCTGGTGACCTGCGCGGCGGTGCCGTACCCCTGGAAGACACCGTGCGCCGCGGCGCCGCGCGCGTGGACGACCCGCTCCGGAATGCGCTCGTGGTCGAAGTGAGTGATCTTCTCGCGCAGGTGATGGTCCTGGAGCAGCACCGGCCCGCGGGCTCCGGCCTTCAGGGAGTGGTCGGTGTCGTACAGGCGAGTGCCCTGAGCGGTGGTCAGATACGCGCCGCCCTGAGCCATGTCGTCCTGCGCGGCCCCGGTGGGCCTGCCGGTGGGACTGACCGTCGCCGGTCCGCTCTGGTCGGCCTTGGGCGGCAGGGGCCCCCGTACCTCGGTCGGCTCGTCGGCGGGCGGCGCCTCGGCACCGGGCCTGCCGGGGATGCCGTCCTGCGGACCGTCGCCGCTCAGCACCTCGGCGGCCTTCGCCGCCGCCGCCTTCAACGGGTTCTTCTCGCTCATCTGTTCTCCAGCCGTGTGGGGGGCAACGTCACAGCTATGACCCGGACCGCAGAAGAGGAAACAGCGCCCCGCCCACGCGCGACCACACACGCGAGCCTCTGTGACGGCGCCCCGCCGGGTACCCCGCGCACCAGTCCGCCGAACCAACGGATCGCCCGGCGCGCGGACACCCCACCCGTTTCTCAGATGCCCACCAGTACCGCCGCCACGAGCGCGGCCGCGCCCAGAGCGAAGCAACCGAGCCCCGCTCTGATCCACCGGTGTTTGGCGGCGACGATGCCGCTCGCGTCAGCGCGGTCACCAGGCCGACCAGCTGGTCGTCCTCGGTGCCGCGCAGCGCGTCGGTGAGCGCCCCCGAACGCGCGGCACGGCGGATATCGAGGAAGTACGTCAGGGGCAGGCCGGTCCGCCATCGGCTCGCCGGCCCGGGCGTCCGGGCAGAGGGGCCTCTACGGAGCGTCTGCGGCCCGCGTTCTCGTCAAGCCCCGACGATTCTGGCGCAAGTCGACGCCCGCGGGCACCGTTTCCAGACATCGCCCTCGGGCAGCCGATTCAGGGAAAAGCAAAAGCCCCAGGTCACGGCGAGTGAGTCCTGAGGCTTCTACAGAGCCGCCTTCGGGATTCGAACCCGAGACCTACGCATTACGAGTGCGTTGCTCTGGCCAACTGAGCTAAGGCGGCGCCGCTGCCGACACCATGGTGCGATCAGCAGCGGGCCCAAGTCTACACAGTTTCGAGGGGTGCTCCGCACAGCCCTCGGCGGCGCCCATCCGCGCAGGTCAGCAAAGGCGAGCGGCATGCCGGTGGCGGGTCACGAGCACTTCTTGCCGGCCTCCGGAGGCGTGCCCGACAGGAGGTAGGTGTTGATCGCCGTGTCGATGCAGTCGCTGCCGCGCCCGTACGCCGTGTGGCCGTCGCCGTCGTACGTCAGCAGCCTGCCGGACGCCAGCTGGCCGGCCAGGGACTGGGCCCACTTGTACGGGGTCGCCGGGTCGCGGGTGGTGCCGACCACGACGATCGGTGCGGCCCCCTTCGCCTCGATGCGGTGCGGCTTGCCGGTGGCCTTCGTCGGCCAGTAACCGCAGTTCAGGGAGGCCCAGGCGAGGCCCTCGCCGAAGACCGGTGACGCCTTCTCGAAGGTCGGCAACTCGGTGCGGACGTCATCGGGACCGGCGAAGGCCAGGGGGAGGTCGAGGCAGTTCACGGCGGCGTTCGCGTACATGAGGTTCTGGTATGTGCCGTCGCCGGAGCGCTCGTAGTAGGTGTCGGCCAGCGCCAGCAGCGCCGCGCCGTCACCGCCCATCGCGCGCGTCAGGCCGCCGCGCAGCTCCGTCCAGGCTGACTCGTCGTACATCGCGGCGATCACGCCCGTGGTCGCGAGGGACTCGCCGAGCGGGCGGCTCTGGCCGGTGGGGACGGGCTTGGCGTCGAGCTTGTCGAAGAAGCCCTTCAGGCGCCGGCCGGCCTGGTTCGGCGTACCGGTGCCCAGCGGGCAGTCCTTGTGCCTGACGCAGTCCGCGGCGAACGACTGGAAGGCGGTTTCGAAGCCGGCCGTCTGGTCGCGGCTCATGTCGCGGGACGGAAGGGACGGGTCCATCGCGCCGTCGAGCACCAGGCGGCCGGCCCGGGCGGGGAAGAGTTCGGCGTACGTGGCGCCCAGGAAGGTTCCGTACGACGCCCCGACGAAGTTCAGCTTCCTGTCGCCCAGCACCGCGCGCACGATGTCCATGTCGCGGGCCGCCTCGACGGTGGAGACGTGCGGCAGGATCGTGGCCGAGCGCTTCGCGCAGCCGGACGCGAACCCCTTGAAGGACGTGACGAGCCTGCCCGTCTCCCCCTGGTCGTCCGGTGTCTGGTCCACCTGCGTGTACGCGTCCATCTCCTTGCCCGTCAGGCATTGGACGGGCGCGCTGCGGGCCACGCCGCGCGGGTCGACGGCCACCATGTCGTAGCGCGCGCGGACCGGCGCCGGATACCCGATCGCGGCGTACGACTGGAGGTAGCCGATCGCGGAGCCGCCGGGACCGCCCGGATTGACCAGCAGGGAACCGAGGTGCTTGCCGGGGCCGGTGGCCTTCTTCCGGGAAACGGCCAGCTTGATGTCGGCCCTCTCCGGCTTCTTGTAGTCGAGCGGAGCCTTCACCGTGGCGCACTGGAACCCTGGTACCCCGCATTCGCCCCAGCTCGGCTTCTGCGCGTAGTACGTCTTGAGGGCGGCCGGGACCGCTCTCTGCGGCGCGGACGCCGAGGCACTGTGTGACGAACCTCCCGACGAGCAGCCGGAGATGAGCAGTCCGGCCGTCGCGAGGGCGGTGGCGGAGATCCGGATCAGGTGCCTGGTGTCCATCCTCGGAGCGTAGTGCGGCAGTGACGGATTGTGTGGAGAGCGGCTCGTACGAGTGATCCCGGTCAATCTCGGCGCCGACTGGCCCGGTTCAGCCGGCGCGCAGCGCCACCGTCATGGCCTCCACCGCGAGCAGCGGCGCGACATTGCGGTCCAGGGCCTGGCGGCAGGCGATGATCGCCTCTATCCGGCGCAGGGTGCGCTCGGGCGTCGAGCTCTGCGCGATGCGGTCGAGGGAGTCCCGTACGTCCTCGTTGGCGAGGGCGACCCGCGAGCCGAGCTGGAGCGCGAGTACGTCGCGGTAGAACCCGGTGAGGTCGGTCAGCGCCAGGTCGAGACTGTCCCGCTGCGTGCGGGTCGAGCGGCGCTTCTGGCGGTCGGCCAGCTCCTTCATCGCGCCCGCCGTACCGCGCGGCATCCGGCCGCCCGACGCGGCGCCGAGGGCCGCCTTCAGGTCGTCCGTCTCCTTGACGTCGATCTCCTCGGCGACCTGCTTGGCGTCCTCACCGGCCGCGTCGACCAGCTCCTGGGCCGCCTTGAGGCAGCCGCCGATGTCGGCGACGCGCAGCGGAAGCTTGAGCACCACGGCGCGGCGTGCCCGCGCGCGCTCGTCGGTGGCGAGCCGACGGGCCCGCCCGATGTGGCCCTGGGTCGCGCGCGCGGCCGTCGCCGCGGTGGCGGGGTCGATTCCGTCACGTCGTACGAGCACGTCGGCGACGGCGTCCACGGACGGCGTGCTGAGGGTGAGGTGGCGGCAGCGGGAGCGAATGGTCGGAAGGACGTCCTCCAGGGAAGGCGCGCAGAGCAGCCAGACCGTGCGGGGAGCGGGCTCCTCGATGGCCTTCAGCAGCACGTTGCCCGCGCCTTCGGTGAGCCGGTCGGCGTCCTCCAGGACGATGACCTGCCAGCGGCCGCCCGCCGGGGAGAGCTGGGCCCGCCGGACGAGCTCGCGGGTGTCCTTCACGCCGATGGAGAGCTGGTCGGTACGGACGATCTCCACATCGGCGTGCGTGCCGACCAGGGTCGTGTGGCACCCGTCACAGAATCCGCAGCCCGGGGCCCCGCCCAGGGCCCGGTCCGGGCTGACGCACTGCAGCGCGGCGGCGAACGCCCGGGCGGCGGTGGACCGCCCGGAGCCCGGCGGCCCGGTGAAGAGCCAGGCGTGCGTCATCCTGGACGCGGCGGGGGCGAGGGTGGCCCCGGAACGGTCGGCGACGGCGGTCACGAGCCCGTCGGCGTCCCGCGCGGCGGCGGCCAGCTGCGCCTGAACCCGCCCCTGCCCGACCAGGTCGTCCCATACGGCCATGGTGCTACCGCCTCCGGCGTGCGCTTGCGTTCGTGAACCCCGACCGCCCCTATTGTGGTCGACCCCACTGACATCCATCGCCCACGGCCTTCGGACCGGGCGTCATGTGCGGTGCTCCGAAGACCTCGACCGCGGATGCAGCCCGTCGGGCGTTCGCGACCGGGGTCCGAGGCGGAGCCCCGGTTTCGGGAAGGGGCGGGGCGGAGTGGGGCGGGGCGAGCCGAAGGGGCCGGGGCCGGGCCCAGCGGGCCGGGCCCCGGGGACGCACTCCTAGCGGCGCCCGCCCCCACCCCGCTGACCGCCGTCGTCCTCGTCCGCGTCCCGGCCACCCAGCAGCTCGTCCGCCAACGACGGCAGATCGTCGAGCGGCGTCTCCTCCGCCCAGTCGGAGCGCCGACGCGTCGCCCGGGCGTTCTGACCCGCGGTCGGGTGTGCGGCTTCCGGATCCAGCCACGGCAGCTCGCGCGTACGGTCGTTGCCGCCGGCGCCCTCGTCGCCGGCCTCGGCCCGTTCGTCCCGGAAGAAGCCCGGCGGCACCCGGTCGGAAGGCTCGTCCCGTACGGACGGCAGCACAGCCGTCTCGTCCGCAGGAGCCACATCCCGTACGGGCGGCAGCACGGCCGTCTCTTCCGCCGGCGCGACGTCCCGCACCGGCGGCAGCACAGCTGTCTCGTCCGCCGGCCCGGCGTCCCGCACGGGCGACGCCGGCCCCGCCTCCCGCACCGGCCGCAGCACCGTCGTGTCATCCGCGGCGTAGGACGGGGAGGCCTGAGAGGCCTGAGAAGGCTTCTGCGCCTCCTCCTTGCGCATGTCGACGCGCGGCGTCTCCACCGTCTGCGTCACCTCGTCCGGACGCACGACCGGCGTAGGCACAGTCAGCTCGGCATCGGAAGCGGAGACAGAGGCGGAGGCGGAATCGGAGGCGGAATCGGACGGAGCCCCGGACGGGGACTGCGACCGCTCCGCCAGCGCCGCCGCCGCGGAAGCCGCCGCAGCCGACTCCGCGAGCCGGCGCGCCTCCTCCGCCCTCAGCAGCGCCTCTTCCGCCCTGCGCTGCTTCTCGCGGCGGCGTTCCTCCGCCTCCGCCCGCAGCCTCGCCTCTTCAGCGGCCTGCCTGCGCAGCCGTTCCTGCTCGGCGGCGCGTGCCTTCTCCTCGGCCTCGCGGCGCAGCCGCTCCTCCTCGGCGAGCCGACGCGCCTCCTCGGCCCGGCGGCGGGCCTCCTCCGCCTGCCGTTCGGCCTCGCGCTGCCGCGCCTCTTCGATCTCGCGGCGCTTTCGCTCCTCCTCCTCGGCGCGGAGCTTCGCAAGCTGCTCCTGGCGCTCGCGCTCCAGGCGCTCCTCCTCCGCCTTGCGCGCGGCTTCCTCCTCGGCGAGTCGCCGCGCCTCTTCCTCGGCGGCCTTCCGCGCGTCCTCCTGCGCCTTCACCTCGGCATCGGACAGCGGCAGCATCCGGTCCAGACGGTGGCGTACGACCGTGGTGACCGATTCCGGGTCCTGGCCGGCATCCACCACCAGGTAGCGCCCGGGATCGGCGGCGGCCAGCGTCAGGAAACCGTGCCGCACGCGCGCGTGGAACTCCGGAGGCTCCGACTCCAGCCGGTCCGGTGCCTCCGTGAACCGCTCGCGCGCGGTCTCCGGCGAGACGTCGAGCAGAACCGTCAGATGCGGTACGAGTCCGTCCGTCGCCCAGCGCGAAATGCGGGCGATCTCGGTCGGCGACAGGTCGCGGCCCGCGCCCTGGTAGGCCACGGACGAGTCGACGTACCGGTCCGTGATGACGACAGCGCCGCGCTCCAGCGCCGGACGCACGACGGAATCGACGTGCTCCGCGCGGTCGGCGGCGTACAGCAGCGCCTCCGCGCGGTTCGACAGGCCCGCGCTCGACACATCCAGCAGGATCGAACGCAGCCGCTTGCCGATCGGCGTGGCACCCGGCTCGCGGGTGACGACGACCTCGTGGCCCTTGTTGCGGATCCACTCGGCGAGCGCCTCGACCTGGGTCGACTTGCCCGCGCCGTCGCCGCCCTCCATCGCGATGAAGAAGCCGGTCGCGGCGGGCGCCTGCTGCGGCTCGCCGCCCCGCAGCGCCTCCCGCAGGTCACGGCGCAGCGGCACACCCTGCCGGTCGTCCGCCTTGGCGAGGACGAGCGCGGCCAGCGGCAGGAGCAGCGCGCCGACGAGCATCAGCGTGAAGGCCGCGCCGCCGTGGGCGAAGACGAAGCTGCCGTTGGCCAGGCGGTGCGGGCCGATCGCGGCGGCGAGCACCGGGGCAACGACCGCGCCGAGGGCCACGTAGACCCGTACGACGGCCTGGAGGTGCTCCGTCGTACGCGCCTGCCGGTACTCCTCGGTCTCCTGGTCGAGCAGCGTGTGCCCGGTGTTCGCGGCGACCCCGGCGCAGAAGCCGGCCAGGAGAGTGATCATGATGACGGTCGCCGTGTCGGGCACCATGCCCATGGCGAGCAGGGCGACGCCGGTGCCGGCGATCGCGAGCGACAGCAGGCGGCGCCGCGACAGCCTCGGCAGCACCTTCTGCGCGCTGCGGATGCCGATGACCGTGCCGCCCGTCAGGGCGAGGAAGAGCAACGCGAAAGTGACCGGGCCGCCGCCGAGATCCTTCGCGTGCAGTACGGCGACGGCCGCCGCGGCGGCGACCGCTCCGGCGACCGAGGCGCAGGCCACGACGAGGAGCCGGATCGCACCCGTACGCCCCTTTTCGACACCGGTGCCGGTCTTGGGACGGCGCAGGCCCTCCAGCGGAGAGCGAGCGCGGGGCGTCTGCGCGCCGGGGAGCTCGAGGAAGTACAGCGTGGACACGGAAGCGGCGAAGAGACCGGCGGCGACGTACGACCCGAGGGCCGCCTGGTGCTGCGAGAACCAGTCGATGCCGGAGCCGAGCAGATTGCCGACCAGCGTCGCCGCCAGCAGCACGGCGGCAGCCGCGGGCAGAGCGACGAAGCTCGTACGCAGCGACAGTCGCCGCAGCGCGTCCAGGTGGTCCGGCAGCGGCCGTACCGTCGCGCCCTCGGGCGGCGGCGCGGGCAGCAGCGCGGGAGCGGCTCCCTCCTTGGCGACCGTCCAGAAGCGTTCGGCGACGCCGGTGACGAAGACGGTGATCAGCAGTACGGCCTGGGCCGTGTCCGGGGTCCAGTCGATCCACAGCGGTGCGACGACGAGGAGGGCGAGCCGTAGCCCGTCCGCCCCGATCATCGTCCAGCGGCGGTCGAGCGGCCCCGACGGCCCGGTCAGCGTGGAGACGGGGCCCAGGAGCAGGGCTCCGAAGATGAAGGTGGCAAGGATCCGGGCCCCGAACACCGCCGCGACCGCGAAAGCCGCACCGCGATAACCACCGCCGAACGACCCTTCGGAGATCGCCACCTGAAGCGACAGCAACAGCAGCACGAGAAGGGCGAGGGCATCGCCGGTATTGCCGACGAGCTGCGCGCTCCACAACCGCCTGAGCGGAGGAAGGCGCAGCAGGGCCCGTACAGCTCGCTCGCGTGAGTCTGCGGCTAGTGCGTCGGAGCTGGGGCTCACGACCGTTGGCTGCTCGGCTCGCGTCATCCGCCCAGCCTATCCGGAGCCCGCCACTCCCTGGAGGCCCCGCCCGAACAAACGTCTGCTCCGGGGCGCACGTGCGGACGCCGGCACATGAACAGCCCCCCGGCGCCGCGAGGCACCGGGGGGCTGCACATGGCGCTCTTCCGCTCCTAGTCCTCCGAAGCCGAGGACGACGCGTTGGAGGCCGTCGCCTTCTTGGCCGGAGCCTTCTTGGCGGCGGTCTTCTTCGCGGCGGTGGTGGTCTTCGCCGTCGCCGTCTTCTTGGCCGTCGTCTTCTTGGCCGCGGCGGTCTTGGCCGTGGTCGTCTTCTTGGCGGCGGTCTTCTTCGCCGTGGCCTTCTTGGCCGGAGCCTTCTTGGCGGTCTTCTTCTTCGCCGGGCCCTTGGCTCGCTTCTCCGCGAGGAGCTCGTAACCCCGCTCCGGGGTGATGTCCTCCACGCTGTCGTCGGTCCGCAGCGTCGCGTTCGTCTCGCCGTCCGTGACGTACGGGCCGAAGCGCCCGTCCTTCACGACCACCGGACGCTCGCTGACCGGGTCCGTACCCAGTTCCTTCAGCGGCGGCTTGGCGGCCGCGCGACCCCGCTGCTTGGGCTGGGCGTAGATCGCCAGCGCTTCTTCCAGCGTGATCGAGAAGAGCTGGTCCTCGGTCTCCAGCGAGCGCGAGTCCGTGCCCTTCTTGAGGTACGGGCCGTACCGGCCGTTCTGCGCGGTGATCTCGACGCCCTCGGCGTCCGTACCGACGACGCGCGGCAGCGACATCAGCTTGAGCGCGTCCGCGAGCGTGACCGTGTCCAGGGACATCGACTTGAAGAGCGAGGCCGTGCGCGGCTTGACCGCGTTCTTGCCGGTCTTCGGAGTGCCCTCGGGAAGGATCTCCGTGACGTACGGGCCGTACCGGCCGTCCTTCGCCACGATCTGGCGGCCCGTCTCCGGGTCGGCGCCCAGCTCGAAGTCGCCGCTCGGTTTGGCCAGCAGCTCCTCGGCGTACTCGATGGTCAGCTCGTCCGGCGCCATGTCCTCCGGCACATCGGCGCGCTGGTGGTTCTCGTCGTCCTTCTCGCCGCGCTCGATGTACGGGCCGTAGCGACCCACGCGCAGCACGATGCCGTCGCCGACCGGGAAGGACGAGATCTCACGGGCGTCGATCGCACCGAGGTCGGTGACGAGCTCCTTGAGGCCGCCGAGGTGGTCGCCGTCGCCGTTGCCGGCGTCCGCCGCACCACCGGGGGCGACACCGGCGTCGGCGTCTCCCTCACCGAAGTAGAAGCGCCGCAGCCACGGCACGGCCTGCGCCTCGCCCCGCGCGATGCGGTCGAGGTCGTCCTCCATCTTCGCCGTGAAGTCGTAGTCGACGAGCCGGCCGAAGTGCTTCTCGAGCAGGTTGACCACGGCGAAGCTCAGGAAGGACGGCACGAGCGCCGTGCCCTTCTTGAACACGTACCCGCGGTCGAGGATCGTGCCGATGATCGAGGCGTACGTCGACGGGCGGCCGATCTCGCGCTCCTCGAGCTCCTTGACCAGCGAGGCCTCGGTGTAGCGGGCCGGGGGCTTGGTCGCGTGCCCGTCGACCGAGATCTCCTCGGAGGTGAGCGCGTCGCCCTGGGCGACCTGCGGCAGCCTGCGCTCGCGGTCGTCGAGCTCGGCGTTCGGGTCGTCGGCGCCTTCGACGTACGCCTTCATGAAGCCGTGGAAGGTGATCGTCTTGCCGGAGGCGGAGAACTCGGCGTCCCGGCCGTCGCTCGCCCGGCCGCCGATCTTCACCGTCACGCTGTTTCCGACGGCGTCCTTCATCTGGGAGGCGACGGTGCGCTTCCAGATCAGCTCGTACAGCCGGAACTGGTCGCCGCTCAGGCCGGTCTCGGCAGGGGTGCGGAAGCGGTCGCCCGAGGGGCGGATCGCCTCGTGCGCCTCCTGCGCGTTCTTGACCTTGCCGGCGTACGTGCGGGGCTTGTCCGGCAGGTACTCGGAGCCGTACAGCTGCGTCACCTGGGCACGGGCCGCCTGGACCGCGGTGTCGGAGAGCGTCGTGGAGTCGGTACGCATGTACGTGATGAAGCCGTTCTCGTACAGCTTCTGCGCGACCTGCATCGTGGACTTCGCGCCGAAGCCCAGCTTGCGCGAGGCCTCCTGCTGGAGGGTCGTCGTACGGAACGGGGCGTACGGCGAGCGGCGGTACGGCTTCGACTCGACCGAGCGGACGGCGAACGGCGAGTCGGCGAGCGCGACGGCCAGGGCGCGGGCGTTCGCTTCGTCGAGGTGAAGGACATCACTCTTGAGTTGTCCCACGGAGTTGAAATCGCGGCCCTGGGCGATACGCCGGCCGTCGACCGTCGTCAGGCGGGCGACCAGAGAGGACGGGTCGGAGGCGTCACCGGTGCGTCCCGTGAAGAACGTGCCGGTCAGGTCCCAGTACTCAGCAGAACGAAAAGCGATGCGCTCGCGTTCCCGGACGACGACAAGGCGGGTGGCGACGGACTGGACACGGCCGGCGGACAGCCGGGGCATGACCTTCTTCCACAGGACCGGCGAGACCTCGTAGCCGTAGAGACGGTCCAGGATGCGGCGCGTCTCCTGGGCGTCGACCATGGGCTTGTTGAGGTCGCGCGGATTGGCCACGGCCTCGCGGATCGCGTCCTTGGTGATCTCGTGGAAGACCATCCGGTGGACCGGGACCTTGGGCTTCAGCACTTCCAGGAGGTGCCACGCGATGGCTTCGCCCTCGCGGTCCTCATCGGTGGCGAGGAAGAGTTCGTCGGACTCCGCAAGGAGCTCCTTCAACTTCCTGACCTGCGACTTCTTGTCGGCATTGACGACATAGATGGGCTGGAAGTCGTTCTGTACGTCGACGCCGAGGCGGCGCACCTCGCCCGTGTACTTGTCGGGCACCTCGGCGGCGCCGTTCGGGAGGTCGCGGATGTGCCCGACGCTCGCCTCGACGACATAGCCAGGGCCGAGGTAGCCCTTGATCGTCTTCGCCTTGGCGGGCGACTCGACGATGACGAGTCGGCGGCCGCCGTGTGCGGTCTCGCTGGTCGGGGACAACTTGGCTCTTCTCTCCGGTCGACACTCAGTGGTCTGTACGTGACGCTGCGGAGTGTGACGGTACAACCCGTCCCCGTGTCAAACGGCAAAAGCCCGCAACGGCCACTCGAACGGTAACCCGACTCCCGGCATTCCTGCCGCCCGGACCGCCCGACCGCCTCTGCGGGACCCCCTTGAAGACCTCGTGCAGATGCCGTGTGGATCTCTTCCGATCAGATCCGGCCGAAACACCACACTCCGAGAACGACGAAGGCCGCTCCGAAGGCTGTGGCCAGCGCGAAGGAGATCGCGGGGCTCGTTCCGTACGCCACCGGCGCACGGTGCAGGGCGCGCGCCCCCGTCCACCAGAGCAGCCCGGCTCCGAACACCGTGAACGCCGCTCCCGCGAAAATTGCCGGCCCGCTCTCCATCGTCGTACCCCTCACCCTCGCCGTCACCGTCGGCCGACCTGGCTCCCCGGACGGTGAGGCTGGCACCTGCGAATCACCGCCGGGCGACCTGGATACGAACTGCCGGTGAACGGCGCGTGGGCGGCAGGGGCGCCCCGCTGGCCGGCCCGGCGACTCGGCCCGCGGCTCAGTCCGGCAGCTCAGTCCAGCGGCTCCAGGAAGGCCTGCTCGACCAGCAGCCGGATCGCCTCGGGCGTACGGTCCCGCAGCAGCACCGGGTCCTCGCCCAGCAGTTGCGCGATGGCGTCGAGAATGCGGCCCGCGCTGAGCGACCCGTCGGACACCCCGGCGAAGCCCGCGCCGACCGTGTCGACCTTCGTCGCGCGCCGCATGCCGCGGTTCTGGCGCAGCACCACGTACTCCGGGTCCTCCGCTCCCGGCAGCCCGATCTGCTCCTGCACGACCTCGTCGGCCAGCCTGAAGTGACCGGCGAGCAGCGCCGCGTCGTCGTGCGACCGCAGATAGTCCTGACGCTCGAAATGGGCGCGCACGACGGGACCGAGAGGCTGTTCGACGGGGTGCGGCCACTCCTCGATGGTGATCGAGGGGTTCTCGGCGCCGGACTTGCGCAGCGTGATCCAGCCGAAGCCGACGCCCTTGGTCTTGCGGGCCTCGAACTCGTCGAGCCAGGCGTCGTAACGCGCGGCGTACTCCGCGGGGCCGGTGCGGTGGTCGCCGCTGTCGCGCAGCCACAGTTCGGCGTACTGCGTGATGTCCTGCACCTCGCGCTGCACGATCCACGCGTCGCACCCGGCCGGCACCCAGGAGCGCAGCCGCTCCTGCCACTCCTCGCCCTCCACGTGCTGCCAGTTGGCGAGGAACTGCGCGTACCCCCCGTCGTTCAGCCGCTCTCCCGCTCCCTGAACGAGCGTGCGGCACAGATCGTCCCCGCCCATCCCGCCGTCCCGGTAGGTCAGCCGCGCACCCGGCGAGATGACGAAGGGCGGGTTGGACACGATCAGGTCGTACGTGTCCTCGCCGACCGGCTCGTAGAGCGAGCCCTCGCGCAGGTCGGCTTCGGGCGCTCCGGAGAGCCCGAGCGTCAGGCGCGTGAAGTGCAGTGCGCGCGGATTCAGGTCGGTGGCGGTGACGCGCACGGCGTGCTGCGCCGCGTGCAGTGCCTGGATGCCGGACCCGGTGCCGAGATCGAGGGCGCGGGTGACCGGCGTACGGACAGTGATGCCGGCGAGCGTGGTGGAGGCGCCGCCGACCCCCAGGACCACCGCTTCGTCTCGGGTGCCCGCGCCCCCGGCGCCACCGACCGCGCGGCCGAGATCGGAGACGATGAACCAGTCCTGGCCCTCCTCGCCGCCGTACGGCCGTACGTCCACGGTCGCCCGTACGGCGTCGCCCGTGCTGTCGCCCCCGTCCGCCCCTTCGCGCACCAGCCAGCCGTCGGCCAGGCACTGCTCCAGGGGCAGGGCGGCCCCGGCACGGCCGACGGGCACGGCCTGCTGGAGCAGGAAGAGCCGCACGAGCGTTTCGAGCGGGCTGTCACCGCGGGTGGCCCGCAACGCGGGAACGGTCTCGCTGCGGGCGAGCGCGGCGTACGCGGGCGCGCCGAGCAGCTCCAGCAGCCCGTCGGCGGTGAAGTCGGCGGCGAGGAGCGCGTCGCGCAGGCGGGCGGAGCTTTCGGGCGCGGGAAGGCTGGTCTTACTCACCCGGCCATTGTCACCGCTCCCACTGACAAAAGCCGCGCGGCCCGGCCCCTCTTCGGGATTCCGGACCACGCGGGCAGGGCCGTACGCGCGCCGTCACAGCGGCCGAGCGCGCCGCAACAGGGCTCTTCGCGCGGCGATTACGCCTTCGCGTCGGGCGAGGCGGCAGTGCTCGCGCCCGGCTTCTGGCAGCCGGGCTGCTTGGCCATCGCCTTGCCGACCTCGCCGGACTGGAGCTTCTGGAGCGCCTGGTCGCCACTCTTGCTGATCTTGTTCAGCTCGTCCGCGACGCCCTTGAGACCGTCCGCGAACTTCGCCTGGTCCTTGGTGTCGAGCTCGTCGACCTGCTTCTTCAGGCCGGCGTACGCCGCCGAGGAGGCGTTGAGCTCCTGGACCGCTTCCTTCTGGGTCGTCTCGCCGTCGTCGACCGGCGGGGGACCCGCCTTGTCCACCGCGGTACCCATGGCCTTGTAGGCGTCGGAGATCTGCTGGAAGGCCTGGGAGTCGGTCCGCTGGACGTCGACGGGCTTGCTGTTGTCCGCGGTCTGCTTCTGGATGGCGGTGTTGGCGTCCGAGATCTTCTTCAACTGGGGCTGCACCTGGTCGCAGACCGTCTTCGCCCAGTCGTTGACCTTGTCGTCGCTGTCGTCGCTGCTGCAGCCGGACAGCGCCATTACCAGTACCGCGCCGCCGGACAGCGCGGCCGCAAACTTCTTGTTCACCGGATTGGTCCCTTCCAAGGCTCTCGGCCCCGGAACATACACGCCAAGTGGGCGACATCCGCATGCCGTACGTCCGGTCCATGGGGTATTGAAGCCATTTGCACCAAGGGAGAGGCACCTCACGGGACAGCCCCGAAAACAGCGAGGACGGGCGGACGCCGCATCAGCACACGGCGTCCGCCCGCCTTCTGAGCAGGCGTTACAGCAGGTGTCGCGAAGTACTACGAGACGATCTTGGACGCCACCGGCGGATCCGCCGGCTTGGGCACCCGTCCGGAGGCCCCCGCGGAGTTGTCTTCGTCACCCACGGCGATTCCGCGCCGCTTGGAGACGTACACCGCGCCGACGATGACAACGATCGCGAGCGTCGCCACCACCGCCCGCGCCCCGGCGTTGGCGTCGTCGCCGTAACTGAACTGCACCACCGCGGGAGCGATGAGCAGAGCCACCAGGTTCATCACCTTCAGCAGCGGGTTGATCGCCGGGCCGGCGGTGTCCTTGAACGGGTCGCCGACGGTGTCGCCGATGACGGTCGCGGCATGGGCCTCGCTGCCCTTGCCGCCGTGATGGCCGTCCTCGACGAGCTTCTTGGCGTTGTCCCACGCCCCGCCGGAGTTGGCGAGGAAGACGGCCATCAGCGTCCCGGTGCCGATGGCGCCCGCGAGGAACGCGCCGAGCGCGCCGACGCCGAGGGAGAAGCCGACCGCGATGGGGGTCAGCACGGCGAGCAGGCCGGGTGTGGTCAGCTCGCGCAGCGCGTCCTTGGTGCAGATGTCGACCACACGGCCGTACTCCGGCTTCTCCGTGTAGTCCATGATCCCCGGGTGCTCGCGGAACTGGCGCCGCACCTCGAAGACCACCGCGCCCGCCGACCTGGACACCGCGTTGATCGCCAGTCCCGAGAAGAGGAAGACGACCGCGGCACCGAGCATCAGCCCGACCAGGTTGTTGGGCTGCGAGATGTCCATCTGCAGGCCCAGCTCGCTCACCTTCGCCCCGACGTCGTCGCGCGCCGTCGCGATGGCGTCCTTGTACGAGCCGAAGAGCGCCGCCGCGGCGAGGACCGCGGTGGCGATGGCGATGCCCTTGGTGATGGCCTTGGTGGTGTTGCCCACGGCGTCCAGGTCGGTGAGGACCTGCGCGCCCGCGCCTGTGACGTCGCCGGACATCTCGGCGATGCCCTGGGCGTTGTCGGAGACGGGGCCGAAGGTGTCCATGGCGACGATGACACCCACGGTGGTGAGCAGGCCGGTGCCCGCGAGGGCCACCGCGAAGAGGGCGAGCATGACCGACGTACCGCCGAGCAGGAAGGCGCCGTACACGCCGAGACCGATGAGCAGCGCGGTGTAGACGGCGGACTCCAAACCGATGGCGATGCCGGCCAGGACGACGGTCGCGGGTCCCGTCAGCGAGGACTTGCCGATGTCCCTGACGGGGCGCCGGTTCGTCTCCGTGAAGTAACCCGTCAGCTGCTGGATCAGAGCGGCCAGCACGATGCCGATGGCGACGGCGACGAGCGCCAGCACCCTCGGGTCGCCGTCGTGCCCACGGACGACCGCGTCGGTCACACCGTCCAGGTCGGCGTACGAGGACGGCAGATAGACGAAGACCGCCACCGCGACCAGGACGAGGGAGATGGCCGCCGAGATGAAGAAGCCGCGGTTGATGGCGGTCATTCCGCTGCGGTCGGCGCGCCGCGGGGCGACCGCGAAGATGCCGATCATCGCGGTGACCACGCCGATCGCCGGAACGATCAGCGGAAAGGCCAGTCCGGCGTCACCGAAGGCGGCCTTGCCGAGGATGAGTGCCGCGACGAGTGTGACGGCGTACGACTCGAAGAGGTCGGCCGCCATGCCCGCGCAGTCCCCCACGTTGTCGCCGACGTTGTCGGCGATGGTGGCGGCGTTGCGCGGGTCGTCCTCCGGGATGCCCTGTTCGACCTTTCCGACCAGGTCGGCGCCCACGTCGGCGGCCTTGGTGAAGATGCCGCCGCCGACTCGCATGAACATCGCGATGAGCGCGGCGCCGAGACCGAAACCCTCCAGAACCTTGGGCGCGTCGGCCGCGTAGACGAGGACGACGCAGGAGGCTCCGAGCAGGCCGAGGCCCACCGTGAACATGCCGACCACGCCACCCGTACGGAAAGCGATCTTCATCGCTTTGTGCGCGACCGCTGTCAGATCCTTTTCCGGCTCGCCTTCGGCCGGCGTGGCTTCACGCGCGGCGGCTGCCACGCGGACATTGCTGCGTACGGCCAGCCGCATCCCGATGTATCCGGTCGCCGCCGAGAAAAGCGCGCCGACCAGGAAAAACGCGGAACGTCCCGCGCGCTGCGACCAGTTGTCAGCCGGAAGCAGCAGGAGCAGGAAGAACACCACGACGGCGAAAACGCCGAGTGTGCGCAACTGACGTGCGAGATAGGCATTCGCGCCTTCCTGCACGGCCGCCGCGATCTCTTTCATCTTGTCGGTGCCTTCGCCGGCTGCCAGTACCTGACGTACCAGCAGCTGGGCGACGACCAGGGCCGCCAGTGCCACTACGGCGATGACGATCACGATGATCCGGTTCTCGTCGGTGAGTACCGCGGCCGCGAGAGTAGAGGGGTGGTCCAGCTGATCCGTTGTAAAGAGCCCCGCCATTCGTCCTCCTTGACGCTCAGCGCTCAAGATGTGGACGGATTGTAGGGAGCGGAACCTGATCAAAACAGAGCGCCGCAAACCGAATTGACCTTCGCTTGCCACTCAGCAAATGATCGCGTTCCCCCCATCTCCTCAAAGGCGGTAATGGGGCAAACGCATTGTCGATTCCGGAATGATCTCCGGCAAAGATCCAGGGAAATACGAAAGGCCCTGCTCAGCAGGGCCTCACGGAAAAGATCCGGTCCACGGGACCGGCCGGAAATCAGGGGAGAACGGTCGTGGGTGTCGTCGGCCAGCTCATGCGGATGGTGCCACCGGACGCGCCGGAGACGACTTCGACATCGTCGACGAGTCCGCTGATGACCGCCAGCCCCATCTCGTCCTCACCGTCGGAATCGGCGTCGGAGTCGGACGCCGAGCCGACGCCGGCATCGCCGGACCCGGGCCCCGTGGTGCTGCGCACCCCGGGAACCGATCCGGCCGCACCGCCGCCCGAACCAGGCACCTCGTCCCCGACCTCGATGGAGAACGACTTCTCCTCCTCGGTCAGTGCGACCCGGACCGGAGCCGAGATGCCATTGCTGCGGTGGAGTCCCACCGCACGGGTGCACGCTTCGCCGACCGCGAGTCGGACTTCGTCCAGAACCGCCTCGTCCACCCCGGCACGGCGCGCCACGGCGGCCGCCACCAGGCGGGCCGTCCTGACGTGCTCGGGCTGGGCGCTGAAGCGGAGTTCAACGGTGGCCATCTGCGGTCCCCCTCGGACGTACGGGCGTGCTTCTCAGGGGCCCAGGCCTGCGGCCCGGTGCCCCTGTTCCTTCTTCCGGTCTCCCGGAAGCCGTCAGTCGGTGGCGTTGACGGCTTCGTCGACCGAGGTGTGAATGGGGAACACCTTGGTCAGCCCGGTGATTCGGAAGATCTTGAGAATGCGCTCCTGGTTGCAGACCAGTCGCAGCGAGCCCTCATGGGCCCGGACGCGCTTGAGTCCACCCACGAGCACGCCGAGTCCGGTGGAGTCGAGGAAGTCCACGCCTTCCATGTCGACAACCAGGTGGTAGCTGCCGTCGTTCACCAACTCGACCAACTGCTCGCGCAGCTTGGGCGCGGTATACACATCAATCTCGCCACCGACCTCGACGACCGTACGGTCGCCACCAGGTCCAGACACGTTGCGAGTCGACAGGGACAGGTCCACGGATCCTCCAGCACCTTGCTATCGAGCGGCCGCCCCCCTGAGGTCTCCCCGGCGGAGCCAGAGGACGGAACGCCAGCCGCGATGGCATTCAATCACTTACCTGCAGGCATGCACGATGCCTTGGAACCATTGTCCTTCACGCCAGTGACACACTCGGTGCCGATGGCCAAGAATCACCGTCCCAGCAGACTTACGGAGAACACGGGTGCGCGCCCCTCTCCGCGTACGGTCCTCGACCGGCTCACCGCAGGCGAGAGCCGCTCCTCGCGCATCACTCATACGGAGCACTTGCCCCCACGTGCGGGTTCTCATGCAGTGTGGCCCGACCGCATCCGTGCGGAAGTGATCGCGGCGATCCAGGCCGCCGGGATCGAACATCCCTGGACCCACCAGGCGCAGGCCGCGGAGCACGCCCTGGACGGCGAGTCCGTCGTCATCGCCACCGGTACCGCGTCCGGCAAGTCGCTCGCCTATCTGGCCCCCGTCCTCACCACCCTCCTCGACGGCTCCGAGGCACCGAACGGGCGCGGCGCCACAGCCCTGTATCTCGCCCCCACCAAGGCCCTCGCGGCCGACCAGCGCCGCGCGGTGAAGGCCCTCGCCGCGCCGCTGGGCAACGCCGTCAGGCCGGCGGTCTACGACGGCGACACGCCGGTCGAGGAACGCGAATGGGTACGTCAGTACGCCAACTACGTCCTCACCAATCCAGACATGCTGCACCTGGGAATACTTCCCTCCCACCCCCGCTGGGCCTCCTTCCTGCGGGCTCTGCGCTTCGTCGTCATCGACGAGTGCCACACCTACCGCGGCGTCTTCGGCTCCCACGTCGCCCAGGTGGTCCGTCGCCTTCGCCGCCTGTGCGCCCGCTACGGCGCGAATCCGGTCTTCCTGCTCGCGTCCGCCACCTCCGCGGAACCGGCCGTGTCCGCGGGCCGCCTGACCGGCCTTCCCGTCCGGCAGGTGGCGGACGACGCCTCCCCGCGCGGTGAACTGGTGTTCGCCCTCTGGGAGCCGCCATTGACCGAACTGCAGGGCGAGAAGGGCGCGCCCGTCCGCCGTACCGCCACCGCCGAGACCGCCGACCTGCTCACGGACCTGACCGTGCAGGGCGTCCGCTCGGTGGCCTTCGTACGTTCGCGGCGCGGCGCGGAGCTGATCGCCCTCATCGCCCAGGAACGCCTGGCCGCCGTGGACCGCTCCCTCCCCGCTCGGGTCGCCGCCTACCGCGGCGGCTACCTCCCCGAGGAACGCAGGGCTCTGGAACGCGCCCTGCACTCCGGACAGCTCCTCGGGCTCGCCGCGACGACCGCGCTCGAACTCGGCGTCGACGTGTCGGGGCTGGACGCCGTCGTGATCGCCGGATATCCCGGCACCCGGGCCTCCCTCTGGCAGCAGGCGGGGCGGGCCGGCCGGAGGGGCGAGGGCGCCCTGGCGATCCTCGTGGCCCGCGACGACCCGCTGGACACATACCTCGTCCACCATCCCGACGCCCTGTTCCGCCAACCGGTGGAGTCGACCGTCCTCGACCCGGCCAATCCGTACGTCCTCGCCCCCCATCTGTGCGCCGCCGCCGCCGAGACCCCGCTGACCGATGCCGACATGGAGCTCTTCGGCCCCGCCGCCGCCGAACTGATGCCGCAGCTGGAGGCCGCCAACCTCCTCCGCCGCCGGGGCCAGTCCTGGTACTGGACCCGCCGGGAGCGGGCCGCCGACCTCACGGACATCCGGGGCGAGGGCGGGCGGCCCGTGCAGATCGTCGAGGCGGAGACCGGCCGGCTGCTCGGCACGGTCGACGCGTCCGCCGCCCACGCCTCCGTCCACGACGGCGCGGTCCACCTCCACCAGGGCCGTACGTACCTGGTGCGCCACCTGGACCTGGAGGACCCGCACGGCGCGGTGGCCCTGGTCGAGGAGGCGAATCCGCCGTACTCCACCACTGCCCGCGACACCACGGCCGTCTCCGTACTGGAGACCGACACCGAGGTTCCCTGGGGCGAGGGCCGCCTCTGCTTCGGCTCCGTCGAAGTCACCAACCAGGTCGTCTCCTTCCTCCGTCGCAAACTCATCACCGGCGAAGTGCTCGGCGAGACCAAACTCGACCTCCCTCCCCGCACGCTCCGGACCCGCGCCGTGTGGTGGACGGTCACCGAGGACCAGCTCGACGCCGCCCGCGTCAACCCGGAGCAGCTGGGCGGCGCCCTGCACGCCGCCGAGCACGCCTCCATCGGGATGCTCCCGCTCTTCGCCACCTGCGACCGCTGGGACATCGGCGGCGTCTCGGTCCCGCTCCACCCGGACACCCTGCTGCCGACGGTCTTCGTGTACGACGGCCATCCGGGCGGCGCGGGCTTCGCGGAGCGGGCTTTCCACACGGCCCGTCAGTGGCTGACCGCCACCCGCGAGGCCATCGCCTCCTGCGAGTGCGAGGCGGGCTGCCCCTCCTGCATCCAGTCGCCCAAGTGCGGCAACGGCAACGATCCCCTCGACAAGCGGGCCGCCGTCCGCCTCCTGACGGTGCTCCTCAGGGGAGCCCCGGCCGACCCGGATGACCGGGGCGGCCCGGTTGATCCCGATGGGCACGGTGGCGGCCCCGGTGGCCAGAAGCCTCCAGAGGTCGCTGAGAGCCCCTCGGAGTGAGCCCGGCGGCCACGGGTCCGGCGGGGCCCGCCCGGGCCCTCACAGCCACGCTGTACGGCCCTGCGGCGGCCTCCGCCGTAACGTCGGAGATCTCGCCGTCCACGGAACACCGCACCAGGCGCACCTGCTGAGCCGTTGCGACCTCCGCCGCCTCACCGCACGCGGCGGCCTCACCCCGCATCCACTGCCCCGCCGCCGCGAGCGCCGCCAGATCCGCGGCGCCCCCGGCCCGGTGCCGGGCCACCACCGCCTGCCCCGCCGCCAGCGCCCCCGCGAACACCACCCCCAGGACGACCACCCCCACCAGTCCCCACACAGCGGCCGACCCCCGTTCACCCCACCCGGCCCGGCCGGACCGGACACCGCTGCCCCACCTCCGCTTCACACCGCCACCCCCACGGTCTCCTCGGCCGGCGCCACCGCCTCCGCACGCAGGGTCAGTGACAGCGCCCCCAGGCCCGGCGTGGGGGCCTCGACCGTCACGCGGACCTGATCGCCCTGCCTGCCGATCGTGACGTGCGCCCCGCGCGGCGCCGCCTGCCGGGCCGCCGCGACCGACTCGGCCTCCGGTTCCTGTCGTGCGGCGGCCCTGGCGCCCGCTCTCGCCGCGTCCACGCACTGGATCTGCGCCGAGGTCGCCATCAGCGCCCAGACCAGCGCCATGGTGAAGAGCACCAGCGCCGGCAGCACCACGGCGGCCTCCGCCGTGACGTAACCCCGGTCCGCGCCTCTCAAAGCCTCAGAACGGCACATCGAGCGCCCTCCCCACGACCGCTTCCAGAGCCGACGCGACCATGTCGCTCGTGACCACCTTGTAGAGCACCGCCGCGAAGCCGCAGGCCGCGATCGTCCCCATCGCGTACTCGGACGTCGTCATCCCCGCGTCACCGCCGCCGGCCACCCCACGCACCAGCCCGTGTGCCCGCACCCGCATCCACACCCACATGTCGACCCCCAAGGTCAGTTGCCGTTCATCAGTCCGCTCGCCAGTCCGATCACCACGGGCGCCACTCCGACCACCAGGAAGGCGGGCAGAAAGCACAGCCCGACCGGCCCGACCATCAGCACGCCCGCCCGCTGGGCCCGGGCCGAGGCCTCCCTGGCCCGCTCTGCCCTGAGGCCCTCGGCCAGCCGGGAAACGGGTTCGGCCGCCGGGGCCCCCGAGGCGCCCGCCCGTTCCAGGCAGCGGGCCAGTCCCGCAGCGCCCGGTATCGCGCCCAGCCGGCCCCACGCGTCCGCCGGTTCGCCTCCGAGCCGCAGCTCGGCGGCGGTCCGCGCGAGCCGCTCGCCCACCGGGCCGCCGAGCGAATCCCCCACCGCCTCCGCCGCCTCACGCGGCCCGGCACCGGCCGAGATACAAGCCGCCAGAAGATCGGCGGCCAGCGGGAGTTGCCGGGCATCGACCGGGCCGTCTCCACGCGGCTTGCTCACGCGCCGCTGCCACCGGAAGGTCCCGTACGCGACGGTCGCACCGACAGCGCAGCCGCTCAGCCCTCCGACCAGCACATAGCCCGTCGCGGCGGCTCCCACCGGCGGGCCCCAGCGCAGCAACCGCACGCCGTACTCAGGCCTCCACCGCCACCCTCGCCGGAAGTCCCGCCCGGCCTTCCCCGCTGCCTCCATGGCCAGCAGCGCCTCCAGCCGCTTGCGGTGCGACCGCTCCCGCCGCCGCCCGGCCAGCGCGAGCACCAGCCACACCGCAGTGGCCGCGACCGACACCACCGCACCCAGCCTGTGGACAACTTCACCGCTCAACATGGGCTCTCCCCCCGTCGTACGATCCGCCGGGCCCAGAAGAGACCCGCCCCCTCCAACAGCCCGCCGACCAGAAGGCACCCGAGCCCGGCCGGCGTGTGCAGCAGCACCCGCAGCGGTCCCGCCCCCAGCGCGGTGCCGATCACCAGCCCGGCCACCGGAAGCAGCGCCAGGAGCGCCACCGTCGCCCAGGCCCCCGTCAACTGGGCCCGGAGGTTCTCCCGCTGGTCACGCTCGGCCCGCAGCGCGCCCTCCAGCCGGTCGAGCCCTGCCGCGAGACCGGCGCCGCCGTCCACCGCCACCCGCCAGCACGCGGCGACCCCGGCAAGCCCGTCGGCCCCCGGCTCCCGCGCCGCCGTCCGCAGCGCGTCCGGTACGTCGCCACCGAACCGCGCCGCCGCCATCACCTCGGACTCCGCCCCACCGAGCCCACCGGTGCCCGAGGCGGCGGTGAAGAGCGCCTGGTCCGGCTGTCTCCCGGCCCGCAGCTCGCCCGCCACGGCCCCGCACAGCGCGATGACCGCGTCCGCCCGCCGTTCCCGTTCCCGGCGCCGCACCCCGGCGCGCAATCGGCGCCGCACCAGAGGTACCGCCGCCGCCCCCGCGACCAGCGGCAGCACCGAAGCGCCCAGCACGGCCACGAGCACCGCCACCGGCACACACAGCCACTCCCGCCCCAGCCGCCTCCACACCGGCGTCATCAGCCGCTCCCACAGCACGCCCGGGCCGCCGGGATCCACCACCCCGCCCGCGAGCATCAGCCGCGCCCGCCGCACATCCCGGTCCCGCCCGGCCAGCAGCCACGCCGCCGCCCCCGCGCACACAGCAGCCGCGCACACGGGCCCCACGCCCGCGCCCGTCACAGCGCACTCCCGAGCAGCGCACGCAGCCGGGGCCAGCCGCGTTCGTACGAGAAGGCCTCCGCGCCCCACCGAAGCGCCGGCACGGTCACCACCAGCCCCGCCGCGTCCCGCTCCAGCACATGGACCTCGGCGACCCGCCGCAGCCCGCCCCGCCCACGCGCGAGGTGCACCACCACGTTCAGAGCCGCGGCCAACTGGCTGTGCAGCGCGGCCCGGTCGAGTCCCGCGGCCGCACCGAGCGCCTCGAGCCGCGCCGGGACATCCGCCGCCGCGTTGGCGTGCACGGTCCCGCACCCGCCCTCGTGCCCCGTGTTGAGCGCGGCCAGGAGCTCCGTGACCTCGGCCCCGCGCACCTCGCCGACCACCAGCCGGTCGGGCCGCATCCGCAGCGCCTGGCGTACCAGGTCCTGCAGCGTGACCTGCCCCGCGCCCTCCTGGTTCGCGGGCCGTGACTCCAGGCGCACCACATGCGGATGATCGGGTCTCAGCTCCGCCGAGTCCTCGGCCAGCACGATCCGCTCCCGCTCCCCCACGAGTCCCAGGAGCGTCGAGAGGAGCGTGGTCTTCCCCGTACCCGTGCCTCCGCTGATCAGGTACGAGAGCCTGCCTTCGATCAGTCCCCGCAGCACCACCTCCCCGCCGGGCGGCACCGTCCCCGCTGCGACCAGCTCGGCCAGCGAGAACGCCTTCGGCCGCACCACCCGCAGCGACAGGCACGTGGAGCCGACGGCGACCGGTGGCAGCACCGCGTGCATCCGTGTGCCGTCGGGCAGCCGGGCGTCGACCCACGGCCTCGCGTCGTCCAGCCGCCGCCCCGCCGCCGCCGCGAGCCGCTGCGCGAGCCTGCGCACCGCGGCCGCGTCGGCGAAGGAAACCCCGGTGAGCTCGAGGCCGCCGCCCCGGTCCACCCACACCCGGTCCGGTGCGGACACCAGCACATCCGTCACCGCGGGGTCGGCGAGCAGCGGTTCCAGCGTCCCCGTGCCCACCAGCTCGCAGCGCAGTTCCTCGGCCGTTCCCAGCACCTCGGCGTCCCCCAGCAGCCGCCCCTGTGCGCGCAGCGCCGCGGCCACCCGCGCCGGCGTCGGCTCCGCCCCGCTCTCGGCGAGCCGCTGCCTCACCGCGTCCAGCATGCGTGTGCTCATGAGACACCGCCCCCGGCGAGCGCCTGCTCCCAGAACGCCGTGCAGAACCGCGCCAGCGGCCCGCGCGCGCTCCCGCCCGGCGGCGTTCCACCGGCCTGTGCCTCCAGCAGCCCCGCTTCCACCGGCAGCTCGCCCGCCAGCGGAAGCCCGAGCAGCTTTGCCACCGACTCCTCGTCCAGGCCCGCGGCGTACGGCCCGCGCACCACGGCCCGCAGATCCCGCAGCACCATGCCCACGGTCGACGCCACCCGGCTCGCCGCCGCGACGGCGCGCAGCTCGGCGGGCACCACCAGGAGGCCGAGGTCCAGCTGCGCCAAGGCCTCAGCCACCGCCTCGTCGACCCGTCGCGGCAGGTCGACGACCACCACCCCGCCGCGCCTTCGCGCGGCGGCCAGCACCGCGCGCATCGCTTCCGGCGGGATCACCACACGGTCGCCGCGGTCCCAGCTCAGCACGCGCAGCGCATGCAGCTCGGGCAGCGACTCCTCGAGCGCGCCGCTGCCGACCCGCCCTCTGGATTCGGCGAAATCGGGCCACCGCATGCCTTCCACGGCTTCCCCGCCGAGCAGTACGTCGAGGCCGCCGCCCAGCGGATCGCCGTCGATGAGCATCGTGCGCAGCCCCGTCCGAGCCGCCGCCACCGCCAGCGCACACGCCAGAGTCGACGCCCCTGCGCCGCCCCGCCCGCCGAGCACCCCCACGGTCACCGCCTGCCGCCCGACGCCTTCCGCCACATCGGCGATGCGCTCCACGAGCCAGCTCTCCGCGTCGGGCAGCCGCAGCACATGGTCGGCGCCGATCTCCACCGCGCGCCGCCACACGTGCGGGTCGTCCTGGTCCTTGCCCACGAGCATCACGCCACGTCTGCGTGTTCCCCCGCGTCCGAGCACCGCACCGCGAACCCGCTCGGCGGCGTCGTCGCCCACGAGGATCAGTGGCGCGCTCTCCCAGCTGCCCCGGCGCTCGGGCACCGCGTGATGGACTTCCGGCTCCGCGCCGGCCGCCGCGCACAGCCGCAGCAGGTCGTCGAGCAGGTCGACGTCCTCGGTGACGATCAGCGGTCCGCCCTGTCGTGCTCCGGCGGCCTGCGGTCGATCGGGTGTGATGGATCCGGCCACGATCTCCGCCCCCTCTCACTGCGATTCCTTCTGTTCACGAACTTCGCGAACGGAATCACCGTGCGGGGATCCGGAAAATCGTGTGGATCTTGCTGAAAAACCGGGGACAACTCATCGGTTGTGAATATCCCGCTCACCTATACCAGTGACTTCCGGAGAGCGGCGGAACGACTACGGAGCGTGACACGTCTCACCAGGGGAAGGCCGCTTCGGCCGCAGGCCAAGAGGGGGAGAAATGATCCGAACCGGAAGGCAGAAAAGCATCCGGACATGCGACGACCCCCGTCGGGGGGGAGAACGGGGGTCGTCTCCACGGCCGACTCGGGGGGGGAGGAGTCGGACCGGGGTAGCACGGTCGCGAACGATCCGTGACTTCCATGGTGTACCCGAGAGCCTTCTCAGGCAAACCCACGCGCCACAGCGTACGCCGAATGGTGGGCGCCTATGCTCGCCTCGTGGAAAAACGCTCCTTGCCGCGAACAGCCGCCTTCTTCGACCTCGACAAGACCGTCATTGCGAAGTCGAGCACGCTGACCTTCAGCAAGTCCTTCTATCAAGGCGGACTGATCAACCGCAGAGCCGCTCTGCGCACCGCGTACACCCAGTTCGTGTTCCTCGCCGGTGGCGCGGACCACGACCAGATGGAGCGCATGCGCGAGTACCTCTCCGCGCTCTGCAAGGGCTGGAACGTCCAGCAGGTCAAGGAGATCGTCGCCGAGACGCTGCACGACCTGATCGACCCGATCATCTACGACGAGGCTGCCTCCCTCATCGAGGAGCACCACACGGCCGGCCGCGACGTCGTGATCGTCTCCACTTCCGGGGCGGAGGTGGTCGAGCCGATCGGTGAGCTCCTGGGGGCCGACCGCGTCGTGGCAACGCGGATGGTCGTCGGTGACGACGGCTGCTTCACGGGCGAAGTGGAGTACTACGCGTACGGCCCCACCAAGGCCGAGGCGATCAAGGAGCTCGCCGCATCCGAGGGGTACGACCTGGAGCGCTGTTACGCGTACAGCGATTCGGCCACCGACGTCCCCATGCTCGAGTCCGTCGGCCACCCCTACGCGGTCAATCCGGACCGGGCGCTGCGCCGCGAGGCGGTCGCCCGCGAATGGCCGATTCTCGTCTTCAACCGGCCGGTCCGCCTCAAGCAGCGACTGCCCGCGTTCTCCATGCCGCCCCGCCCCGCGCTCGTCGCCGCAGCCGCGGTCGGAGCGGCCGCGGCGACCGCCGGCCTGGTCTGGTACGTCAGCCGCAGGCCCGGCCGGAGGCGGGCCCGCAGACAATACGAAAGCTTTGCCCGCATTTGAACCAGAATGCAAAGAAGCACGTCCAGGGCTTTCGCTTCCCCGGCTTCAGGAGTACAAAGGATTTAACGGCCCGCGAGACCAGGGACATCCGAGAGGATGACCGAGAACGCAGTAAGGCCCCACGGACCGAGCATGGAAGTTGAGCACCCACGCGACGTCGACCCGTCGATTACGGGCCACCGCACCAGGTGACGGGCAAAGTTCCCGACCTGATGGGCATAAATTCGAGGACGCATGGTAACTCGGCGGACATGCCAGCGGCGGTACCAGTTACTGGTACCGCCGCAACCCCTTGTCCGGGCCTGAAGCGGCCGGGAAAGCTCAGGCAGCTCCGCGCTGAAGCGCCTCGCACACAGCCGTCGACTCCCTGGCCCCCAGTTCCACCGCGCGCCCGCAGTGCGTGATCCACGCCGCCATGCCGTCCGGGGTCCCCGAGACGTAGCCCTCCAGCGCCGCGACGTACGCCGCGCGCCCCAGTTCGCCGTGCCCGACCTCCGCCGGGCAGACCGACTTCGGGTCGAGGCCGCTGCCGATCAACACGATGCGCTCGGCGGTGCGCGCCACCAGGCCGTTGTGCGAGCCGAAGGGCCGCAGCGCCATCAGCTCACCGTGCACCACGGCTGCCGTCACCAGCGCCGGCGCGGAACCGCCCGCGATGATGAGCTCCGAAAGTCCCTCGAGCCGGCCCGCCACCTCGTCGGCGCCGGGCAGCGGCAGCTCGACCAGGGGCTCGTCCACCGTCTCGCCCGCGAGCCGCGGCCGGCCCACCAGCTCGTCGGACACCCCGGCGCCGCCCGCGGCCACCAGGTGCAGCCGGGCCAGGACCCGAAGTGGCGACTGGCGCCAGATGGAGAGCAACTGCCCGGCCTCAGCGGTCAGCCGCAGCGCCGCGCCGACCCTCCGGGACTCCTCGTCGATGCTGAAGTCGGTACGCCGGCGCACCTCCTCCAGCGCCCAGTCCGCACCCGAAAGGGCCGCCGAGCCGCGGGAGCCCCGCAGGGCCGCCTCCGCGGTGATCTCGTTGCTGCGGCGCCGCATGACGCGGTGCCCGTAGACCCGGTCGACGGCCTTGCGTACGGAGTCCACGGCCTCGGGCACGCCGGGCAGCGCGACCAGCGCCGCGAGTGGATCAGCAGTCGTACTCATAAGTAAGAAGCCTACGCACCCTTGGCACGCGCCCCACCTTGGAGTGGTCTTCTTCACTCACCGTGCGCACGGCACGCGATCATGCGATTACCCTTGGCGAACATGAAGATCGCTTTCGTAGGGAAGGGCGGCAGCGGCAAGACGACGCTGTCCTCGCTCTTCATTCGCCACCTCACCGCCAACGAGGCCCCGGTCGTCGCCGTGGATGCCGACATCAACCAGCACCTGGGCGCCGCGCTCGGCCTCGACGAGGCCGAGGCCGCCGCGCTGCCGGCGATGGGCGCGCACCTGTCCCTCATCAAGGACTACCTGCGCGGCTCCAATCCCCGCATCGCCTCCGCCACCACCATGATCAAGACGACGCCGCCGGGAGAGGGTTCGCGTCTGCTGCGGGTGGATGAGGACAACCCCGTGTACGACGCGTGCGCCCGTACCGTCCGGCTCGACGACGGTGAGATCCGGCTGATGGCCACCGGCCCGTTCACCGAGTCGGATCTGGGCGTCTCCTGCTACCACTCCAAGATCGGGGCGGTCGAGCTGTGCCTCAACCACCTCGTCGACGGTCCCGAGGAGTACGTCGTCGTCGACATGACGGCCGGCTCCGACTCCTTCGCCTCCGGCATGTTCACCCGTTTCGACATGACCTTCCTGGTGGCCGAACCGACCCGCAAGGGGGTGTCCGTATACCGCCAGTACAAGGAGTACGCCCGGGACTACGGCGTATCCCTCAAGGTCATCGGCAACAAGGTGCAGGGCCAGGACGACATCGACTTTCTGCGCGAGCAGGTGGGCGACGACCTTCTGGTCACCGTCCGCGCGTCCGACTGGGTCCGCGCGATGGAGAAGGGCCGCCCCTCCCGCTTCGAGCTTCTGGAGGCCGACAACCGCCTCGCCCTCCAGGCCCTGCAGAATGCCGCGGAGGACTCGTACTCCGAGCGCGACTGGGAGCGCTACACGCGCCAGATGGTGCACTTCCACCTGAAGAACGCCGAGAGCTGGGGCAACGCGAAGACGGGCACCGACCTGGCCGCACAGGTCGATCCCGCTTTCGTGCTCAGGGAGTCGATGCTGGTTTCCCAGCCCTCCTGAAGCCGCCGTCGGGCCCACGCGTGGAGGCGGGCCGGATGGACGGAGTCCGGCGCGGCGACCCGAAGCCCGGGAGGCGCCCCCGGCGCCGAGCGGTGCGAGGGGCGCCGGAAGAGGGATCTGCCCGGCCACGCAGGTCGATCCCGCCTTCGTCCTCGGGGAGCGGTTCGCGGAGGTCAGGGCCGTTCAGCCGGCTTGACCGGGGGAGGGCACACCGGCGCTCGCCTCAGCCGCGTCGGGGTGGGCGGCGTCCGGGTGGCCGGACGCGGCTGCGGGCGCGGGCTGGGCGGTCAGGAATGACGCCCAGCCCTCCGTCGGGGCCGCTCCGACCTCCAGGGTGCGCATCTTCTCCAGCACCTGCGGATCCTGCGCGTCCAGCCAGTCGGCCACCTGCCTGAAGGAGACGCAGCGCACGTCCTGCTTCACGCAGACCGTCTTGATCGTCTCCTCGATGGCGCGCATGTACGTGCCGCCGTTCCAGGACTCGAAGTGGTTGCCGATGATCAGCGGGGCGCGGTTCCCGTTGTACGAACGGTCGAAGGCCTCCAGCAGGCCGTCCCGCATCTGGTTGCCCCAGAACGTGTGCCGGGACGGATCGCCCTTGACCGTTCCCGACTGGTTGACCATGAAGTTGTAGTCCATCGAGAGCGTTTCGAAGGCTCGTCCGGGCACCGGGACCAGCTGGAGCGGCATGTCCCACAGGCCCTCGGTCTTCTTCGGCCACACCTGCTTGCCGACCCCGCTGGAGTCGTAGCGGAAGCCCAGGTCCTTCGCGGCCAGCATCATGTTCTTCTGCCCCTCGAGGCACGGGGTGCGGGCGCCGACGAGCTCCTTGTCGTAGTCGAACGGCAGCGGCTTGGCGTTCTGCAGGCCCGAGTTGGTCTTCCAGCGCTTCACGAACGCCTTGGCCTGTGCGATCTCGCTCTTCCACTCGTCCGTGGACCAGGTGCCGACACCGCCGTCCTTGCCGCAGAAGTGGCCGTTGAAGTGCGTGCCGATCTCGTTGCCCTCCAGCCAGGCGCCGCGCAGCTGGTCGACCGTGTCGCTGATTCCCGCGACGTCGTTGAAGCCGATGTCCGAACGGCCCGTGGAATGCTGCGGCGGGTCGTAGAGGTGCCGCTTGTCCTCCGGTAGCAGGTACACACCGCTGAGGAAGTACGTCATCGTCGCGTCGTACTTCTTGCCGACCTCGCGGAAGTGGGAGAAGAGCCGCTGGCTGTCCTCGCCGGCTCCGTCCCACGAGAACACCACGAACTGCGGAGGCTTCTGACCGGGCTTCAGCCGCTCGGGCCTGGGCAGGTGCGGCTGCCGACCCGTGTACGCCGTCGAGCCGTCGCCGATCAGGCGTACCGCACTCTTGGGCGCCGCTTTCGGCGCGTTCTTCTTTGCTCCGTGGGCGCCTTGCTCGGGGCCCGGTGAGCCCGGGCCGCCCGGCCCCGAGCAGGCGGCGAGCGCGCCGGCCAAGGCCACGGCGGTGACGCCGAAGACGATCCTCTTCTTGGCGGCCATCATTCCGCCCACCCTCTTCCGTCAGTCGTATGAGCTGAAAACCGACACAGCCGGGCAAACCTCGCACGCCCCGACAGAGGGATTGATATGACAAGCCGCTTAAATTATTTATTCACTGAAACAGGTGAAGCTTCAGCCATTTGCACCTATTCACCCCTTTAGTTCTTTACTCTGCATTACTATTCATTTACCGAGAGTTGAAAATCCCGCCGCTGCACGCCGTGACCCACGGCCGCGTCCCACTTTCCGCGACCGCGCTGCCCCGGAGGAGACGGGAACCATGTCTGCCTGCGTCCCCACCCGCACCGACCGCTCCTCGCGCGCCACCGGCGCATCCCGACTCAAGCGTCCGCACAGCCCCCCGCCCAGCGGTGGCCGCCGGCCCCGTCTGCGTATCGCGGGAGCGGACCTGTCCGCCTCGATCTGCGTCTTCCTGATCGCGCTGCCGCTCTCCCTGGGCATCGCCCTGGCCACCGGCGCCCCCCTCCAGGCCGGCCTGGTCGCCGCCGCTGTCGGCGGCCTCGTCGCCGGCCGGTTCGGCGGCGCTCCGCTCCAGGTCAGCGGGCCGGCCGCCGGTCTCACGGTGGTCACCGCCGACCTGATCCAGCAGTACGGCTGGCGCGTCACCTGCGCCATCACAGTCCTGGCCGGCGTGACCCAACTCGCTCTGTCCGCCGTGCGCGTGGCCCGTTCCGCCCTCGCCGTCAGTCCGGCGATCGTGCACGGCATGATCGCCGGCATCGGCGTCACCATCGCGCTGGCGCAGCTGCACATCGTCCTCGGCGGCAGCCCCGAAAGCTCCGCCGTCGACAACGTCCGGGTCCTGCCCGCCCAGTTGGCCGACCTGCACGGGCCGGCCACCGTGGTGAGCGTCCTCACCCTCGCCGTGCTGCTCATCTGGCCGCGCATCCCGGGGCGTACGGGCCGGGTCGCCCGGAAGGTCCCGGCCGCCCTGGTCGCCGTGGCCGCCGCGGCCACGCTCTCCGCGCTGGCCGGGATGAACGTGCCGCACGTCGACCTGCCGTCCTGGACCAGTCACGCGCTACCGGGGCTGCCGCACGGTCCGGTGCTCGGCATCGCCGCGGCCGTGCTGACCGTCACGCTGGTCACCAGCGTGCAGTCACTGCTGTCGGCCGTCGCCGTGGACAAACTGGTGGCCGCCCGCAAGCAGCCACGGACCGAGGTGGCGCGTTCGAATCTGGACCGTGAACTGGCCGGGCAGGGCGCCGCGAACGTCGTGTCCGGCGCGCTCGGCGGACTGCCGGTCGCCGGTGTCGCCGTACGCAGCGTCGCCAACGTGTCGGCGGGTGCGGTCAGTCGGCACTCGACGATGCTGCACGGCCTGTGGATCGTGCTCGCCGCGCTGTTCCTCGTGCCCGCCCTCGACCTGATCCCGCTGCCCGCGCTCGCCGCGCTGGTGATGCTCGTCGGCTTCCAGATGGTGAGCATCACGCACATCCGCAGCGCCTCCCGGCACCGGGAGATGCTCGTCTACGTGGTGACGATCGCCGGGGTCGTCCTCCTCGGTGTGCTGGAAGGTGTGGCGATCGGGGTCGCGGTGGCAGTCGCGGTGGCACTCCACCGGCTGGCCAAGACCCATGTCACCACGGAGACGACACCGGACGGCGTCCACCACATCCGGGTGCGCGGACAGTTGACCTTCCTGGCGGTGCCACGGCTGAGCCGGGCACTGCACCAGGTGCCCCAAGGGTCCGGGGCGGTCGTGGAACTGGACGGGTCGTTCATGGACCACGCGGCCTACGAGACGCTCAAGGACTGGCAGGACACCCATGCCGCGCAGGGCGGTCGGGTGGAGATCACGGGGCGTTCCGGCCACCGCTTCACCGGCCCGTCCTCCGGCGCCGATTCCGACGGTCCCACCGGCACCACCCCTCGCAGCGCGCACTCCACCCACACCTGCTGCAGGCCGTGGACCCCGTGGCGCAACCACCACTGCGACGACCACGCCACCGCCCCGTCGTCTGCCGACCCGGGCCGGGCCGGCGCAAGCGCAGGCCAACTCGCGACCGGGCTGAGTGCGTTCCAGCGGAATACGGCACCACTGGTGCGCGAGGAGCTGGCGCGGCTCGCCCGCGAGGGGCAGACGCCGTCGCAGCTCTTCATCACCTGCGCCGACTCGCGCCTGGTGACGAGCATGATCACGTCCAGTGGCCCCGGCGACCTCTTCACCGTACGCAACGTGGGCAATCTGGTGCCGCCGCCCGGTGCGGAGAGCGCGGACGACTCGGTGGGAGCCGCCATCGAGTACGCCGTGGACGTACTGAAGGTGCAGTCCATCACCATCTGCGGGCACTCGGGCTGCGGCGCGATGCAGGCACTGCTCAATACGCCGCTCAACACGCCGCCGGACGGAGCCCGGACACCGCTGCGGCGCTGGCTGCGGCACGGTACGCCCAGCCTGGAACGGATGCGCAGCAGGAAGCACTCCTGGGCGCGGATCTCGGGGCGGCTGCCGGCCGACGCGGTCGAGCAGCTCTGCCTGACCAATGTGGTCCAGCAGTTGGAGCATCTGCGTACCCACGACGCGGTGCGGCGGCGGCTCGACGAGGGCACGCTCGAGCTGCACGGCATGTACTTCCATGTCGGCGAGGCCCAGGCGTACCTGCTCCAGGACGGGGTCCGGATCGGGGAGACCGAGGAGGTCTTCGACCGGGTCGGCCCGGCCGAGGACTCGGAGGCGGACGGCTGGCTCCAGGCGGCGCGCTCCTGAACCGACGCGCCTGAACCGATCCGGCGCCGCGTCCGTGAGACCGTATGGCCCTCCCCGCGCCGGACGGCGAGGAGGGCCGTACGCCGCCAAGAACACCGGCCCGGATGCGGCCCGCCGCAGCTCACAGGTCTAAACCAATTTCCGGAAGGCTCTTGTCACCCGGGCACGGGACTGATGAGCTAGGGCACGGGACACATCGGACGCCCTGGGAATGGGAGATGTCGTGAGCAACGAAAGCCTGGCCAACCTCATGAAGGAGGAGCGCCGCTTCGCGCCGCCTGCCGAGCTGGCCGCGAACGCCAACGTCACGGCGGAGGCGTACGAGCAGGCCGAGGCAGACAGGCTGGGCTTCTGGGCCGAGCAGGCCCGGCGGCTCACCTGGGCCACCGAGCCGACCGAGACGCTCGACTGGTCGAACCCGCCGTTCGCCAAGTGGTTCGCCGACGGCAGGCTCAACGTCGCGTACAACTGCGTCGACCGCCACGTCGAGGCCGGCCACGGCGACCGCGTCGCCATCCACTTCGAGGGCGAGCCGGGCGACACCCGCGCGATCACCTACGCCGAGCTCAAGGACGAGGTCTCGCGCGCGGCCAACGCCCTGACGGAGCTGGGCGTGCGGAAGGGCGACCGGGTCGCCGTCTACCTGCCGATGATTCCCGAGGCCGCCGTGGCGATGCTGGCCTGCGCCCGCATCGGAGCCGCGCACTCGGTGGTCTTCGGCGGCTTCTCGGCCGACGCCGTCGCCTCCCGCATCCAGGACGCCGACGCGAAGCTCGTCATCACCTCCGACGGCGGTTACCGGCGCGGCAAGCCCTCCGCCCTCAAGCCCGCCATCGACGAGGCCGTCGCCAAGTGCCCGCAGGTGGAGCACGTTCTGGTCGTACGCCGCACGGGCCAGGACACCGCATGGAACGACAGCAAGGACGTGTGGTGGCACGAGATCGTCGCCCGCCAGTCCGCCGAGCACACCCCCGAGGCCTTCGACGCCGAGCACCCGCTCTTCATCCTCTACACGTCCGGCACGACGGGTAAGCCGAAGGGCATTCTGCACACGTCCGGCGGCTACCTCACCCAGACCGCGTACACCCACAACGCCGTCTTCGACCTCAAGCCGGAGACCGACGTCTACTGGTGCACGGCCGACATCGGCTGGGTGACCGGGCATTCGTACATCGTGTACGGACCGCTGGCCAACGGCGCGACGCAGGTCATGTACGAGGGCACGCCCGACACCCCGCACCAGGGCCGCTTCTGGGAGATCGTGCAGAAGTACGGCGTCACGATCCTCTACACCGCGCCGACCGCGATCCGGACGTTCATGAAGTGGGGGGACGACATCCCCGCCAAGTTCGACCTGAGCAGTCTCCGCATCCTCGGCTCGGTCGGCGAGCCGATCAACCCCGAGGCGTGGATCTGGTACCGGGAGAACATCGGCGCCGGCAAGACCCCGATCGTGGACACCTGGTGGCAGACCGAGACCGGCGCGATGATGATCTCTCCGCTGCCCGGCGTCACCGCGACCAAGCCCGGGTCCGCGCAGCGCGCCCTGCCCGGCATCGGCGCGACCGTCGTCGACGACGAGGCGAACGAGGTCCCCGACGGGGGCGGCGGCTACCTCGTCCTGACCGAGCCGTGGCCGTCCATGCTCCGTACGATCTGGGGCGACGACCAGCGGTTCATCGACACGTACTGGTCCCGTTTCCCCGGCAAGTACTTCGCGGGTGACGGCGCCAAGAAGGACGACGACGGCGACATCTGGCTGCTCGGCCGGGTCGACGACGTGATGCTGGTGTCCGGCCACAACATCTCGACCACCGAGGTCGAGTCGGCGCTCGTCTCCCACCCATCGGTCGCCGAGGCGGCGGTCGTCGGCGCGGCCGACGAGACGACCGGCCAGGCGATCGTCGCCTTCGTGATCCTGCGCGGTACGGCGTCCGAGACGGACACCCTCGTCGCCGAACTCCGCAATCATGTCGGCGCCACCCTCGGCCCCATCGCCAAGCCGAAGCGGATCCTGCCGGTCGCCGAGCTGCCCAAGACCCGCTCCGGCAAGATCATGCGACGGCTGCTGCGGGACGTCGCCGAGAACCGGCAGCTGGGTGATGTCACCACGCTCACCGACTCCTCGGTGATGGACCTCATCCAGACGAAGCTTCCGAGCGCGTCCAGCGAGGACTGAGGGCTCCGGACACGTCGTCAAGGGTCCAGAACGGTCAGTCGGCTCTCCGTGCCGACTGACCGTTCTGTCCGTTCTGCTCGTAAAGTGAAGATCACCGGATTGCACCCTTGCGCGCCCCGGTAGAGTGGTCGCTCGCGTCAGGAACGCGTCAAAACTCCACAGGGGTGCCGGGAAGTCTGGTCGGCAATGTGCTCCATGCTGCCCACCGACCGGAGGTCTCACCCGTGGCCGCGCCCCGCCCTACCGCACCGTCCAGCCCGTCGGCACCGCCGCCCCCGCCCGGCACCCGCACGTTCCTCGGACGGCTCTCGCTCCCCGAGCGCACCTACGTCGCGAACGCGCTGCGCACCGAGACGGTCGGCGGCGTGCTTCTGCTGACAGCCGCGATCGTCGCGCTGATCTGGGCCAACACCGGCCTCAGCGACAGCTATGAGTCCGTACGCGACTTCCACATCGGCCCCGCGTCCCTCGGCCTCGACCTCTCGCTCCAGCACTGGGCGGCCGACGGTCTTCTCGCCGTCTTCTTCTTCGTCGCCGGCATCGAGCTCAAGCGCGAACTGGTCGCCGGCGAACTGCGCGACCCCAGGGCCGCCGCCCTCCCCGTGATCGCCGCGCTCAGCGGCATGCTCGCACCGGCCCTCGTGTACGTCGTGGTCAACCTGGCCGGGGACGGGTCGCTGGACGGCTGGGCCGTGCCGACGGCCACCGACATCGCCTTCGCGCTGGCCGTCCTCGCCGTGATCGGCACCTCGCTGCCGTCCGCGCTGCGCGCCTTCCTGCTCACCCTGGCCGTCGTGGACGACCTGTTCGCCATCCTGATCATCGCCGTCTTCTTCACCAGCGACCTCAACTTCGCCGCGCTCGGCGGCGCGGTCGCGGGCCTGGCCGTCTTCTGGCTGCTGCTGCGCAAGCGCGTGCGCGGCTGGTACCTCTACGTACCGCTCGCCCTGGTGATCTGGGGCCTGATGTACAACAGCGGCGTACACGCCACCATCGCCGGTGTCGCGATGGGCCTGATGCTGCGCTGCACCCGGGACGGCAACGGCGACACGCCCTCCTCCGGTGAGCGCATCGAGCACCTGGTCCGGCCTATCTCCGCGGGCATCGCCGTGCCGCTGTTCGCGCTGTTCTCGGCCGGCGTCTCCGTCACCGGCGGTGCGATCGGCGGCGTATTCACCCAGCCCGAGACGCTCGGCGTCGTCCTCGGGCTGGTGGTCGGCAAGGCCTTCGGCATCTTCTGCGGCACGTGGCTCGCGGCCCGCTTCACCAAGGCCGAGCTCAACGACGCCCTCGCCTGGCCGGACGTCTTCGCCATCGCCTCCCTGGCCGGGATCGGCTTCACGGTCTCGCTGCTCATCGGGGAACTCGCCTTCACCGGGGACGCCGCGCTCACCGACCGGATCAAGGCGTCCGTCCTCATCGGATCGCTGTTCGCCGCCCTGCTGTCCGGGATTCTCCTCAAGCTGCGGGTACGCAAGTACCGCGCGATGGTCGAGGACGAGGAGCGCGACGAGGACCAGGACGGCATCCCGGACATCTACGAGCTCGGCCAGCCGGAGTACCACTTGCGGATGGCCGCGATCCACGAGGCGAAGGCCGCCGAACACCGCAGGCTGGCGGAACTCGCGGGGGCATCCAGCGGCAAGGACGACAGTCCGGCATGATTCGACATCAGGTACAGACGTAGCAGACGTAGCAGACGCACAACACGCAGTACGCACCACGCACACGACGTAGTAGACGTAGAAGAGGGAGAGAGCGATGAGCGACCCCGCCCGCACAGCGACGGCTGACAGCGTCGACCGCAGCCTCGGCCAGTTGGTCGCGTCGGCGACCGCCGAGATGTCCGCACTCATGCACGACGAGATCGCACTGGCCAAGGCCGAGCTGCGACAGGACGCCAAGCGCGTCGGCACGGGCGGCACGGCGATCGGTGTCGCGGGGGTGTTCGCGCTCTTTTCCCTGCCGGTGCTGAGCTTCGCCGCGGCGTACGGCATCCACAACCTGGGGCTCGGGCTCGCCTGGTCCTTCCTGATCGTGGGCGGAGCGTTTCTGCTGCTGGCGGGTCTGCTGGCGCTGATCGCCGTCACCAAGTTCAAGAAGGTCAAGCCCCCGGAGAAGAGCATCGCCTCGGCCAAGCAGACCGCGGCCGTGCTCCAGGGCGTCAAGCCTCATCCGCGCCAGGTCGGTGACAAGGCGGTGGCTGTGGCACGCTCATCCACATGACCGCCCCAGATTCCGGCTCCGCCTCCCCCCTCTCTGTCGTACGTCCCGACGGCCCATGGACCCATCGCGACGTCGCGGCCAATGGCGCGCGCTTCCACATCGCGGAAGTCGGGGACGGGCCGCTCGTGATGCTGCTGCATGGCTTTCCGCAGTTCTGGTGGACGTGGCGGCACCAGATGACCGCGCTGGCCGACGCCGGGTTCCGGGCCGTGGCGATGGACCTGCGGGGCGTGGGCGGCAGCGACCGTACGCCGCGGGGCTACGACCCGGCGAACCTCGCGCTCGACATCACGGGTGTGGTGCGTTCGCTCGGCGAGCCGGACGCGGCGCTCGTCGGCCACGACCTGGGCGGCTACCTGGCGTGGACGGCGGCCGTGATGCGGCCCAAGCTGGTACGCCGGCTCGCGGTCTCCTCGATGCCGCATCCGCGGCGCTGGCGCTCGGCGATGCTCTCCGACGTGTCGCAGACGCGGGCCGGATCGTACGTCTGGGGCTTCCAGCGGCCGTGGCTGCCGGAGCGTCAGCTGATGGCGGACGACGCGGCATTGGTGGGCCGGCTGGTCCGCGACTGGTCGGGTCCCCGGCTGCCGGACGACGAGGACGTCGACGTGTACAGGCGGGCGATGTCGATTCCGTCGACGGCGCACTGCTCGATCGAGCCGTACCGCTGGATGGTGCGGTCGATGGCGCGGCCGGACGGCATTCAGTTCAACCGACGCATGAAACGGCCCGTACGGGTGCCGACGCTGCATCTGCACGGTTCGCTGGACCCGGTGATGCGCACCCGAAGCGCCGCGGGTTCCGGTGAGTACGTCGAAGCACCGTATCGGTGGCGGCTGTTCGACGGTCTCGGCCACTTCCCGCACGAGGAGGACCCGGCGGCCTTCTCGGCCGAGCTGGTCAACTGGCTGAAGGATCCCGAGCCCGACCGCTGATCGGACGTCAGCCCGCCATACCTCGCTTGAACGCTTGTCCTACGAACAGCCAATTGCCTCGCGCATAGGCCAATTGGCTGCCCCCGACGCGATTACGGACCTTGGGGCACGGGCAAACGTCGGGGTATGGGCTGGACGCACGACTACGGTGACGCAGCACGCAACCGCCGCTCGGCCACAGCGCTGAGCACCCACGAAGGGGGCGGTCCGCAGGATCAGGGCCACGGCCCGCCTTCCCGCGCGATCGGGATTCCGCGCATCCTCCGCCGCAGGGCCCGCTGGGTCTCGGCGCGGCTGCGCCATCCCCGCGACTGAAGCTACTACTCAAACACCTGAACCTACCGACGCTACGGACGCTACCGAGCCCCGGACTTGAGGTAATCGAGTCCGGGGTGCGCGCTGCGGTAGCCGTCGAGGAGCCTGCGCGCCACCCCGACGGAGTCGACGAGCGGGTGCAGGGCGAACGCCTTCACAGCCGCCCGCGCCGACCCGCTCTCCCCCGCTTCCAGTACGCACCGCTCCACCGCCTTGACCGCGGCCACCAGGCCCGCCTCGTGGCCGGTCAGCGGTGATACGGCGACGGGGCGGGCGCCGGTCGAGTCGACCAGGCACGGGACTTCGACGACGGCTGCCGCGTCGAGCAGCGACAGGGTGCCCCGGTTACGGACGTTGAGGATGAGCGTGGCGCGCTCGTCGCGGGCGATGGCCCGCATCAGGGCGAGCGCGACGTACTCGTACCCGCCGGACTCCAGGTCGTCGGCGGCGCGCTCGCCCGCGCCCGCCGCCTCCCGGTTCTCCGCCATGTACGTGGCTTCGCGCTCGGCGCGCGTGCGGTCCCACGCGGCCAGGGCGCCCGACGCCGTCGCGCGGTCCGCCATGCCTTCGTAGAAGCGGGCCTGCTGGTCGCGGAGGAAGGCCCCGCGGGTCTGCTTCGCCTCACGGTAGGCGGTGACCGTCTCGCGGTTGAAGTAGTAGTAGTGCAGGTACTCGTTGGGGACGGACCCGAGCGAGCGCAGCCAATCGGGTCCGAAGAGCCGGCCCTCCTCGAACGAGGTCAGCGCGCTCTCGTCGTCGAACAGAGCCGGGAGCAGATTGACCGCGGCGCCGGTCCCGGACTGCTCGTCGGCGTACACCCCGCGCAGCCAGCCGAGGTGGTTGAGCCCGACGTAGTCGAGCCGCGCCCGCGCCGGGTCCGCCACGCCGAGCACCCGGGCGACGCGCCGGCCGAGGCCGACCGGCGAGTCGCAGATGCCGATGACTCGGTCGCCGAGGTGGCGGGACATGGCCTCGGTGACCAGTCCGGCCGGGTTGGTGAAGTTGATGACCCAGGCGTCGGGGGCGAGCCGCGCGACGCGACGCGCGATGTCGACGGCCACCGGCACCGTGCGCAGTCCGTACGCGATGCCGCCCGCGCCGACCGTCTCCTGACCCAGGACGCCCTCGGCGAGGGCGACCCGTTCGTCGGCGGCCCTGCCCTCCAGTCCGCCGACGCGGATGGCGGAGAAGACGAAGTCGGCGCCGCGCAGCGCCTCGTCGAGGTCGGTGGTCACGGTCACGGACGGCGCGTCCGTGACCCCGTCGGCCTGGTCGGCCAGGACCCGGGCGATGGCGGTCAGCCGGGCCCGGTCCAGGTCGTGGAGGGTGACGTGAGTGACGCGGCCCCCGGCGCGGTCGCGCAGGAGCGCGCCGTACACGAGAGGGACACGGAAGCCGCCGCCCCCGAGGATGGTCAGACGCATCTGCTGTACCCGCCGTCTCTCGGGGCGCGCCCTCCCGGAACGCGCCCGTTCAGTCGCGCCTTCTCAGAGCGCGCATCCCTGGCTGTCGACCTGCTGGTTGGCGACCCGGCCGAGACGGACGTCCTCGCGCACCTCGTCGGCCGTCAGGGCGTATCCCGTCTCGGCGTCGTCGAGGGACTTGGCGAAGACGACGCCGTAGACCTTGCCGTCGGGCGTCAGCAGCGGGCCGCCCGAGTTGCCCTGCCGGACGGTCGCGAAGAGCGAGTAGACGTCTCGCTGGACCGTGCCGCGGTGGTAGATGTCGGGGCCGTTGGCGTTGATCCGGCCGCGGACGCGGGCGGACCGGACGTCGTACGCGCCGTTCTCCGGGAAGCCGGCGACGATCGCGCTGTCGCCGCTGCGGGCGTCGCGGTCGGGGGCCGTGAACTCCAGCGCGGGTGCGTCGAGGTTGGGGACGTCCAGTACGGCGATGTCGCGCTCCCAGTCGTAGAGCACCACGGTGGCGTCGTACCGGCGGCCCTCGCCGCCGATCTGCACGGTCGGCTCGTCCACGCCGCCGACGACATGCGCGTTGGTCATGACACGGCGGCTGTCGAAGACGAAGCCGGTGCCTTCGAGGACCTTGCCGCAGCTCTGCGCCGTACCGACGACCTTGACGATGGACTTCTTGGCGCGGGCGGCGACGGGGCTGCCGGCGAGCGCCGGGTCCGGAGCCTTGACCTCGGTGATCGGCTCGTTGGAGAAGGGGCTGAAGACCTGCGGGAAGCCGTTCTGGGCGAGCACCGAGCTGAAGTCCGTGAACCACATGCTCGCCTGGTCGGGCATCACGCGCGACACACCGAGGAGCACTTTGGAGTTACGGACCTCCTTGCCCAGTGTGGGCAGCGAGGTGCCCGCGAGCGCGGAGCCGATCAACCAGGCGACCAGGAGCATCGCGACGACGTTGACCAGCGCGCCGCCGGAGGCGTCCAGGACGCGGGCGGGCGACCAGGTGATGTATCTGCGGAGCTTGTTGCCGAGGTGGGTGGTGAAGGCCTGGCCCACCGAGGCGCACACGATCACGACGATGACCGCGACGACGGCGGCGGTCGAACTGACTTCCGATCCGTCAGTCAGCTGGTCCCACAGGAACGGCAGCAGATAGACCGCGACCAGGCCGCCGCCCAGGAAGCCGATCACCGACAGAATGCCGACGACGAATCCCTGTCGGTACCCGACGATCGCGAACCACACCGCCGCGACCAGCAACAAGATGTCCAGGACGTTCACATGGCCACCCTGTCACGCGCGCCAGTCGAGCGGGACCTGCCTGGAGCGGTCCCAGGGCCGCTCCCAGCCCGCGTAGTGAAGGATCTTGTCGATCACGCCGGCCGTGAAACCCCAGACCAGAGCGGGTCCGGCCAGAAACGCCGGGCCGGTGTGGCCGCGCGGATGCACGCTCGTCACGCGGTTCGCCGGGTCCGTGAGATCCGCCACGGGAACCGTGAACACGCTAGCCGTCTCGGCGGAATCGACGACGCCGACGGGGCTCGGCTCGCGCCACCAGCCGAGAACGGGCGTCACGACGAAATTGCTGACGGGGATGTAGAGACGGGGCAGTACGCCGAAGACCTGGACACCCGAGGGATCGAGCCCGGTCTCCTCCTCGGCCTCGCGCAGCGCCGCACGCAGCGGCCCCGTCGTCTCCGGATCACCGTCGGCGGGGTCGAGGGCGCCGCCGGGGAAGCTCAGCTGCCCGGCGTGCGAGCGGAGGCTGCCGGCCCGCTCCATGAGCAGCAACTCAGGTCCCTGCTCCCCTTCGCCGAAGAGGATCAGTACGGCCGACTGGCGCCCGGCGCCGCTCTCCGGCGGCAGGAAGCGGCTGAGCTGCTCGGGACGTACGGACCGGGCGACTTCGGCCACCGGGTCGAGCCAGGCGGGCAGCCCGCTGCTCGTCACGGCGACTTCGGCCGGACCGGCCGGCTCGGCGGTCCCGGCAGCCGCGGCCACCCCGCCGTCGTATGTCTCGCTCCCACGCGTCATAGGCACCCCCGTCGTCACAACGCCCGAACCGGGCCCGTTCGTTCCGCGCAATCGCGCGCCCACGTCACTCGGCGGCCCCCAGCGGGGGCGCGGGCGCGCCCGGGTAGCCGGGCGGGGGCTTCAGCCGCTGTCCCGGATAGCCCCCCATCTCGTACTTGAGGAGCTTCTTGGCCTTCTCCGGATCCGTCTCGCCCTCGCCGTAGGACGGGCACAGATGCGCGATCGGGCAGGCGCCGCAGGCCGGCTTGCGGGAGTGGCAGACGCGGCGGCCGTGGAAGATGATCCGGTGCGAGAGCATCGTCCACTCGGTCTTGGGGAAGATCGCGGCGATGTCCGCCTCGACCTTCTCGGGGTCCTCGTGCTCGGTCCACTTCCAGCGCCGCACGAGTCGGCCGAAGTGGGTGTCCACGGTCAGGCCGGCCACGCCGAACGCATTACCGAGGACCACGTTGGCGGTCTTGCGGCCGACACCGGGCAGCGTGACGAGGTCCTTCAGACGGCCGGGGACCTCGCCGTCGAAGTTGTCCCGGAGAGCGGCGGACAGGCCGAGCAGCGATCGCGCCTTGGCACGGAAGAATCCCGTCGGCCGGATCAGCTGCTCCAGCTCCTCGGGGTCCGCGGCCGCCATGTCCTCGGGCGTGGGGAACTTGGCGAAGAGCGCCGGGGTGGTCTGGTTGACCCGCAGGTCGGTGGTCTGGGCGGAGAGGACGGTGGCGACCAGCAGCTCGAAGGGGTTCTCGAAATCGAGCTCGGGATGGGCGTACGGATAGACCTCGGACAGCTCACGGTTCATCCGGCGGGCGCGCCGGACCATGGCGAGGCGCGACTCGGGCTTGGCGGGCTTCGCCGGCTTCTCCGCCGTCGCGGGCTTCGCAGCGGGCGTCGCGGCCTTCCCCGCAGCCTTCGCAGGCTTGGTCGGTTTTACCTCTTTTGCGGCATTCTTGGGCTGGGCCGGAACTTGTTCGCCCACAGCGGAATTACGGCCTTCGGTCACCTGTCCGGCCCCCTTGGGCTCCACTCTCACCGGCGATTTGGACACCCGGCCAGCCTAAAGCCCGGCACTGACATCCGCCCCGGTCACAGCCAATTGCCACCCCAATCGGCCCCCTGCCGCACGGTCGGGCACGCCGGTACGTCAAACTTGTGATTGATCGCACTGTTTTACCGTCCGGCATCATGGTGACCACGGTTCCCGTGATGAGCAGGTCGACAAGGAGAGAACTCGTGGACGACGTTCTGCGGCGCGCCCCGCTCTTCGCGGCGCTCGATGACGAGCAGGCCGCGGAGCTCCGCGCCTCGATGAGTGAGGTGACGCTCGCTCGCGGCGACGCCCTCTTCCACGAGGGCGACCCCGGCGACCGCCTGTACGTGGTCACCGAGGGCAAGGTGAAGCTGCACCGCACCTCCCCCGACGGCCGCGAGAACATGCTGGCCGTCCTCGGACCCGGCGAGCTGATCGGAGAGCTGTCGCTCTTCGACCCGGGCCCGCGTACCGCCACCGCCACCGCCCTGACGGAGGTCAAGCTGCTCGGCCTCGGCCACGGCGACCTCCAGCCCTGGCTGAACGCCCGCCCGGAGGTGGCCACGGCCCTTCTCCGCGCGGTCGCCCGCCGGCTGCGCAAGACCAACGACCAGATGTCCGACCTGGTCTTCTCCGACGTGCCGGGCCGTGTCGCCCGCGCGCTCCTCGACCTGTCACGCCGCTTCGGTGTGCAGTCCGAGGAGGGCATCCACGTCGTGCACGACCTGACGCAGGAAGAGCTGGCCCAGCTGGTCGGCGCGTCCCGCGAAACGGTCAACAAGGCCCTCGCGGACTTCGCGGGCCGCGGCTGGCTGCGCCTGGAGGCGCGGGCCGTGATCCTGCTGGACGTGGAGCGGCTGGCAAAGCGCTCGCGCTAGGACGGGCGAAGCGTACGGACGCCGGAAGGGCTGCCCCTGACAGGGGCGGCCCTTCCGCGTTCCCGGCCCCCTGACCGAGTCCGCGCCCGCTCGCGCTAGATGAGCCCGTGCTCCCGCAGGTACTCCAGCTGCGCCCGCACCGAGAGCTCGGCGGCCGGCCACAGTGACCGGTCCACGTCCGCGTACACGTGGGCGACGACCTCCGAGGCCCTCACGTACCCGCTCTCGACGGCCGTCTCGACCTGCGCCAGCCGGTTCGCCCGGTGGGCCAGGTAGTACTCGACCACGCCCTGCGCGTCCTCCAGCACGGGCCCGTGGCCCGGCAGCACCGTGTGCACCCCGTCGTCGACCGCCAGCGAACGCAGCCGCCGCAGCGAGTCGAGGTAGTCGCCGAGCCGCCCGTCCGGGTGCGCCACGACCGTCGTGCCGCGCCCGAGGACGGTGTCGCCCGTCAGTACGGCCCGGTCCGCCGGCAGGTGGAAGCACAGCGAGTCGGCGGTGTGCCCCGGCGTCGGCACCACACGCAGCTCCAGGCCCCCGGTGGTGATGACGTCCCCCGCCGCGAGCCCCTCGCCCCCGAGCCGCAGCGCGGGGTCCAGGGCCCGCACCGACGTACGCGTCAGCTCGGCGAAGCGCCCCGCGCCCTCCGCGTGGTCGGGGTGGCCGTGCGTCAGGAGGGTCAGCGCGACGCGCTTGCCCGCCTTCTCCGCCGTGTCGATCACCGCCCGCAGGTGTAGGTCGTCCAGCGGCCCCGGGTCGATGACGACCGCCAGTTCCGAGCCGGGCTCGGAGACGATCCAGGTGTTGGTGCCGTCGAGCGTCATCGCCGAAGCGTTCGGGGCGAGGACGTTGACGGCGCGGTCGGTGGCCGGCCCGGAGAGGACCCCGCCGCGGGGCTGTCCGGGAAGCGCGGCTGCGTCGGTCATGCGGTGCCTCCCGTGCTGTCGGTGCTTCCGGTGCTTCCGGTGCTTCCAGCCTGCTCCGAGCCCCTTGTGCCCCCGATGCGCTTCGTGAACTCGTCGTGGCCCGGCCAGCTCAGAACCACCTGGTCGCCCTCCAGGCGCGCCTGCGCGAGCACCGGCGTCATGTCCTGCTCCGCCGCGCCCGCGAGCGCCCCGGCGGCCGTGGCGTACGGCTGGAGCGTACGCAGCGTCGAGATCGTCGGCGGCATCATCAGCAGCTCGCCCTTGTCGTAGCCGGCGGCGGCCTCCGCGGGGCTGATCCACACCGTGCGGTCGGCCTCCGTCGAGGCGTTACGGGTCCGCTGGCCGGCCGGCAGCGCCGCGACGAAGAACCACGTGTCGTACCTCTTGGGCTCGAACTCGGGGGTGATCCAGCGCGCCCACGCACCCAGCAGGTCGGAGCGCAGTACCAGCGACCGCCGCTGGAGGAAGTCCGCGAAGGACAACTCCCGCTCCACCAGCGCCTGCCGGTCGGCCTCCCAGTCGTCCCCGGTCGTGTCGCCGACCACGGTGCCGGCCGTCGGGCCCGCGAGCAGCACACCGGCTTCCTCGTACGTCTCACGCACCGCCGCGCACACGATGGCCTGCGCCGACGCCGGGTCCACGCCCAGGCGCCGAGCCCAGTGGTCGAGGGACGGGCCCGCCCAGCCCACCTGATGGTCGTCGTCGCGCGGATCCACGCCGCCGCCCGGGTACGCGTACGCGCCTCCGGCGAAGGCCATGGAGGCGCGTCTGCGCAGCATGTGCACGGCGGGGCCCCCCGCCGTGTCCCGCAGGAGCATCACGGTGGCGGCCCTCTTGGGGGGCACGGCGGTGAGTTCACCACGGGCGAGGGCACGGATACGGTCCGGCCACTCGGGCGGGTACCACTGACCATTGGACATGGCCGGAGGCTATCCGCTCCCGGTTGGATGTTCGAGAGGATCAGAGGCCCGGAAGATCCGGACCGGCGCCGCCGCCGTCAGGCTGAGGTGAGCTCGACCTGGATCTCGATCTCGACCGGCGCGTCGAGCGGCAGCACCGTCACGCCGACCGCGCTGCGCGCGTGCACACCCTTGTCGCCGAGCACCGCGCCCAGCAGCTCGCTCGCGCCGTTGATCACGGCCGGCTGGCCGGTGAAGTCCGCGGCGGAGGCGACGAAGCCGACGACCTTCACGACACGCGCGATGCGGTCCAGGTCGCCGGTGACCGACTTGACGGCGGCCAGGGCGTTCAGCGCGCACGTACGCGCCAGGTTCTTCGCCTCTTCGGGCGTGACCTCCGCACCGACCTTGCCGGTGCACGGAAGCTTGCCCTCCACCATCGGGAGCTGGCCCGCGGTGTAGACGTACACGCCCGACTGCACGGCCGGCTGGTACGCGGCGATCGGAGGTACGACCTCCGGAAGCGTCAGGCCGAGCTCGGCGAGCTTCGCCTCGACAACACCGGTCATGCCTGCTTCTCCCGCTTCAGGTAGGCCACCAGCTGCTCGGGGTTGTTGGGCCCGGGCACGACCTGGACGAGCTCCCAGCCGTCCTCGCCCCAGGTGTCCAGAATCTGCTTGGTCGCGTGCACGAGAAGGGGCACGGTCGAGTATTCCCACTTGGTCATACGGCGACTGTAGTGCCTGCCACAGACACCTCCTGCGTAGCCCGGGCGCCGACTGGTTAGGCTCAAAGGCGTGAGCAGGCTCCAGGTCGTCAGTGGCAAGGGCGGTACCGGAAAGACCACGGTGGCCGCGGCACTCGCGCTCGCCCTCGCGACGGAGGGCAAACGCGCCCTCCTCGTGGAGGTCGAGGGCAGGCAGGGGATCGCGCAGCTCTTCGAGACGGAAGCACTTCCGTACGAGGAGAGGAAGATCGCGGTCGCACCGGGCGGCGGGGAGGTGTACGCCCTCGCGATAGACGCCGAACGCGCCCTTCTCGACTACCTCCAGATGTTCTACAAGCTCGGAGGGGCCGGCCGGGCGCTCAAGAAGCTCGGCGCGATCGACTTCGCGACCACCATCGCGCCGGGTCTCAGAGACGTGCTGCTCACCGGCAAGGCCTGCGAAGCGGTCCGCCGCCGGGACAAGCAGAACCGTTTCTCGTACGACTACGTCGTGATGGACGCGCCGCCCACGGGCCGGATCACGCGCTTCCTGAACGTGAACGACGAGGTCGCCGGGCTGGCCAGGTTCGGCCCGATACACAACCAGGCCCAGGCCGTCATGCGCGTACTCAAGTCGCCCGAGACCGCCGTCCACTTGGTGACGCTGCTGGAGGAGATGCCGGTCCAGGAGACCGCCGACGGCATCGCCGAGCTGCACGCCGCCGAACTGCCCGTCGGCAACGTCATCGTGAACATGGTCCGCCCGCACCTCCTCGACGAGGACGCCCTGCGCACCGCGGCGGGCGAACAGCGCACCTCCGTGGCCAAGGCGCTCTCCCAGGCCGGCCTGGGCGGCGCGCGCCGCGGCGGCCTCGCCGAGCGCCTCGTCGACCCGCTCCTCGAACAGGCCGCGGAGCACGCCCAGCGCGTCGAGCTGGAGCGCGAGCAGCGCGCCGTGCTGGCCCAGCTGGATCTGGCGACGTACGAACTGCCGCTGCTCGGCGAGGGCATGGACCTCGCGGGGCTGTACCGGCTGGCGAAGGAACTGCGGACCCGTATCGCCCCTGGGGGAACTTCATGACCTTGGAGACCACGGACACCACCGACGCCATGGACACGGTGCCCGCGCTGCTCATCGACCCGCTGCTCGACGACCCGGCCACCCGCATCATCGTGTGCTGCGGCGCGGGCGGTGTCGGCAAGACGACGACCGCGGCGGCTCTGGGGGTACGGGCGGCCGAGCGCGGCCGCAAGGTCGTCGTCCTCACCATCGACCCGGCCCGCAGGCTGGCCCAGTCCATGGGCATCGACGAACTCGACAACACCCCGCGCCGGGTGAAGGGCATAGACGAGACGGCCGGTGGCGAGCTGTCCGCGATGATGCTCGACATGAAGCGGACCTTCGACGAGATCGTCGAGGCGCACGCGGACGGCGAGCGGGCCCGCGCGATCCTGGAGAACCCCTTCTACCAGTCCCTGTCGGCCGGTTTCGCGGGCACGCAGGAGTACATGGCGATGGAGAAGCTGGGCCAGCTGCGGGCCCGCGACGAGTGGGACCTGATCGTCGTCGACACCCCGCCGAGCCGCTCCGCGCTGGACTTCCTCGACGCGCCCAAGCGCCTCGGTTCGTTCCTGGACGGCAAGTTCATCCGGGTGCTGATGGCGCCCGCGAAGGTGGGCGGCCGGGCAGGGATGAAGTTCCTCAATGTCGGCATGTCGATGATGACCGGCACGCTCAGCAAGCTGATGGGGGGCCAACTGCTCCGCGACGTACAGACGTTCGTGGCGGCGATGGACACCATGTTCGGCGGCTTCCGCACGCGGGCGGACGCGACGTACCGGCTGCTCCAGGCGCCCGGTACGGCGTTCCTGGTGGTCGCCGCACCGGAGCGGGACGCCCTGCGCGAGGCCGCGTACTTCGTCGAGCGGCTGGCGGCGGAGGAGATGCCGTTCGCCGGACTCGTACTGAACCGGGTCCACGGCAGCGGCGCCCCTCAGCTCTCGGCCGAACGGGCCCTTGCCGCCGCAGAAAATCTTGACGAGGGCGGCATTGTGGATCAGGGGACCGGGAAGGCTGGAGTTCGTGACTCCTCGGCCACCTCTCCCGAAGCCGAAGGCGGATCCTCACCGGACCAGACGGATCAGACCGCGGATCAGAACTCCGAGAGCCAGAGCGGCACCCGCACCAGCGGCACCCACACCGTCGAACAGCTGACCGCGGGTCTGCTGCGCCTGCATGCGGAACGCATGCACGTCCTCGCGCGTGAACAGCGAACGCGCGACCGCTTCACCGCACTCCACCCCGAGGTGGCGGTTGCCGAAGTAGCCGCCCTCCCCGGCGACGTACACGACCTCGCAGGGCTCCGGGCCATCGCTGACCGGCTCGCCGACATTGAGGCCGTCGAGCCCGGTGAGTCCGTCCGGCCGGAATAGCTCCGGTCGGGCTAACCCACAGCCGCGTACTCGATGAACGCCCCGCTCTCGTCGTCCTCGGGCAGAATGCCCGTGCTGCGCTCGTACTCAGTACGGGCGGTCTCAAGGAGCCGGCGCCAGGACGTGACGGTGGGGCGCCGGCGCAGAAGCGCGCGCCGTTCCCGCTCCGTCATACCGCCCCACACGCCGAACTCGACGCGATTGTCCAGCGCGTCGGCCAGGCACTCGGTCCGCACCGGACATCCCGTGCACACCGCCTTCGCCCTGTTTTGCGCTGCTCCTTGTACGAACAGTTCATCCGGATCGGTAGTGCGGCAGGCTGCCTGCGCACTCCAGTCGGTTACCCAGCCCATACCGGCGCCGTCCTCTCCCGAATCGAGGCTCCCCCACGGCGGCAGCGGCATATTCACCGCTGCCAGTTGAGGACGTTACGGAAGGTGGGCACAGCGCAACACCCCCTTCGGGCCCAATCTTGAATGGCCCGAACGGACTATGCGTAAGCGACAGATCACCCGACGGAGTGACCCGAGGGCATACGTGACCAACCCGGCGAAGCAGGGCAGTTCGGCAAGGCCACAACGGAATCCCGGTGACGCATGAGGCGTATTCGGACATGCCTCTGCCAGATTTTCGATACGGGGGGATTTGACGCCGGGGGTGTCAGGGGGCTTGATGCGAAACCGCACTGCTGTGACAGTTGGGAGCAGCTTAGGCCAAGGCATATACGTGTGTCCGGCGAATGAGAACGTAGGCTGCCCCCATGCCAAAGAAGCGCTCGGGCGGGGGTCTCACCGGGACCCAGCAGGCCGCCAAATTCCTCGGTGTCGCCGCGCTCTCCGGAGCTGTACTGGCGGGCATCGCGCTGCCGGCGGCCGGAGCGCTGGGGCTCGCGGCCAAGGGAACGGTCGAGGGATTCGACGAAATCCCCGCGAACCTCAAGACGCCGCCGCTGAGTCAGCGCACCACCATCCTCGACGCGCGCAGCGAGCCCATCGCCACGGTCTACTCGCGTGACCGCACCGTCGTGGACCTGAAGGACATCTCCCCGTACATGCAGAAGGCGATCGTCGCGATCGAGGACGCGCGCTTCTACGACCACGGGGCAATCGACCTCAAGGGCGTATTGCGCGCGGCCAACCGCAACGCCCAGTCGGGCGGAGTCTCGCAGGGCGCGTCGACCCTGACCCAGCAGTACGTCAAGAACGTCTTCGTCGAGGAGGCCGGCGACGACCCCACCAAGGTCGCCCAGGCCACCCAGCAGACGCTCGGCCGCAAGGTGCGCGAACTCAAGTACGCGATCCAGGTCGAGGAGGAGCTGGGCAAGAAGAAGATCCTCGAGAACTACCTCAACATCACCTTCTTCGGGCAGCAGGCGTACGGCGTCGAGTCCGCGTCCAAGCGCTACTTCAGCAAGTCCGCCAAGGACCTGAAGCTGGAGGAGGCCGCGCTGCTGGCCGGCATCGTGCAGTCGCCGAGCCGCTACGACCCGGTCAACGACGCCGAAGAGGCGAGCAAGCGGCGCAACATCGTGCTCCAGCGCATGGCCGACGTCCGCGACGTGTCGCAGGCCGAGGCGGACCGGGCGAAGGCCACCCCGATCAAGCTGAACGTCAGCCGGCCGAAGAACGGCTGCATCACGGCCGTCACCGGCGCGGGTTTCTTCTGCGACTACGTGCGCGAGGTCTTCCTGTCCGACCCGGTCTTCGGGAAGACCAAGGAGGACCGGGCCAAGGTCTGGAACCAGGGCGGCCTGAAGATCCGTACGACGCTGGACCCGCAGGCGCAGGAGTCGGTGCAGGCGTCGATCAAGGACCACGTCTACCAGTCGGACAAGATCGCCACGGCGGTCACGCTCGTCGAGCCGGGCACGGGCAAGGTCATCGCCATGGGCCAGTCCCGCCCGTACGGCTTCAAGAGCAACGAGACGACGATCAACTTCTCCGCCAACAAGAACATGGGCGGCTCGGCCTACGGCTTCCCGACCGGATCGACCTTCAAGCCGTTCGTGGCGGCCGCGGCCATAGAGCAGGGCATTCCGGCGACGAAGACCTACTCGGCGCCGTACGACATGCCGTACCCGAGCCCCGTGCAGACCTGCGACAGGCCGTGGATCAACACCGGCGACACGGTCGAGAACGAGAACGAGCAGGAAGTCGGGCCGTACGCCATGAAGGAGGCCATGGCGAAGTCGGTCAACACCTACTTCGTCCAGATGATCTCCGAGGTCGGCATCTGCCCGGTGACGCAGATGGCCAGCAAGCTCGGCGTGATCCAGGCCGACGGGCAGAAGCTGAAGGAAGTGCCCGCGATCTCGCTGGGCACGGAGGGCATGTCGCCGCTCACGATGGCGAACGCGTACGCGACCTTCGCCAACCGCGGCACGTACTGCACGCCGGTCTTCATCAAGTCGGTCACGACCGCGCAGGGCAAGAGCCTGCCGGTGCCGAAGTCGACCTGCTCGCGGGCGATGTCCGAGAAGACCGCCGACACGATCAACACCCTGCTCAAGGGCGTGGTCGACTCGGGTACGGGCCGGCAGGCGGGGCTCACCAGCCGGGACAACGCCGGTAAGACGGGAACGACGGACGGCCGCCACAACGCCTGGTTCGTCGGGTACACGCCGAACCTGGCCGGTGCGGTCTGGGTCGGCGCGGCCGGCGCCAAGCAGGTCCCGATGGAGCGCATCACCATCGGTGGCGTCTACCACGACAAGGTCTTCGGCGGTCAGGTCCCGGGACCGATCTGGAAGGACGCGATGAGCGGCGCGCTGGACGGCAAGCCGGCGCCCGGCTTCAACACCGTGCACATCCCGGAGCCCGACAAGGGCAAGGGCGACCGGGACAAGCGCGACGACGAGGACGAGGAGAGCGGCCACGACGACGGCAAGCCCGGCGACGGCGGTGGGGACAACGGCGGCGGCAGCCCCTGGCCCGACATCTCCATCCCGCCGGACCTGATCGGCGGCAGCCACGGCAATGGCGGCGGCCGCGGCGGGAACGGGCCGTAGGCCCGGCGTCACCGCCTACGACGGAGGGGCGGGCCGGGGGAAACCCCCCGGGGCCCCGCCGGCGGGGCGCGCGCC